>NZ_JBFUMV010000003.1:0-362815 GCF_054049175.1 Microbacterium sp. P5_E9 | reverse complement strand
GATCGTTGACTCCACCCAGCCGACATCGGCGGAGAAGTGGATCACCGTCCTCGCACGCCACGAACTGGCCCGCTGAGGGCCGTTCAGTGCGCCGTCGGTAGCGAGGAACCGTTTGTCGCATCGGTAGGGTGGCCGAATGTCGGACGAACGACAGAATGCAATGGGGCGCCGCGAGATCATCGCGGCCTACATCGAGGTGCTGGGTCGACTCGCAGAACTGGTTGAGGTCTGCTCGGCTGTGCAGGGTGACGGTCAGGAGCTGCGAGGCGCGGTGCAGCGAACGTTTGGATTAAGTCCGATCGCGGCTGAATCGGTACTTGCAATGCAGGTCAGACGTTTCACGCCGCAAGAGCGGCAAAAGATCCGGGATGAGCTGGCCGACATCGACCAATGGCTAGAGCGGAACACCGGCTCGTAGTCCCAGCGGGACGGCGCGCAAGCCGACCGGGATACGGCGCCTAGGGGTCGCTCACGCGCCGGTTGCAGCCAGTAGCCTGCCGAGATGACCGATACTGAGCTCGAGGTGACCCCCGACGCCGTCAGAGAGTGGACGCGCCGAGCGTTCGATGAGGGGCGGGAAGCCGACGAGCGAGTCGAGACCAAGCCGTGGGGCTTCACGATCTCGCGGCAGTCYCGGGTCTATCTCGACACGGGCGACGTGCTGACGATGCTCATCGGCAGCGGGCCGTACATCGTCGATKGCGAGACTGGAGAGGTCTGGGCGACGGGCTCTGACCCGATCTCTCACTCCGGGGATGAGCGCACAATCGGGTACGCGAACCTCCACGACAGGCAGACCTTCCAGCGCTGGCGCCGGGGGCGGATRCCCGGTGTCGCCAACGTSCTCGACACGATCGATCCCGRTGGYGCGGATGCCCGCCTGCTGCAGYGCCACGCCCGGTGGGGCTACCTGGAGAAGCCGTTCTCCCGCGACGGGCAGTTCGGGTGGTCCGACATGGAGACGGGCCGGTACATCGAGCCGAAGGGGGAGCGGTGGGCATTCCGGTCCTGGAGCCGCGGCACGTCGACGGACATAGCGGTGTTCAGCCACCGAGACGACGCGCTACGAGCGCTCATGATCGATCTCGCGCGACCGGGAGCCGGCGGGCGCTCGTTCGCGCCGAGGAACCAGCCTGTGGGGGTCTCGGTCGTGGACATCGGCGAGCGGCCGGCTCTGCGCTGGGACGACCGCGAGGCCTTGTTCTCTGTCCGCTCGTGGGGCCGGGACTCATTTCTGCCGTTCGTGCGCGCGTCGCTCGCGGAGATTGCGGCGTCGTTTGCCTCTCCGGCGGGATTACCGCTGCTGACCTACGTCACGCGCGCCGACCAGGGGCACTGATGTCGCGCCCGACTGACCGGTCTCCGGGCGGCGGGTGATAGCCGTGACATCAAACGGTGACGCTGGCACGATGGCGGTATGGCGCGGGCGTGGCAGGTGATCCTCGGTGGATTGCGGTGGGGCGCCTTGCTCTGCGTCGTCGGGGGCGAATTGATGTTCGTTGCCGGAATGCTGACCGACTTCAGATCCCTCGCTGGCACCGGCTTCCTATTGGCGGGCGGAGTCTCTCTGTTGGTCGGCGCCGTGTACTGCGGTGTGTTCGCCGCCGACGAGAGCCGCTATCGCCGCATGCGGCGCGAGGACTCGGCCCGAGCCTGAGGCTCGGGCCGTCACTGTGGGCTGACCTGCGCCGCTCGAGCAGAACTGTCGTGGTCGATGATCCGCTTGCGAGTGAGCCTCAGTGCCCTTTTCAACGCGGGCTTCGTGTAGGAATTCGCAAATTATCGTGGTCTGCGAAGGTACTGACCGCCGCAAACCAACGCGGATTCCCGGTCGTTCCCCGCAAGGTCGATCAGGAACCTACATCACTTGTTTTGTAGGCCTTTTTTGAAGTTGTCCACTTTCGCGGATGACTCGTCCATGCGATGTCCATATGGACATTTCGCCCCCTGACCGGGCGCAATCGTCCTCAGGTGGACGAGGCAGCTTTCGACCGATCTCTCCCGGCCCACGCAGCTTCTCGCCTGAGAGGATGAGCGKATGATCCAGAGTCCGCAGACGATCCAGGCGACCCGCGATGGCAGCTCGAGCGAGGCCACTGTCGCGTGGCGATACGAGTCGGGGTCGTGGGTGGTCGAGATCACCTCACCCGAGTTCGCTTCCGTTTCAGCGCGTGAGAACGACGCCTTCGAGGCGCTGTGCGTGATCCGGGAGCAGTTGGAGCCGCTGGGGTGGCGGATAGGCGTGGCTGGCGCACAGCCAGACGTCTGGCCCAGTGGCATGGCCCGCGATCAAGGCGGCGGTCTGAGCGCCTACCGCTTCGCACCTGAAGGAGTCGAGAGCGTCGTAGACACCTTCGCGCCCGTCGACCCTGCGACAGTGACAACGGTCGCAGAGCAACGGGCCAAGGTCGACCGGCTCATAGGCTGAACCCATTCATCCCTTGCCGCTCGTGAACTGACGACTCGTATGTCCATCCAGGATGGACCCATGCCCGACGACGCAACCACTGATCTCATCCGCGCGCTGATCGAGAACATGAGAGGAGCCGGCGACGATTGGTCATCGCTGGCGATGGTCATCGACCTCAGCGGAGGCCGGGTCAGCGGAACGCACGGCTACACCTACTCGCCCGACGGCACGCCCTCGGCGGTCGCATCGCGCCCGTCGGGGATCAAGCCCGCGGTGGACGCGCTGCGCGAGAGCAACTACAAGCCGGGGCAGGAACAGCCGCTGAAGATCCTCGTGCAGTTCGATCGCGACTCTGGAAGGTCCGACCTGACGTTCGAGGATGACGACGCGTCACGCTGGAAGGTGACCCCGGCGAACGTGGACCAGCTCAGCGCGGAGCTTCGCCCGGACTTCGGCTCGTTCACGGACACATGACGCCCACTGCACGCCGGGTGAACGGGTACGGGCGGCACATGGGAGGACCAACGGGAATGCCGGTCTCGGCTGCTCCGTTGCAGTTCCCGACCAGCCGAACCCAAAGGGAGCCCCGATGGCCACACCCACCACACCTGGCGTGCGAGACACCACTGCCGCTCCGTTCGTCGCGCCATCGACGCCAAAGCCGCCGTCCGTGCACATCCGCGCGGCCATCACGTGGCTGGCGATCTTCCCGCTCGTCGCGATCGGCATGCTGCTCATCGGACCCATCTCCGTCGACTGGCACCCGGTCGCGCGAGCCTTCGTGCTCACCCTCATCGTCGTACCCCTCGCGGTGTACCTCGTCGTCCCCCAGCTGATGCGGGCGTACGGCGCCATCCGCGCACGAATGTCCCGCTGACATCGGCGCGCGCCCGCGGTTTGATCACCCAGCCGGTCCCACGAGAACGAAAGCGACTATCGCGCAGGCAAGGATCACCGCGCCGCTCGGAGAGCGGCCCTCTCGCGAGCGTCAAAGAAACGCGCCCACTGCCCCACGACTTAGGTCGGGATCTCAAGCCAAGGTTCGCGGTAGTGCCGAAGGCCTTCGGCCAACAGCGTGGACAGGTCTGCGAAACTGATCCTCAGACTCACTGCAGCGATGATGACCGGAGAACCGAACAGACGGTTGTTCGCGATGGCAGCAAAGCGGGGCAGTCCACGCAGGCGTGTCACGTAGAGCTCCGGATCGCGGACGCCGATGACGACCAACGGCGTGCCGGCGATGCTCAGTTCCGAAACCTGGGTCACATCTGCCCAGAGCACCCGCGCGACCGCCGTGAGGGAACTGGTGTCCTCGAACCCGGTCTCGTCCACGACGAGACCCGGACCAGCTTTGAGGAGAACGACGATCCAGCCGATCCCGAATCCGACGAACGTCGCGACACCAACGGTGCCGATGATCAGCGTGAGAGCAGATCCCTCGGCGATGATCGCAAGAGAAGCCGCGACGAAGAGCGCACATCCCAGGAGTCCAGCCAGGCTCTTGGCTCGGCTACGTGCAACCACAGCCTGCATGGCGCCATTCTGCATGAGAACCACCGCCCGCACGACCGGCGCTCGAGCGCACGCTACCTCGAGACGTTGGTGCGGAGCGTATTGTGCACGCATGAACGCTGAGCGCCGGCTGCCGAACATCGGTGCACCTGCCAGGAGGGCCCTCGACGAGGCGGGGGTACGGGACTTGGATGACGTCAAGAAGGCTGGACTCGATCACCTTGCGACTCTCCACGGAGTCGGTCCGAAGGCGATCAGAGTGTTGAGAGCCGCTCTCGACGAATAGCCGCCGACCTCGGCCGCGATCCGTGATGCCCCGCTCCGTCCAGAATTGAGTCGTGACTTTGGAGCGTGTGTCGGCTGCCGACATCGATCAATTGCGCAGCTTCCTGGTCGAGGTGGATCTGACTCTGGCAGGACTTGAGGACCCGACAACTCATCTGTGGATCGAGCGTGACGAGAGCGGCAACGTGATCGGCACAACGGGGTTCGAGTTGAGTGAGGACCGCAAACACGCGCTCATCCGCAGCGTTGCGGTGTCGCCGCCACAGCGCGTTCGGGGCGCGGGCTCTCGGTTGGCTCGGTACGCCATGGAGCAGGCACGGGTGGCAGGAGCCACTCAGGCTTGGCTGTTCTCGCGCAGATCAGGTGCGTTCTGGCAGAAGCTCGGCTTCACCCGCGCTGACCGCGACGAGCTGGCCCAGGCGCTCCCACACGCGCATCAAGTGCGACTCTTCGTCCAAACCGGCCAGCTTCAGCGGGAGGTTGCGTGGTCTCGAACGCTTGAGGACCACGACCGCTGAGCACCGGCTATCGGCCTCCGCAACTCGACCTATCTAATACGGCAATAACTGTCGCTCGCCCACGCCGACTCTTTTCGAGTCGTAGCGGCGGGTTCGGCTGGACGGCGCGACCCGGTGAGTGTCGCGGCTGGCGCCGTCAGCCCGCACACTGCTACGGCACCACTTGGATGGCGGACTCCGCGGCCAGCAGTTCCAGTGCCTTCAGTGGATCACCGGTCGAGCAGGTGACGGTGATCGCCAATCCGAGAAGTGGACCTGTGAACGCCCGAGCGGCCGTCACCGATCTGCCTGCAGGCGCTGAGCCTTCGATGAGCCTCATGGCGACCAGGTCGTTACCGGGCACACCGAGCGCGAAGCCATGGTCGACCGCGTCCTCGGGAGCAAAGCTGTCTGGGTCCTCCGACCACAACGCAACGAGCTCGTCACTGGCCTCCCGATCGCCGGGGGTCGCGCTGTTCTCCTCTAGCCGAGACTGCTGGTAATCCGCCATGCAGTCGCCGTCACTGGATGCGTAGGACCAGGTCCCATCGTCCGGCTCGCCGTCGTCGAACGTCCAGGACGCGTCCGCCATCAGCGCCCCGTCAACCCACTGCGCACCCGATGATGCGACGAGGTCCGCACCGTCGTCGAAAGTGAGTGCTTCGACGATGTTCCAGTCGACGCGGCCGAGTCCGACCGCGAGACCGTCCGGGCCGACTACTTGCGGGAGCAGGTCGAACATCTGCTGGCCGGTCGCCCCGGTCATCGGGCCAGGGTCGCACTCGAGCTGGACGACTAATGCCGTGTGGAGCGCACCGAAGACCCTCGCCGCCGCCAGCCAACTGCCCCCGTTGCTGAAGCTTCCGGCGCGCACCCGGAAGTCGGCTGTCATCGGCGACCGTCCGACCACGGGGAACGAGATATCCGAACCTTCGGCCGAGATGTCTGCGACCGGGATATCGAGGATCTGGGCGAGGTACTGGTCGGTCAAGGTGCGGTCGTCGAGGGTGAGATCAAGACCGTCGAGGGAGAACTTGTGATACCGCGAGCTCTCACAGCCGTCTGACAACTTCTTCTCCTCCCAATCGTCGCGGGGGTACACAACGGGGTAGCCGTTGGTCATGTCGATCGGCCGCACGTGCCAACCGGCAAGCCACACCTCCGAGTCGAGATCGGCGCCCGCTTCGAAGGTGAGCTGTTCCGGAGGTGCCGGTAACTCGGGTCTCGGAAGGGAAGCTGGCGTCTCCACGGCCTCGACAGGCTCGGCTGCAGGCGTGGCCTCGGGCGTGGGACTGCTGGTACACMCGGCTAGTACTGCAGCCAGAGTGATGATCACACACGCCCCGATTCCGTGCGCGCCCCAAGTCTTGATCTTCATCGTCCTCCTTTCGGCACCGGGGACCACGAAGATCGATCAGCGAGGCTCGCCGACAGTCACACGGCACGCGACGAGGTCGCCAATGCGCGTATGACCGATCCCCAAACCGGCGCCCCCACGACGCGCGACGTTGCGCGCCTGGCGCCAAGTATGGGGCGGGAGCGTCACCTCAACAAGGGGGACGGCCGGCGGGCTCCATCCCCAGCTGAGTGGGGGATCAGGTTGGGCCGGCTTCGCTCTGCTCGACCCCGGGGGAATTGGGCCCGATCGCGTGCAGAACTGCCAGTCGCACTGAGCTCATTGCTCGATGAACCGCACCGGGAGATCGGCGATGTGCAGCCCGGAGGAGCGGATGACTTCCTCGATCGCCGCGTGCTGCTCGTCCGGGGCGACGATCTGCACCTTCTCGATTCCCTCGACCGACGTGCCGCTGTCGGCCCAGTAACTGCTGACCGCGCGATCCTCGGCGAGCTCGGTGAGCAGCGCGAGGTACGCGTCACGCTCGCCTGGCTCGAGGACGAAGCCGAGATTCGCCGAGTTGAATTCGACCGCAT
Organism: Microbacterium sp. P5_E9; assembly: GCF_054049175.1. Classification (NCBI taxonomy): domain Bacteria; kingdom Bacillati; phylum Actinomycetota; class Actinomycetes; order Micrococcales; family Microbacteriaceae; genus Microbacterium; species Microbacterium sp. P5_E9. The sequence goes on along the minus strand of NZ_JBFUMV010000003.1, from coordinate 356,179 downwards.
CGTTCGCATCCAGACCGGCGGCGGCGAGCAGATCGTCGGCGTGCTCGATGAGCGGCAGAAGGTGAGTGAACCCCGCCGGARCTTGCTCTTCCAGCGCGACGAGGGCGAATCTGTCGTCCTCCCAGAGCGCAGGCTGGATAGCGAGACCCGGAGCCACCCGATCGAGTTCAGCGACGAGCGGCACCGCGTCGAGCCCGAAGTCAGGACACCGCACGTCGCCGTCGGCAGCGTCGGGGTGTGTTGGTACTGCGTGCAGCAGCACCTCCGCTCCGGCGGGCGTACTTACACGAATCGACCACGTGACGGGGTCGGGATAGTCGGTCGAGCACGCCGTTTCGAGCAGGACTGGAAGTCCAGCATCGTCCACGGCGACGGACATCCATGACGTCGGGTTCGAGAAAGCCGGCGCTTCGACCCATCGCTCTTTGTCGACGCCGTCCACGCCGGGGAGGCTCTCGACCTGTTTTTCGAAATCGTCGAACTCCTGAGTCGGGCGGTCGAAGTGCGTTTCGTTGACCATCCACCCGAACATCACGAGAGCGCCGATCACGAAGCCGGCGATCGTGAGCACCAGAATCGACAGCGACCCGCGCTTTACGATCTTCGCGCGACGGCGACGGGCGTCCCCACCCTCAGATGCCGGTTTCGGTTCTGAACTGAGGGTCGTCGACATCGCATCGCCTCCTGAGGCGTCGAACATACCGCGTGCGGGCGACGTCATGGCTATCCGCCGAGAATCACCGAACCGAACGGCAATGGGAGAAACGGTTCGTTCTCTAGGTTTGGGTTGTGACGATACGCGGGGACGACGTCGAGGAACCGCTGGCCGGTGGCGATGTCACGGAGGGCGTGGTGCGGGTCGGTGACACAGTGCGCCGCCCGGTGAGCGGGGTATCGGAGTCCGTCCGTCAGGTTCTCGGGCACCTCGAGTCCGTGCGGTTCGCTGGTGCTCCTCGGTTTCACGGTGTCGATGCGAAAGGCCGCGACATCCTCGATTTCATCGACGGTCAGGTCGCAGGCCGTCCCTGGCCCGCCTGGGTCGCGGATCCGGCGCGTATCGCGAGCGTGGCACGGCTGGTGCGCGCGTTCGATGATGCGATGGAGCCGCTCGGTGTGCCCAGCTGGGCGACTGGACTGCGACAGCCAGATGTTCTCGGGATGCCTGCCTCGATCGCTGAGGCACCGACGCTGGTCGCACACCTTGACATCACTCCGGAGAACGTCGTCTTCCGTGACGCGCGCGCTGCGGCTCTGATCGACTTCGACATGATCCGCCCCGCCAGTCGTGCGGAGGAGGTCGCGAACCTCCTGCTGTGGTGGGGTGGTTGGATGCCGGAGCCGGACCGAGAGGTCGCCTCGCGGCATCTCGATCCGATCGAGACAGGCTCGCTGATTGTGGAGACGTATGGGCTGGATGTCGCGGCCCGGTCGACCCTTGTGGAGATCTCGATCAACGGCGCCGACCGTTCCTGGTTCCTCATGAAGTCGCGCGCTGAGATGTTCGGCGGAGGCTGGCAGCGCATGTGGGAAGAAGGTGTCGGCGACCGCATCCTCCGCCGTGCGCAGTGGCTCCGAGACAACGCGACCGCGCTGCGGCGGGCCGTGCGCTCGACGATTCAGACGAGCGCCGATCAGAGCTGACCTGCGCCGCACGAGCAGCTCTTCGAACACAGAGGGGGACCATTCAGGGACCCTCGTACGGTCGGTGTGTTGAATGCGGCCAGGTGGGGCCCCGCGGGCTATCTAGGGTTATTGCATGCAATTGCAGGAGCTTGCCGCGCCGATCCTCGAGCGGAGGAACGAGCGGGGCACTCCCATTGTCGTCGGGGTGTCGGGATACGGCGGCGCCGGAAAGAGTACGCTCGCCCGCGGGTTGGTGGAGCTCGTCCCAGGCAGTGTGCGGATGCGCGGTGATGACTTTCTGGACCCGGTGCGGTCGCACCAGCGCTCGCACGATTGGGATGGGGTCGAGCGGACGCGGCTCGTGCGGGAGGTCCTCCTCAGCCGTTGATCACGCCCGCGCGCACGGCGCCACTGTCGTGGACGGACACCCCGTCGACAAGGACCGGCTCACAGGGAATCCGTCGCCCGCGTCCCTCTTCACCGGCACTCTCGCGATGTTCACGGCTGCCGGCTTCCACGAGCTCGGACGCACCTACCCCAGTCGTCCAGTGATGCGCCGGGTCCTCGCCAGGTGAACCCGCCGGGCCGAGGCCCTGCACGCGKACCGTGGGGGACCGCTGAATGACGCCTGGGGTCAGACCGGGAAGAGCGGTTCGAACGGTGCGGGCGGGATCTCCACCCCGATCGGATCACCTGGCCTCACCACCCCGCCAGCGATCACCACCGCCATCACCCCCGCCTTCCGGATCGTGCGACCCTCGGCATCCGTGCCGACGACTTGCTTGAGCAAGCCCGGTTCGAATCGATCGATCTGCACGCACGGGTTGCGCAGACCCGTGAGTTCCACAACAGCATCGAGGCCCAGTCGCAGACGCGTTCCGCGAGGAAGTCCCAGCAGGTCGACCCCTTCCGTGGTGATGTTCTCGCCAAGCTCACCCGGGGCGACCTCGGCGGTCACCTCGTCGAACAATTCCGCATGGATGAGGTGAACCTGCCGGAGATTCGGCTGCGTCGGATCGCGTCGCACCCGCGAGAGATGCTGCACTGTCCCGCCGAAGTGCGCGTCGCCTTGCACACCGAGGCCGGCGACAAGCGTGATGGATTCCCGGGCCGGCTTCGTGAAGCGATGTTGATCGTCGCGGCTCACCGAGATCACGCGTGCGGCAGTCGCCATGGTTCCATCGTGCCGCACAGACCGCCGAGTGGCGAGGGGACTTCGCTCCGGCATCTGCGCGGAGACGTCGCAGCCAGAGAACCGACGCGGTAACTTGAGTTTCAGTCCCTCGACAGAGGAGTGATGATGCCCGAGGAATCCGCGCGTCCCGTTGGGCCGTGGGGGAAGTTCGTCGCCCTCGTCATGGGTATCCCGCCGATCGCGGTGCTGGCCGCCGACGATGACGAGGATGTCGACGGAGACGACCCGCCCCAGAAACGACCGCCGGGCTACTAGCCGCGCACCGGCCATGCAGGCGCGATGAGGTCCGAGCTGCGGCTTGGGAATCCGGCCGCGGCGATAGGCGTTCGGTCTCGATGTGCACCCCGCTCCTGTCGACGTCGTGGTGATCGGTGCGGGTCAGGCCGGATTGTCCGCTGCCTACCACCTCGCGCGACGCGGATTCGTTTCGAGCGAACGCGCGACCGGAGCAGATCAGACGTACGTCGTGCTCGACGCGAACAGCGAGCCCGGAGGAGCGTGGCAGCACCGCTGGGCCTCGCTGAAGATGGCGACGGTCAACGGCATCCATGAGCTGCCCGGATTCGCGGTGCCGCCGGCCGATGCGCACGCGGCGAGCCGGGATGTGCTGCCGCCGTACTTCGCCGCGTACGAGGCGGAATTCGCCCTGGACGTGCGACGCCCGGTGCGTGTCACCGCCGTCCGACGCGACGACGATCGACTCGTCGTCGAAACCGATCACGGCGTGTGGACAGCCCGGTACGTCATCAACGCGACGGGCACCTGGACCCGCCCGTTCTGGCCGCACTACCCCGGCCAGGGTCGCTTCCGAGGGCGCCAACTGCATGTCGCGGATTACGTCTCGGCCGAGGAGTTCGCCGGCAAGCGGGTGGTGATCGTGGGCGCCGGGATATCGGCGGTTCAGCTGCTCGACGAGATCTCGCGCGTCGCCGAAACGTTCTGGGTGACGCGAAGCGAGCCGGAGTGGTCCGAGGAGTCCTTCGACATTCCTGCCCGGGTCGCCGCGATCGCGGGCGTCGAGGATCGCGTGCGTCGCGGGCTTCCGCCGGGGAGCGTCATCTCGGTGACCGGGATGCACTGGACGCCGTGGGCCCGCGCCGCCGAGGCGCGCGGAGTGCTGGTGCGGCATCCGATGTTCTCCTCGATCGAGGAGAACGGCGTGCGCATGCCGGACGGATCGCTCGTCGAGGCGGACGTCATCCTGTGGGCGACCGGCTTCCGTCCAGCGCTGGACCATTTGGCGCCCCTGCGGCTGCGCACACCGGACGGGGGAATCCGCGTCGCGAACACGCGCGCGACCGACGAGCCGCGTCTCTTCCTGATCGGGTACGGGCCTTCGCAGTCCACCGTCGGCGCGAACCGTGCCGGCCGCGAGGCCGTGCGTGCGATCATCGCGGATCGGGAGACCGTCGCGGCCTGAGAGCACCACGGGCCCACCCGAGCTCGCCGGCTGTCCCGTTACTGTCCACGGCCCGCGTTCGGCGCGCGAGGGATCGACGCGCTGACCCTCACCAGCCGTCGATGTGCAGGACGTCGTCGAGCGGCGCACGGTGCGCGGGTCGGAAGTCCGTTCCCACGGTGTAGGCGACGGGCAGCAGTACGCCTTGGCGCACGGTCGGCGGGATGCCGAGGAGCTGGGCGATCTCACGCTCGTACGCGAGATGCAGGGTCGTCCAGGCGCTGCCGAGGCCACGCGCCCGCAGCGCGAGCTGCAGACTCCAGGCGGCAGGCAGAAGCGACCCCCACAGGCCGGTCTGACTTCCAGGCTCGAACTCCTCGGCGCCCGTGAAGATCGCGCCGATCACGAGGACGGGGACGTCGCCCATGTGCTCCGCCAGGTAGTCGGCGCTCGATGAGACCCGCTGCTGCACCGCCTGGCGCGTCGGGTCGGCGTACGTCCGGCCGCCCGACGCGCGATAGCGGGCGAACGATCGCGCGTACAGCGAGGCGATGGCGTGGCGCTTCTCCGGGTCGGTGACGACGATCCAGTGCCACGTCTGGGCGTTGCTCCCGGTCGGCGCCTGCAGCGCGACCTCGAGCGCTTCTCGGACGACGTCGACCGGGACGGGTCGCTCGAGGTCGAGCCGACGCCGCACGGAGCGCGTCGTCGTCAGCAGTTCGTCGGGGCTCAAGGGGAGTACATCGCTCATAGCCCGACGTTATCGGGCGCAGAACCCGCCCGCGTTCGCTGATATCCGTCTGATACCGACCGGGTGCATGGTCAGCGCAAATGCGACGGCGCCCACGGGGTCGAGGAAGACATCCTCGCCGGTCGGCTCCGCGCTCACCTAGGGGGAGAGTGACATGGAAACGAATATTCGCCGCACGACCAAGTCCGCCACGGTTGGGGGAAGAGTGAAATCACGATGGGCTCTGGCCGTGCTGCTCGGCCTCACCGGCGTCGCCCTGTCAGCTGGAGCCGTCCACGCCACGCCGCCATCACAGCTGACGCAGACTCTCTTGACGCGGGGGACGAACGTGTCGAACGGGACCATCCCACTGCACGTCGGAACAGATGTCGCCATGGCGACGATCACCGTTGAACCGGGCGGTTCCTCCGGCTGGCACTCGCATCCGGGCGGCGCGATCATCGTCGTCAAGGAAGGCGAGCTCACCGTCTACGAATCGGTCGGCAACCATTGCGAGATCGAAACCTACCGCGCGGGGCAGGCGTTCATCGAACGACCCGGCGAAGTGGATCAGGTCGTCAACTACGGCACAACCCGATACGTGCTCTACGTCACGTTCCCAGATGTGCCTCCGGGCGGATCCCCGAGGACTGACGTCCCGAACCCAGGCACCTGCCCCGGTCAGTAGCGCGTCGTCCGCGGAGCCCGCACGTCCCGCGGCGTCACATTCCGGCGTCATCGCGGCGCGGACGGCAATACTGCCTCCATGGCTGACGCGGCGGATCTTGTCACGCGACCCGGCGCTCGCAGCGCCCTCGTCGATGCTCAGAAACCACCGGGGCTCGAACGCGTGTGGGCGGAGACCCTCCCGGAGCTCTCCCACCCCGTCTCGCCCGTCCGCACACCGCAGCCGCAGCTTCTCACGCTGAACGAGGAGGTCGCCCGGGATCTCGGGCTCGACCCCGATTATCTGCGGTCGCGCGCAGGCATCCGCTTCCTCACCGGCGAGTCGTTCAGGGAGGGTTCCAGCCCGGTCGCGCAGGTGTACGCCGGCCACCAGTGGGGGGTCTTCCAGCCGATCCTCGGCGACGGCCGCGCCGCGCTTCTCGGCGAGCGACGCGACCGCGCCGGACGCCTGCGCGACGTGCATCTGAAGGGGATCGGACCCACGTCGATGTCGCGGGTCGACGGCTTCGCCGTGGTCGGGCCGATGCTCCGCGAGTTCCTGATGGGCGAGGCGATGCAGGCGCTCCGAGTTCCCACCACCCGGGCGCTCGCCGTCGTGGGCACCGGCGCCCCGCGCGAGCATGGCGGGCAGACGCTGCCGGGCGCGGTGCTGGCGCGCACCGCGACCAGCCATGTGCGGTTCGGCTCTTTCGAGTACGTGCGCGCGCAGGATGATCCGGCGCTGCTCGCCCGCCTCGCGGATCACGTGATCGCCCGCCACTACCCGCGGGCGGCCGCCGCTGAGCACCCTTACCGCGCGCTGCTCGCCGAAATCGTGGACGCGGTGGCAGCGCTCACCGCCGACTGGATGCGCACCGGGTTCGTCCACGGCGTGCTCAGCACCGACAACGTCCTGGTGTCGGCGGAGACCATCGACTACGGTCCATGCGCATTCCTGGATGCGTACGAGCCAGGCGCGTACTTCAGTTCGATCGACCGATTCGGCCGCTACGCCTACGACCAGCAGCCGTCGATCATGCGCTGGAACCTCGAGCGCCTCGGCCATGCGCTTTCGCCGCTCTTGGCCGACGACCCGTCGACGGCTCAGCAGATCGCCGCGGAGCTGGTCGACGGGTTCGACGCGCGCTATCGGTCGCACTGGGCCGCGGCGTTCCGCGCGAAGCTGGGCCTCGACGACCGGGTCGACCCCTCGGTCGCCGCCGAGCTCGCGCACGCCGCTCTCGACCTTGCCGCCGATCACGGGGTCGACTTCACAGGCTTCTGGCGAGATCTCGCCGCTGCCGCAGAGGGTGACGAGCGGCCACTGCGCGGACGCTTCCTCGGATCGGTCCCTGAGCTCGACGCGTGGCTGATCCGGTGGTCGGCGCTTGCACCGGATGCCGCGGCCATCCGGGCCGTGAACCCCGTCTACATCGCCCGCAACCACATCGTCGAGGAGGTGCTTTCGGCCGCGACCGAGGGCGACCTCGCGCCCTTCGAGCAGCTGGTCGACCTGCTGCGCGATCCCTACACGGAGCGCTCCGGAAGCGAGTACCGACGCTTCGCGCGGCCGGCCCCAGACGGCGCACCGCGGCATCGCACCTACTGCGGCACCTGACTGAGGACGGGGCCGTCGAGGGCCTGGTTCAGGAGAGTGCCTGCTCCTGCCGAGGCAGCACGGTGAGCACCCGCTGGATGTGCTCGCGGAATTCGGCCATGAACGTCCGCAGGCGGGCTTCCATCTGAGGGTTGGTGACCGTGCCGTCCTCGGCGAAGTCGTCGTGCGAGAAGCGGATGTACGCCTCGGGTGCGGTCATCTGACGCGCGTTGCAGAAGCTCAGCACGCCGCGCAGGCTCTGCTGCGCGAGGGCCGTGCCGATCGGCCCCCTGGAGGCCCCGATCACCGCGGCCGGGATGTGGTCGAACGAGGTCGGTCTCGTCGGCCGCGATGCCCAGTCGATGGCGTTCTTCAGCGCGCCGGGGATGGAGCGGTTGTATTCCGGGGTGACGAAGAGCACGGCATCCGTCTCACTGATCGCCTGCTTCAGTGCGCGCGCTGCCGGAGGGAAGTCCGCGTCGTAGTCGGGGCTGTACAGCGGCAGGTCGCGGATCGGGATCTCGGTGAACTCCAGGTCGTCGGGTGCCAGCCCGATCAGCGCCTTCGCGAGGATCCGATTGATCGAGGTCGAGGACAGGCTGCCCACGAAGTATCCGACGCGATATGTCATGGTCGCTCCCTGTTGTCGGTGCAGGTTCAGTCTGGCGCGTCCCGAGGCGGAGCTGTCATTCGCGGGTCGAGAAGCTGGAAGCATGGCAGGGTGTCTGATCCGAAGAGCGAACCTCGCGGATGGCTGTTGCCCGTCCTCTTCGTGATCTACCTCGTCCTGCTCGCTTGGATCGTGCTCTGGAAACTCGAGGTTCCGTGGATCGGGGAGGCGGCGCTGCTCCCGCGTCCCATCAAGCTGATCCCGTTCGTGCCTGACGGCGACGCCGACGCCAGCGCGCCGCTCGAGGTGGTATTCAACTTCCTGCTGTTCATCCCGTTCGGCCTATATCTCGGGCTGCTCGCGCCGAGGTGGAAGTGGTTCGCGGTGACCGGCGTGCTCGTCGGAGCAAGCCTGGTGCTGGAGATCATCGAGCACGTACTCTCCATCGGCAGCTTCGACACCACCGACGTGATCGTCAACACGGCCGGTGGCCTCGCGGGGCTCGGGCTGCTGGCGCTTGCCCACCGCCGATTCGGGGCGAGGACCTCCGTGCTCATGATGCGGATCCTGGTGATCGGGACGGCGCTCGGGCTGCTCGCGGTGGCGATCTTCATCGCCTCACCTCTGCACTACGCGCCGCAGCGAGATGTCGTCGTCGTCCCTACGCCGACTGCGTCGCCATCGGACGAGTGATGAACGACGGATGCCGCGACCCGGCCGGGGTCGCGGCATCCGAAATGCGGAGCAGAGCCGTCAGCCGACGGCCTTCGTCACAGCCTCGGTGATGCGCTTCTCGACGGCAGGCGTCCAGCTGTTCACCGCGAAGGCGGTCGGCCAGATGTCGCCGTCGTCGAGCTGGGCGCGGTCTTCGAATCCGATGGTCGAGTAGCGGGTCTTGAACTTGCCGGCCGGCTGCACGAAGACGACCATCTTGCCCTCGTCGTTCGCGAATCCCGGCATGCTGTAGTACGTCTTGGGCACGAGGTGGGGTGCCACCGCGGTCACGACGTCGTACAGGCCCTGGGCGATCGCCTTGTCGGGGTCGTCGAGCTTCGCAATGGCATCGCGCACCGACTTGTCGCCGGCTTCGCGGTTCTTGCCGGCCTTCGCCTGCTCGCGAAGCTCCTTGGCGCGCTGCTTGACGGCCTCACGCTCGTCATCGGACAGCCCGGCGGATGTCTCGGTCTTGGCCATTTCGGTCTCCTTCGGTCTGAGTCACTGGGCGCCGCGTCTTTCTGGCGCCTCCTTCAGGCTAGGCAGTGTGGCGGCGGGGCGCTTCTCCGATCCTGCTCGATCGTTTTCGAGCGCGACGGAGGCGTCGAAAACGACTGGATAATCGAATGTCGGTGGGCATTCGTACCTTCAAGTCATGGAGTTTCATTCGATGCCAGCGGGAAATGATGCGTTGAAGACGATCGGCGCACGCGCCGAAGATGCGGAGTCCGTCGAGTGGATCGACGAGGCGGACCTCGCCGACGGCGCCGGTGATGAGGGCTGGTGGAAGCCGGGTCCCGCCGCGGAGCATGACCGGGAGATGGACGTCATCGAGGGGTTTTCGGTCGCGTTGCGGGCGCTCGTCGCCGAGCAGTACAGGTTGATGGCCGAGATCGTCCGCGGCGCCGAGGCGATGCCGGACCCCTGGGTCGGTCCTGACCCGACGCTCGATCCAGCCTGGAGCGATGTGCGGGGCCGCGGCATCGAGGCGATCCGTCGCGACCGCCAAGCGTTGGCGGTTCGAGCCGCGGTCGCGGACATCGCGGTGCGCCTGCGCATGGACGAGACGACCCTCCGGAAGCGCGCCGTCTACGCCGAGACTCTCCGGCATCGGTGCCCGCTGCTGTGGTCGAAGTTTCTCGGCGGCCAGGTCTCCGAGTCCAATGCGGTGTCCGCCGCACAGTTCGCGGCCACCATTCCGGAGGACGGCGGCTCATGGGTGGCCTTTGACGAGCAGGTGGCCGTCGTCGCCGTGCGGCTCACGCCGGGGAAGTTCCGCACGGCGGCGCGCAGCATCCGGGAGCGGGTCCACACGGAGGTTCCCGCACGCTGACCGGATACCGACTCGATTGGTCCCGCACGTCCGGGGGCGTCGATACTGGATCTGAACGTCGGTGCCCGCAGCGCCGTCGTCGTCCACACGGCGAGTTCGCCGCAGCGAGGGAGATTCATGGCCGGGCCGCTGCAGATCTGGGCGTTGACGGGGATGCCGGAGGTCGCGGTTGGAGACGATCTGGCGACGCTGATCCTGGAGTCCGTCTCGCAGGTCGGCATCCCGCTCGTCGACGGCGACATCCTCGTGGTCACCTCGAAGATCGTCTCGAAGGCGGAGGGTCGGATCATGGCTGCGGCCGACCGCGAGGACGCCATCACGCAGGAGACGGTGCGGGTCGTTGCGACCCGACCTGGGCCAGGCGCGTACCCGACCCGCATCGTCGAGAACCGGCTCGGCATCGTGGGGGCCGCCGCAGGGGTGGACGCCTCCAACACCCCGGACGGCATGGTGCTCCTGCTGCCGCTCGACCCCGATGCGTCGGCCGTCGCGCTCGCCGGCGCCCTCCGTCGGCGCACCGGTGCACGCCTCGGCGTGATCGTCAGCGACACCCTCGGCAGGCCGTGGCGGGAGGGTCAGACCGACATCGCGATCGGCGCTGCCGGTGTGCACGTGTTCGACGAGCTCGGCGGCACCGCCGACAGCCACGGCCGCCCGCTCATCGTGACCCGCCCGTGCCTCGCCGACGAGATCGCCGCCGCCGGCGACCTCGTCAAGGGCAAGACGTCGGGTTCGCCGGTCGCCGTGGTCCGGGGCCTCGGCGCCCACCTCGGCGACCTCGACCTGCCGGGGGCCCGCAGCATCGTCCGCGCGAGCGATCGGGACATGTTCCATCTGGGCAGCGACGAGGCCCACCGGCAGGGCTATGAAGCAGGATTCGAAGCGGGCGGCGCAGCCGCACGGGCCGCGCTCGGCGCGGAAGAGAAGGAGTGAGTCATGACTCTCACACTCGGATACAAGGCATCAGCCGAGCAGTTCGCCCCGCGCGAGCTCGTCGAGATCGCGGTCGCCGCCGAGCGGCACGGCTTCGAATCGGTCGCGGTGAGCGACCACTTCCAGCCGTGGCGCAACACGGGCGGCCACGCCCCGTTCTCTCTCGCCTGGATGGCCGCCGTCGGCGAGCGGACGTCGCACATCCGCATCGGCACGAGCGTCATGACCCCGACGTTCCGGTACAACCCCGCGGTCGTCGCTCAGGCTTTCGCGACACTCGGATGCCTCTACCCCGACCGGGTCTTCCTCGGCGTCGGCACCGGCGAGGCCCTGAACGAGGTGGCCACCGGCTTCCGCGGCGCAGGTCCCCAGGACTGGCCCGACTTCAAGGAGCGCTTCGCCCGCCTCCGCGAAGCGGTGCGCCTCATGCGGGAGCTCTGGGCAGGGCACCGGGTGAGCTTCGACGGCGAGTACTACTCGACCCACGAGGCATCCATCTACGACGTCCCGGCCGACGGCATCCCGATCTTCATCGCCGCCGGCGGTCCCGTCGTGGCGAAGTACGCGGGACGGGCTGGGGACGGCTTCATCTGCACCTCAGGCAAGGGGCGCGAGCTCTACGTCGACAAGCTGATCCCCGCGGTCGCCGAGGGCGCTGCGGCCGCCGGTCGCGACGCCTCCAGCATCGAGCGGATGATCGAGATCAAGATCTCCTACGAGGAGTCGCGCGAGCCCGCGTTGAACAACACCCGGTTCTGGTCGCCGCTCTCGCTGTCGGCGGAGCAGAAGCACGACATCACCGACCCCAGCGAGATGGAGCGTGCCGCCGACGCGCTGCCGATCGAGCAGATCGCGAAGCGCTGGATCGTCGGGACCGACCCGGACGAGATCGTGGCCGCCGTCGCGGAATATGTCGACTGGGGGTTCACGCACCTCGTGTTCCACGCCCCCGGGCACGACCAGGAGCGGTTCATGCACCTCTTCGAACGCGACCTCGCGCCGCGGCTGCGGGCGCTGTAGCGCCGCGCCCGAGCCCGCGGTCGCGGCCCCCATCGACGCCGCGCACCGTCCGAGGTACCGTGGGCCGGGAACCGGACACGCCGAACAGGACACACCTTGCGATACGCCCGCAGCGTCGCCGATCTCATCGGCGGCACGCCCCTCGTGCAGCTCAATCGCGTCACCGACGGCATTCGTGCGACCGTGCTCGCGAAGGTGGAGTACTTCAACCCCGGCGGGTCGAGCAAAGATCGCATCGCGTCGAACATCATCGACGCGGCTGAGCGGGACGGACTGCTGCGGCCCGGCGGCACCATCGTCGAGCCGACGAGCGGCAATACCGGGGTCGGGCTCGCGCTCATCGCGCAGCAGCGCGGCTATCGGTGCATCTTCGTCGTTCCCGACAAGGTCGCCGAAGACAAACGGGCGGTGCTTCGCGCGTATGGCGCGGACGTCGTCGTGGCGCCCACCTCCGTCGAGCCGGACGACCCGCGCTCGTATTACAGCGTCTCGGATCGGCTCGTCGCCGAGACCCCCGGAGCGTTCAAGCCCAACCAGTACGCCAACCCGAACGGCCCGCGCAGCCACTACGAATCGACCGGCCCCGAGATCTGGCGCGACACCGACGGCCTCGTCACGCACTTCGTCGCCGGTGTCGGCACCGGTGGCACGATCACCGGCGCGGGCCGCTACCTCAAGGAGGCGTCCGAGGGTGCCGTCCGGATCGTCGCGGTCGATCCGGTGGGGTCGATCTACTCCGGCGGCCCGGTGCACACGTACGACGTCGAAGGCGTCGGCGAGGACTTCTGGCCGGCCGCCTACGACCCTTCGGTCGTCGACGAGATCCACCGGATCTCCGACGCGGAGTCGTTCGCGATGACCAGGCGCTTGGCCCGCGAGGAGGGCCTGCTCGTCGGGGGCTCCAGCGGCATGGCCGTCGTCGGCGCGCTGCGGGTCGCGTCCGAGCTGCCGGCGGACGCCGTCGTCGTCGTGCTCCTGCCCGATCACGGCCGCGGCTACCTGAGCAAGCTCTTCGACGACGACTGGATGACCGCCCACGGCTACGACACGACCGAACCACCGGGAGACGAACCGCATGACCGATGACCACCCGCTGCCGGCTCGAGGATTCGACAGTCTGGCGGTGCACGCCGGTCAGGCGTTCGACCCGACGACCGGAGCCGTCATCCCGCCGGTGCACTTCTCCACGACGTATGCGCAGGATGGCATAGGGGGACTCCGCCGTGGGTTCGAGTACGGGCGAAGCGGCAATCCCACCCGATCCGCCCTCGAGACCCAGCTCGCGGCGATCGAGGGCGGTGGGCAGGCGCTGTCGTTCGCCTCCGGCCTCGCCGCAGAGGATGCTCTGCTGCGTTCCGCGCTGCGGCCAGGCGATGAGGTGCTGCTCGGGAGTGACATCTACGGCGGCACATATCGGCTCATCGCCCGCATCCTCGGGCCATGGGGGGTCGGCCTGCGCATCGTCGACATGAGCGATCTCGATGCCGTCGCCGCGGCTCTCGAGGACCGCCCTGCCCGCATCGTCTGGGTCGAGACACCCAGCAATCCGCTCCTGCGGATCACCGACATCGCCGGATTGGCGCGGCTCGGCCACGCCGCGGGCGCCCTCGTGGTGGTGGACAACACCTTCGCCTCGCCCGCCCTGCAGCGCCCACTCGCGCTCGGAGCGGACGTCGTCGTGCATTCGACCACGAAGTACCTCGGCGGGCACTCCGACGTCGTCGGCGGCGCTCTCGTGTTCGCCGAAGACTCCGTGTACGAGAAGGCGAAGTTCTTCCAGTTCGCGGTGGGCGCGGTATCGGGTCCGCTCGATGCGTGGCTCACGACCCGAGGAATCAAGACCCTCGCCCTTCGGATGCAGCGGCACAGCGAGAACGCGGGGGCGATCGCTTCATTCCTCTCAGGGCATGGAGCGGTCGAAACGGTCTACTACCCCGGTCTGCCGGGTCATCCGGGGCATGACATCGCGGCCGCCCAGATGTCGGCGTTCGGCGGAATCGTCTCGATCGCGCTCGGTGACGCGGCGTCGGCACGACGATTCGCGGAGTCGACACGACTGTTCCAGCTCGCCGAGTCGCTCGGCGGGGTGGAGTCCCTCGTCAACTACCCCGACGAGATGACGCATGCGTCGGTGCGCGGGACCGAGCTGGCGGTCCCCGACGATGTCGTCCGCCTGTCGGTCGGAATCGAGAGCGTCGACGACCTCATCCAGGATCTCGAGGACGCGCTCTCCACGCTCTGACACCGGGCATCCGATGCTCGATGCCAGACGTCGCCCGGCCGGTCCCGCCGATGCCACGACCTAGACTGGTGGCATCCCCTTTTCGCGCTCGATCAGCCCCTTGAGTCCCGCCGTGTCGTCAGCAGCCGCATCCCGCACCTTCGAGGTGCGCCACGTGCAATTGGCGCGCGCCGCGTTCGCGGCCCTGGCGGCGATCATGATCACCTTCTCGCCGGATCACTCGGCGGCGGTGGGCATGGCGGTCTTCAGCGGATTTGCGATCGCGACCGGACTCGTCCTTCTCCTCTCGATCTGGCTCGTCTACCCCGCGGGTCAGCGCTGGCCGATCGTGCTGATGGCGATCGTGACCATCCTGATCGGGATGGTCGGCGGGATCTCGCTCTGGCGCACGGTCCCGGTGTTCTTCGCGTCGGTGATCGTCTGGGCGCTGCTCACCGGTGTCATCGAACTCGTCGCAGGGATCCGGGCGCGCCGTGCGCTGCGCTCGCAGGACGACCCCGAGCGCCGGTCCGAGGCGCGCGACGCGATCGCGGTCGGAGCCATCACGCTCGTCCTCGGCGTGGCGATGCTGTTCGTGCCGACCGGATACGCCCTGAACTACTACATCGAGGACGCCGGACAGGCGTTCACCCTCACCGGAATCACCATCGGCGTCGGTCTCTTCGGGGCCTACGCCGCCATCGTGGCCGTCTACCTGGCGATTGCGGCGTTCTCGCCGCGTACGCCGGCACTCGCCCCCGGGGCCTCCGTCGAGGGCGACACCGCATCAGATCGAGGAAGCGCCGCGTGACCGACGACAAACCCACCCGCCGCGACCTCATGAAGCCGATTCAGCTGCTGGGGCTGGCCTTCGGCGCCGCCCTGTTCACGGGCATCGTCACGCTGGTCTCGATGGGCTTCTTCCAGCAGCACACTGCGGCCCAGACCGGCAAGGCCGCGGTGGTCGCCGCCGTCGCCGCCGGCATCGCGTTCATCGCGGTGCTGCTGATCGTCTCGCTGCTCCTGCTGGCGGTCGACCCCGCCCAGGTGCGCAAGCAGATCGACCGCCCCGTTCTGCTCGACCCCGAGGAAGACGACGACAAGCCGAAACCGGATGCCGCGGCATCCGGTGACCCGAAAGCCTGACTCGGCCGCTTTCGCGGATCGCGGTTCAGTCCAGGCCGTCGACCAGGTCGGACGCGACCCCGATGTAGGTGGCCGGGGTGAGGGCCAGCAGCCGCGCCTTGGCGGCATCGCCGATCTCGAGCCCGCGGACGAACTCGGCCAGCTCCGCTGCCCCGACGCGCCGGCCCCGGGTGAGCTCCTTGAGCAGCGCGTATGGGTCGGCGATCGTGGACCGCCCGGCCGCGACCTCGGCGCGGACGACGGTCTGGATCGCCTCGCCGAGCACCTCCCAGTTGCCGTCGAGGTCGGCCAGGAGCACGTCCTCGGCCAGCGAGATCTCACGCAGGCCCCGCTGCAGGTTGTCCAGGGCGAGCAGCGAGTGCCCGAACGCCACGCCGATGTTGCGCTGCGTGGTGGAGTCGGTGAGGTCGCGCTGCAGCCGCGAGGTGACGAGGGTCTGCGAGAGCGTCGCGAGCAGTCCGCCCGCGATCTCGAGGTTCGCCTCGGCGTTCTCGAAGCGGATCGGGTTGATCTTGTGCGGCATCGTGGAGGAGCCGGTCGCACCGGCGACCGGGATCTGGGCGAAGTACCCCATCGAGATGTAGGTCCAGATGTCGGTGGCGAGGTTGTGCAGGATGCCGCCGGCATGCCGCACGCGGTCGTAGAGCTCCACCTGCCAGTCGTGCGATTCGATCTGGGTCGTGAGCGGGTTGAAGCCCAGTCCGAGCGACTCGATGAACTCGCGCGAGATCGTCGGCCACGCGGCATCCGGATCAGCGGCGAGATGCGCCGACCAGGTGCCGGTCGCACCCGAGAACTTCGCGAGGAAATCGGATGCCGCGATCTGCGACGCGACCCGCTCCAGGCGCCACGCGAAGACCGCGATCTCCTTGCCCATGGTGGTGGGGGTGGCCGGCTGTCCGTGCGTGCGCGAGAGCATCGCGGCGTGACGGTGGTCGACGGCGAGGGCGCTCAGGGCGTCGATCACCGCGTGCAGCTTGGGCAGCCACACGCCCACCACGGCACGCTGGACCGTCAGGGCGTAGGCCGTGGAGTTGATGTCCTCGCTCGTGCACGCGAAGTGGGTGAGTTCGGCGATGGAATCCAGGCCCAGCTCGGTGAGACGGTCGCGCACCAGGTACTCGACGGCCTTCACGTCGTGACGCGTGACCGCTTCCTTGGCGGCGAGCCAGTCGATCTCGTCCTGTCCGAAATCGCGGTACAGCGCGCGCAGTCGCGACTTCACGGTGTCGCGCAGGGGGGTCGTGCCGAACAGCGAGCGGTCGGTGAGCGCGAGCAGCCACTCGACCTCGACCTCGACCCTGGCGCGGTTCAGCCCGGCCTCGGAGAGGAATTCCGCGAGCGGTGCGACGGCCGCGCGATAGCGCCCGTCCAGCGGGCTGAGTGCCTGGCGATCGAAGAACTGCGGGGAGGAGGAGGTCACAGAAGGTCCGATCGGTGCGCGGCAGGCGGCGACGGGGTCGCCGGGCGGATCGCGGGTTCGAGCTGCCGGAAGAGCGCCCGGCTCGCGCTTTCGATCATAGCGAGGACCTCATCGAACATTCCCGGCCCGGCATAGTACGGGTCGGGCACATCGAGGCTGCGCGCGGTCTGGTCGAACGACATGAGCAGGGCGATCTTGTCGGTGTCGGCCTCGGTGCGCGCCCACCCCTTGAGGATGCGCTCGTGGCTGCGATCGAGCGCGACGACCAGGTCGCTGTGCGCGAAGTCGGCCGACGTGAACTGTCGCGCGCGATGCCGCGCACCGTCGTACCCTCGGCGCTCCAGCGCGTCGAGGGTGCGCTGATCGGCGCGTTCGCCTACATGCCAGTCCCCGGTGCCGGCGCTTGTCGAGCCGACGTGATCGCGCAGCCCGGCGAGATCCGCGAACTGTCGGAAGACGACATCCGCCATGGGCGAGCGGCAGATGTTGCCGGTGCAGACGAACACGACGCGGAAGGGATCCACGGTGGTCGCGGTCATTGGACCATTCTGGCCTCCCCCGGCCACCCTGACCAGGCGAGGAACCGTTCCTCCCCAGCCCGCGGCGCGTGAGACGGCATCCCGAGTCGACGGCGATCGCGGAATCCCGGGGCCCACCAGGGCGATGCTCGGCCGATGAACGGATGGATGACACGCAATTCGGCCGGCGTCCTCGCGGCCGCGGACGACCGGCTCGCGGCGGTGGTGGCGCGTGCCGAGCGCCTGGCGGACGAGACCGCCTGGGAGTGCGCAGCCGCGCGCGCCTACCGCGCCGAACTGGCCGACTGGGTGGCGCAGCTGCGTCACCTGCGCGCTGACGTCGAGGGTCTCGAGCGCGCCGCACGCGCAGCACTCGCGCTGGCGGCGGGAGCAGGGCGATGAGCACCGCAAGGATCGGATCGGATGCCTCGGCTCAGACCGACGGCGCCCAGGCGCCATCGCCAGGAGCCCTCGAGATACGCAGCGGTGGGCTCGTCGCGGTCGACACGGCCTCGCTCGAGGCGGCCGCAACGGCGCTGGACCAACTCCACACCGACATCGTCGCTGTCGTCGAGCTGCTGCGCACTGCCGCAGCGGAGCTGGCCGGCGTCATCCACCTTGTCGACGGGTTCGTCGTCTTTCGGGCGTGGATCCTGGCGGACCTCGCCTCCCGGCGGGCGCACACGCCGTCGGAGCTCGCCGGCGGGCTGCGCGCGTCGGCGGCGCTCTTCGACGTCGTAGAGCTGCAGGCTCAGCGCGCTGCCGCGGAGGCGGGCGGCGACACCGCGGCGGTGGCCCGCATCGACGGGCGGCTCGCGGCGATCGAGGCCGCGCGCCCTGGCACCCTCCTGGTCGCGGCCGGACGAGGGACGTGGCGCGACCTCACCTGGCCCGCCGGGGTCATCGCGCAGGTCGCCGGCCCCGCCGCGTGGCTCGGCCCGATCGCGGGAGCGACCGTGGCGGGCATGCTGTGGAGCTTCGCCCAGGGGGTGCGGACGACCGGAGTCACGAGAATCGCGCCGGATGCCCGGCTGAGCGGCACCGCCGAGCCGGTTCGCATCCGCGAAGTGCCGCTCGCGCCACCCCAGCCCGGGGGTGTGGTGCCGGGTGCGCGGCCGACTGCGGCTGTCGCGGCGCCGACCACCCTCGCGGGAGCCGCGGCCCGGATCCCCACCGGCGCCGCCGCCATCCGGGTCGAGCGGTACACCCTGCCGGATGGCACCCGGCAGTTCGCGGTCTACATCGCAGGCACGCGGTCAGGCGACTTCGGCGGCGAGCAGCCGTTCGATGCACTGTCCGACGTCCAGCTCGCCGCCGGCCAGCGGTCCTCGTCGTATGACGCGGTCCTCGAGGCGCTCGCCGACGCGGGCGCGCAGCCGGGCGACGTCGTCCACGCGATCGGCCACTCGCAGGGCGCGATGATCGGCGCGCACCTCGCGGTGGAGGGCGGCTACGACGTCCGGACGCTCGTGAGCCTCGGCTCCCCGGTCGATCCGGAGGTCGCAGGCGACACGCTCAGCGTCACGATCCGCCACTCCGACGACCCGATCGCCGCTCTGGCCGGCGGTGGCAGGTCGGAGACCGTGGGCGCCCCTGGCAGCTTCGTCGCCGAGCGCACCGCCGACCCTGCCCTCGGGGTGGACCTGCTGGCGCCCCACCACCTCACCGAGTACACCGAGACCGCGGCCATGCTCGACGCATCCGCCGACCCGCGCATGGACGCGGTGCGTGGTGTCTTCGCTGAGCTCGGCGACGCGGCATCCGTCGAGGTGACGGAGTACCGCGCCGAGCGGGTCAGTCCTTCCGCTGGGGGCGAAGGATGATGCCGAAGATGAAGTTGATGATCGCGATGACCATCGCGGCGACCACGCCCCACCAGAAGTCATCGACGCGCAGTCCCCAGCTCCACCAGTGGGTGATCCACGCGGTCAGCCACAGCAGGAAGCCGTTGATGAGGAGCGAGATGAGCCCCAGCGTCAGGATGTAGAGCGGCAGCGCGAGCAGCTTGATCACCGTGCCGATGAACGTGTTCACCAGAGCGAAGATCGCCGCCACGAGCAGCAGCGTCAGGACGTACTGCAGCGTGCCGCCGGGTGGGAATGCGACGACCGTCACGCCGAGCGCGGGAATGAGGGTCACGACCCAGATCGAGAACGCGTTGATGACCACGCGGATGAGGAAGCCCATAGTGCGGTCAGTCTGCCACGACCGGCGCGCGCGGCACAGGCTCCTGCCCGAGCCGATTCGGCGGGGCGATGACCTGCCGCCGCGGGAATATGACGTCCGTAGACTCTCAAGGTGACCGACGCTCCTGTTCGCATCCGCCCCGAGATCGCCGCGCTGCCGCCGTACAAGCAGGGCACGCAGGCCGGCCCCGGCGCTTTCAAGCTGTCGAGCAACGAGAACCCGTTCGACCCGCTCCCCGGAGTGCTCGACGCGGTTCACGATGCGGCATCCTTCAATCGATACCCGGATGCCGCGGCCACGCGCCTGCGCGAGCGCCTCGCCGCCCGGTTCGACGTCACGACGGAGTCCGTCCATGTCGGCGCCGGCAGCGTCTCGATCCTCGCGCAGCTGATCCTCGCCGCGGCCGGTCCCGGCGACGAGGTGCTGTACGCCTGGCGGTCCTTCGAGGCCTACCCCGGGCTCGTCCTGATCGCGGGCGCGACGCCCGTGCAGGTGCCGCTGCTCCCCGATGCGACCCACGACCTCGCCGCCATGGCGTCAGCGGTCACCGAGCGCACCCGGGTCGTGATCGTGTGCACCCCGAACAACCCGACCGGCACGATCGTCACCCAGGCGGCGTTCGATGCGTTCGTCGCGGCGGTTCCGAGCGACGTGCTGGTGATCCTCGACGAGGCGTACGTGGAGTTCGTGACCGACCCCGACGCGGTGGACGGCCGGCGTGTGCTGGCCGAAGGGGCGCACCCGAACGTCGTCGTGCTGCGCACGTTTTCGAAGGCGTTCGGGCTCGCAGGTCTCCGCGTCGGGTACGCGATCGGTCATCCGCGGATCCTCGACGCCGCCCGCACCACCGCGATCCCGCTCGCAGTCACGGCCCAGGCCGAGACCGCGGCGATCGCGAGTCTCGCCGAGGAGGCCGCGCTCCTCGAGCGCGTCGGCGTCATCGCGGCGCGGCGGGACGAGCTCGTCGCCGGGTTGCGCGCGCTCGGCTGGGCGGTGCCGCAGGCCCAGGGCAACTTCGTCTGGCTGCCCACCGGGGCCGAGACGCTCGCGATCGCCGAGCAGTTCACCGCCGCCGGCCTCGTGGTCCGCCCCTTCGCGGGAGACGGCATCCGAATCTCCGTCGGCGAGCCCGAGTCTGTGGAGAAGATCCTAGGGATCGCGGCATCCGTTGTCCGGACCCTCCCAGAAAGCCATCCAGCGCGAGGGATAGCGTAGAGCGGTGACCTCGATCGACGCATCGGTTCCACAACCCCACGCCCCTCTCGTCCGCGTTCTCGCGGCCGACGGCACGTTCGCGCCCACGGCCGCGGCGGAGCCCTATCTCGCGCTCATCGACGCGCTCCCCGACGCGGAGCTCGAGACGCTGTATCGCGACATGGTCGTGATCCGGGCCTTCGACCGTCAGGCGACGAACCTGCAGCGACAGGGGCAGCTCGCCCTTTGGCCGCCGAGCCTCGGCCAGGAGGCCGCGCAGGTCGGCTCGGCGCGCGCCGCCCGCCCGCAGGATCACTTCTTCCCGTCGTACCGCGAGCACGTCGTGGCCCGCATCCGCGGGGTCGACCCGGTCGACATCATCCGGCTCATGCGCGGCCTGACGCACGGCGGCTGGGACCCGTTCGACCCGAAGAACGGCAACGTGCACCTGTACACGCTGGTGCTCGGCGCGCAGACCCTCCACGCGACCGGCCTCGCCATGGGCCTCGTCTTCGACGGACGCTCCGGCACCGGCGATCCAGAACGCGACGAAGCGGTGATCGTCTACTACGGCGACGGCGCGACCAGCCAGGGCGACATCCATGAGGCCATGGTGTTCGCCGCGAGCTATCAGACCCCTGAGGTCTTCTTCCTGCAGAACAACGGGTGGGCGATCTCCGTGCCCGTCACGACCCAGTCGCGCTCCCCGCTGTATCTGCGTGGGCAGGGCTACGGGATGCCGAGCATCCAGGTCGACGGCAACGACGTGCTCGCCAGCTACGCCGTCACCAAGGTGGCACTGGACGAGGCCCGCGGCGGCGCCGGCCCGCGCGCGATCGAGGCGCTCACCTACCGGGTCGGCGCGCACACGACAAGCGATGACCCCACGAAGTACCGCACCTCCGCCGAGGAGGAGTCCTGGATCCGGCGCGATCCGATCCAGCGCATGCGCGCCTACCTCGAGGGTCGGGGAGCCGGCGCGACGTTCTTCGCCGACGTCGAGGACGAAGCGGCCGCGGTCGCAGATGACGCCCGCATACGGACCACCCAGCTCGGCGGCCTCGAGGCCGACTCGATGTTCGCCCACGTGTACTCCGAGCCGCACCCGCTGATCGCCGAGGAGCGGCGCTGGCTGGCCGACTACGAGTCATCCTTCGAGGAGGGCGCATCGTGACCGACACTTCGACAGGCTCAGTGACCGATGCCGCGCCAGTGACCGACACTTCGACAGGCTCAGTGACTGATGCCGCGCCAGTGACMGACGCCGGTTCGACCGGCATCGAGACCATGCCGCTCAGCCGCGCCCTCAACGCCGGCCTGCGCCGTGCGCTCGCAGACAGCGATCGTGTGCTCCTCATGGGTGAGGACATCGGCCCGCTCGGCGGCGTGTTCCGCATCACCGAGGGCCTCTCCGCCGAGTTCGGCCCGCGGCGCGTGCTCGACACCCCGCTGGCCGAATCGGGCATCGTCGGCACCGCCATCGGACTGGCCATGGCGGGGTTCCGTCCGGTGTGCGAGATCCAGTTCGACGGCTTCGTGTTCCCGGCGTTCGACCAGATCACGTCGCAGCTGGCGAAGCTCACCAACCGGCACGAGGGGTCGCTGCAGCTCCCGGTCGTCATCCGCATCCCGTACGGCGGGCACATCGGCGCGATCGAGCACCACCAGGAGAGCCCCGAGGCGTACTTCACCCACACTCCGGGCCTGCGGGTCGTGAGCCCTTCGACGCCGAATGACGCGTACTGGATGATCCAGGACGCGATCACCTCGAACGACCCGGTGATCTTCCTCGAGCCGAAGAGCCGCTACTGGCAGAAGGGCGAGGTCGACACGACCGCCCGCGCCCTGCCGCTGCACGCCTCACGGCTCGTGCGCCGCGGCACCGACGTCACGCTGGTCGGGCACGGCGCCATGGTCGGCACCCTGCTGCAGGCCGCCGCGCTCGCCGAGTCCGAGGGGACGAGCTGCGAGGTCATCGACCTGCGCTCGCTCTCGCCGATCGACTACGGCCCGATCCTCGACTCGGTGCGGCGCACCGGCCGCATGGTCTACGCGCAGGAGGCGCCCGGCTTCACGAGCCTCGGCTCGGAAGTCGCCGCGACCGTCATGGAGAAGGCCTTCTACGCACTCGAGGCGCCGGTCATGCGCGTGTCGGGCTTCGACGCGCCCTTCCCCCCGGCCAAGCTCGAAGGCACGTTCCTGCCGGATGCCGACCGGATCCTCGAGGCAGTCGATCGAGCCCTCGCGTACTGAGGCCTTCGTGGCCTTCGGAAAGGATGCCGAATGAGCACCCAGACCTTCCTCCTCCCCGACGTCGGTGAGGGATTGACCGAAGCCGAGATCGTCTCGTGGCGCGTGGCCCCCGGCGACGAGGTCTCCGTCAACGACGTGCTGGTCGAGATCGAGACGGCCAAGTCGCTCGTCGAGCTGCCGTCGCCGTTCGGCGGCAGAGTCGAGTCGCTGCTGGCCGCCGAAGGCGACACGGTCAACGTCGGCACGGCGATCATCACGATCGCCGCTGCACCGGGCGGATCGGCGGACGGGACGGATGCCTCTCCCCTCGTCATCGGACAGTCCGAGCACGGCCAGCCCGCCGCCGACGCCGAGCCTGGCGGCGCCGTTCTCGTCGGCTACGGCACTGCCGGACACGTCGAGTCGCGGCGTCGGCGTCCAGCGCAGCGGCCGGTCGCGGCATCCGTCGGCGTTGTCGCGAAGCCGCCCATCCGCAAACTCGCCCGTGATCTCGGCGTCGAGCTTGTCGACGTGGTGCCCAGCGGCACCGCGGGCGAAGTCACGCGCGAGGATGTCGTGCGGCACGCGTCGCAGGCGAGCGTGTTCCGCAACATCGAGACGCCGGAGTGGCCGGACGTCCGCGAAGAGACGATCGCGGTGTCGGAGCCGGCGGCGACCGTCGTCGCCCGGCCCGCCGCGCCGGCCACCGCGCCGTCGACCGATGTGCGCGAGGAGTCGATCCCGGTGCGCGGTGTGCGCAAGGCCGTCGCATCGGGCATGGTGCGCTCGGCGTACACCGCCCCGCACGTGTCGGTGTGGACCGACGTCGACGCGAGCCGCACGATGGAGCTCGTCCGCCGGCTCAAGGGCTCGACCGACTTCGCCGACGTCAAGGTGTCGCCGCTGCTGATCATGGCGCGCGCGGTCATCTGGGCCGTGCGCCGTACGCCGATGGTCAACGCCGCGTGGGTCGACACCGACGCTGGTGCCGAGATCCGCGTGCGCCACTACGTCAACCTCGGCATCGCCGCGGCGACTCCGCGCGGCCTCCTCGTCCCGAACATCAAGGACGCGCAGGATCTCAGCCTGCGCGACCTCGCGCGGGCGCTCGAGAAGCTCACGCTCACGGCGCGCGAAGGCAAGACGGCGCCCGCCGACCAGCACGGCGGCACCATCACGATCACCAACATCGGGGTGTTCGGAATGGATGCCGGCACCCCGATCATCAACCCCGGCGAGGCCGGGATCGTCGCCCTCGGGACGATCCGCCAGAAGCCGTGGGTCGTCGACGGCGAGGTGCGCCCTCGGTGGGTGACGACCGTGGCCGGGTCGTTCGATCACCGGGTGGTCGACGGCGACGGGATGTCGCGCTTCATCGCCGACGTCGCGTCGATCCTCGAAGAGCCCGCGCTGCTCCTCGACTGACCGGCGGGCAGCGGTCCCTGAGCTTGTCGAAGGGCCGCCGGACGCTTCGACAGGCTCAGCGACCGGCTGAGGCCTCAGCGTGGGGCGAGAAGCGACGCCGGCGCGAGTGAGCGCGGACGTCGCGTGAGCAGCAGCAGGATGATCGCGAAGACGCCGCCGAGCGTGCCCGCGACGATGTCGCTCATGGTGTCGCTCAGCCCGTGCTGGGATGTCGTGCCGATGATGATGTCGCTCGCGAACTCGCAGATCTCCCAGGCGGCGGCGAAGGCCATCGGCGTCAGCAGCGTCACGGTGAGCGAGAACCAGCGGGGCAGCGGCCACCCCGTCTGCTCCTCCGCCCGGCGGGCGATGAACAGTCCGAGCCATGCCAGCATGACGCCTGAGTAGAAGTGCACGATCACGTCCCACAGCGGGAAGTACCAGTAGACGTGCAGCGCGCTGCCGGCGAACGAGCCCGCCGCGATGAACGCCAGGTAGCTGACCTGGAGCGGCCACGGCATCGCGGTGCGGAAGACCAGCTCCACGAGCAGCGGCGCCCAGTACGCCAGGATCAGCAGGAACGTCAGCGGCAGCTCGACCTCGGCCCCGAGAGCCGCCAGTACCAGCGCCAGGGCGACCGACCCGACCTGAAACGGCAGGGCGAGCAGCGCCGAAGCGCGCAGGCGCGCGACGATCGGGGGAACCGCTGCCGTGGTCTTCGTGCTGCTCGTCATTCGTGCGCTCCCCCGCGGCCCGGGTGGCTCGCATCGTGCAGAGAATAGCGGCCATGGTCCCCGCAGATCGCATCGGTCCCGCGAAGTTGAGAACGATTATCACTAACGGTAGAGTTGCGGCATGCCTTCGCCCCGCCTGTCTGCCGCCGCGCTGGCCGCGGCATCCGCTCTCCTGCTCACCGGGTGCGCCAGCGGAGAGGCGGAGGGCACCGGAGACGACGGGCACATCGACGTGGTGGCATCGACGAATGTCTACGGGCAGCTGGTCGAGGAGATCGCGGGCGACCTGGTCGATGTGACGTCGATCATCACGTCGAACGCGCAGGACCCGCACTCGTTCGAGGCGAGCGCGCAGGACCAGCTCGCCGTCGCCGATGCCGACCTCGTCATCGAGAACGGCGGTGGCTACGACCCGTTCATCGATGGACTCATCGAGTCGTCGGGCACCGGCGCCACCGTCCTCACCGCGGTCGAGTTCTCCTCCGAGTGGACCGGCGGAAGCGCCCACGACGACAGTGCGGATGCCGACGAGCACGAGCACGTCGACGGCTTCAACGAGCACGTCTGGTACGACCCGACCGCGATGAGCGATCTCGTCGAGGCCATCGCCGCCGAGCTGAGCATCCTGAGCCCGGATGACGCGGCTGCCTTCACCTCCGCCGCTGACGCGCTCGCGGCCGAGATCGCCACGCTCGAGGCATCGCTCGACGACATCGAGGCCGCCCACGCAGGCGAAGACGTCTTCGTCAGCGAGCCGATCCCGTACTACCTGATCAAGGGCGCGGGCCTCACCGATGTCACCCCGCCGGCCTTCAGCGAGGCGGTCGAAGAGGGTCTGGATGTCGCGCCCGCCATCCTGCTCGAGTCGATCAAGCTCCTCGAAGGCGGCGACGTGCGCATCGTCTTCGTCAACGCGCAGACCGGCGGCGCCGAGACGACCCAGGTGATCGACGAGGCCTCAGCGAACGGCATCCCGGTCGTCGAGTTCACTGAGACGCTCCCAGAGGGCCAGACTTACCTCTCGTGGATGCAGGACAACATCGCGGCGATCCAGGAGGCTCTGGAGGAGTGACGAACGCCCTGCTGCGGATCGAAGACGCCTCCCTGCGCCGGGGCGAGCGCGAGCTCTGGTCGGGGCTCGACCTCACTGTCGAGCCCGGCGAGTTCATCGCGGTCCTCGGCCCGAGCGGCTCGGGAAAGACGACGCTCCTGCGCGCCATCCTCGGCCTCGAGCCGCTGTCATCCGGAACGATCACCGCGCTCGGCGCTCCCGTCCGCACCAGGGGAAACCGGCGGATCGGCTACGTTCCGCAGTCTCGGCCGCTGCCGCGCGATACGTCGCTGCGCGGGCGCGACCTCGTCTCGCTCGGCGTGGACGGACACAAGTGGGGCATCCCCTTCCCGCGGCGGGCTGATCGCGAGCGCGTGGAGGCCCTCGTCCGCTCGGTCGGCGCGGAGCGGTTCGCCGACCGCCCCGTCGGACTGCTCTCGGGGGGCGAGCAGCAGCGCCTGCGCATCGGCCAGGCGCTCGCCGATGACCCGCGCATCCTGCTGTGCGACGAGCCCCTCACGAGCCTCGACCTCGCCAACCAGCAGGCGGTGGTGGCGCTCATCGACAGTCACAGGCGCCAGACGGATGCCGCGGTCCTGTTCGTGACGCACGACATCAACCCGGTGCTGCGCAGCGTCGACCGCATCCTCTATCTCGCGGGCGGGCGCTTCATGCTCGGAAGGCCCGATGAGGTGCTCGACTCGCGCGTGCTGAGCGATCTCTACGGCGCCCCGGTCTACGTGCTCCGTGCCGGGGGACGCCTCGTGGTGGTGGGCGCGCCCGACGTCGAAGAGCCGCACCACCATCACGATGAGGACGACGACGACGCCGACGCGGGAGCGCACGCATGACCTGGGACGACATGTGGGAGGCCATGTTCGGAGGCCTTCCGGTCTATGGCGAGATCCTCGCCCTGGTATCGAACTCGGTGTGGGCGGGCGCCGTGCTGGGCCTCGTCGGCGGTCTGATCGGCGTGTTCATCATGCAGCGCGACATGGCATTCGCGGTGCACGGCATCAGCGAGCTCTCGTTCGCCGGCGCGGCGGCGGCACTGCTCTTCGGGTTCGACGTGGTGACGGGCTCACTCGTCGGCTCGGTCGTCGCCGCCCTGCTGATCGGATGGCTCGGCGCCCGTGCCCGTGACCGCAACTCGATCATCGGGGTGCTCATGCCGTTCGGCCTCGGCCTCGGCATCCTCTGCCTGTCCCTCTATGAGGGCCGTTCCTCGAGTCAGTTCAGTCTGTTGACGGGGCAGATCGTCTCCGTCCAGAACGATCAGCTCGGCCTCCTCATCGCGATGAGCGCCATCGCCCTCATCGCGCTCGTGCTCATGTGGCGCCCGCTGCGGTTCGACTCGCTCGATCCGGTCTCCGCCGCGGCCCGGGGCGTTCCGACGACCGCGGTGTCGATCGGGTTCCTGCTCGTCCTCGGGCTCATCGTCGCCGTCAGCGTGCACATCATCGGCGCACTCCTGGTGATGGCACTGCTCGTGACACCGGCGGCCGCCGCGATGCGCGTCGCCTCCGGCCCTGTGTCGGTGCCGGTGCTGTCGGCCCTGTTCGGCTTCACCGCGGCCGTCGGCGGCATCCTCCTCGCGATCGCCGGCACGCTGCCGGTGAGCCCCTACATCACCACGTTCTCTTTCCTCATCTACGTCGTCTGCCGTCTCATCGGCGCGCGCCGCGGACGGGTCGAGAAGGCGCGGCGGGAAGCATCCGCCCTCTCGCTCGATGCCGGGTCCGCTCATGCCGCTCCCGCGGGCCGCGCGTAGAATCGCGGCCATGGTCGAGCGCAACACGTGGCAGCGCGAGCGGGTGCGCGAAGCGCTCGCCGATGCGCCTGGGTTCGTCAGCGCGCAGAGCCTGCACGCCACCCTCCGCGATGAGAACACCGGTATCGGCCTGGCCACCGTGTACCGGGCGCTCGCCGGATTCGCAGCCAAGGGCGACGCCGACTCGCTGCAGAGTCCGGACGGCGAGAGTCTCTATCGCGCCTGCACGACGCGAGGTCACCACCACCACCTGATCTGCCGGTCCTGCGGGATCGCGGTCGAGATCGCGGCATCCGATGTCGAGCAGTGGGCGCGGCAGACCGCGGCCTCGCACGGCTTCACCGAGGCGGAGCACATCGTGGACATCTTCGGGCTCTGCGCCGCGTGCACGGCCGCGCGGGCGAGCGAGCGTGACGCGCGCTGAGTGCGCGCCCGGTGCGCCGCGGTGACCGGATCCCGCGACGCGGCCTCGGCGCCGCTGCGCCCCGCCACGCGGGACGACTTCGCGGGCCTGCCCGCCGAGGTCGCGCCGCGGCTCCTCGGCGCGCAGCTGCACACGACCGTCGACGACGCCGAAGTGGTCGTGCGGCTGACCGAGGTCGAGGCCTATCACGGGCTCGGCACCGGGGCGGTCGCCGACCCCGGCTCGCACGCGCGGATGGGTCCCACGGCGCGCAACGCGACGATGTGGGGGCAGCCAGGCCATCTCTACGTCTACCTCAGCCACGGCATCCACTCCTGCGTCAACGTCGTCTGCGGGCCCGAGGGCGTCGCGGGCGGAATCCTCCTGCGCGCCGGCGAGATCGTGGCGGGGACGGATGCCGCGCACCGGCGCCGCCCGGCGGCCCGGACCGATCGCGACCTGGCCAGGGGGCCCGGTCGTCTCGGCGACGCGATCGGGCTGCGGTATCCCGTGCACGACGGCATCGACGCGATCACCGGAGCGCCGTGGGCGGGCGCGGTCGCCCGCCTGTGGCTGCGCCGTGAGCCGATCGCCGAGGTCGCTGCGGGACCGCGGGTCGGTGTCGCGGGCGTGGCGGGGACCGCGGCGTTTCCGTGGCGGTTCTGGATCGCCGGCGACCCGACCGTCTCGCCCTTCCGGTGGGGACGAGACGCCGGCCCGCTCAGCGCAGGCTCGTCACCGCCGTGAAGGCGGCGCGGAACTGCTGCATCCGCCGCTCGTAGCGCGCGGCGATGAAGATGAGCAGGGCACCGCCGATCCCGAGCCATAGCCACCACGGAATGACCGTGTACTGGCTGGAGATCCAGGGCCAGAGCTGGGCGACCGCGTGCACGATCAGCACCGCCGAGCCGAGGAGCAGCGGCGCCTGCAGCCGCCAGATCGCACCGATCACGACGAGTGCGATGGCCACGATGCCGAGTGCGACGACCCGCCACAGACTCGTCACGGCCAGCCCGGACAGCAGGCTCGGTGATCCGAAGTCGTAGATCAGCGAGGGGAGGGTCAGCAGGGCGAGTCCGGGGCCGAGCGTCGGCCAGGTGCGGGTCTCCGGCCGGGTGCGCAGCGCATGGGCGCCGAGAACGATCATGCCGAGCGCCGGGGGGACGGTGACGAGTTCGACCGGACGCACGGCGTACAGGGTCAGCGCGAGGAGCCCGAAGGTGGCGGCGAGGACCGCTGCGGTCGGCGCCAGTGAGGGGCCCAGTCGTTCGCGCGAGAGCCAGCCGATGACTCCTACGACGGTGAGGGCGCTCATGGTCAGCACGGCCCGCAGCTCAGTCCCGCTCTCCCCGCCGAGGAGGATCACCTCAGCGCCCGCGAACAGGACGAGGGCCAGCGAGAAGGACCCGCTGACGACGTTCGCGACGGACCGGGAGGCCGTGGACCGCAGCGCCATGATGCCGATCGCGACGAGGATGCCGACGCCGGCGACCGCCCACAGATCCGCCTCGATGCCGGCGCGCGGCTCGGCTGCGACCAGCGCGAAGCGCCAGCCGATGGCGATCAGCGCGGCGATGAGCCCGCCGACCGCCAGCACGCCGCCGATCCCCGCCCACCGGTCCGAGCGCAGCAGGGCCGCACCCAGGACGCCGATCACGCCGCCGATGATGGCGGTCAGCGTGGCCTGGACGAGTCCGCCTTCGGACTGCACGAGCACGACACCGAGGACGAGCGCCGCCCCTGCCGCTGCAAGGGCGGTCGACGCGGAGGCGACGGGCGGGGTCTGGCTGCTCATCCACACGATCGCCGCGGCGACGAGAAGGGCGCCTGCGCCGGCGGCGAGCGCGGCGAATTCGCCCGACTCCACCTCGGGCGTGAGGAGCGCCCGCACACCCATCGCGAGCGCGCCGACGGACAGGAGCAGGGCGGAGGGCACCTTGAGTCCGGTGGCGTCGTCGATCGGTGCGACGACGCACCCGATCGCCGCGAGCAGGGCGCCGACGATGACGAGCCAGGTGCGCGGATCGTTCGGCACCGCGATGATGCTCGGTGCGATCGCCGTCGCGAGGCCGAGGAGCCACACGATCCGCTCCTCACCGGGCCATGCCTGACCGGCGCGCGCGCGCCGCCTCATGGCGAGGGTCGCGCCACCGAGCAGCGCTGCGGCCACCGGCAGGCTGACCAGTTCCACCGTGTCGGCGACGCCCGACGTCAGTGACCCGGCCGCCGCGACGACCGCGCCGGCGAGCGCGGTCCACCGCGTGGCCGCACCGAGCGGCACACGGTGCCACGCCGCGGCCGCGATGTGCAGGGCGCCGGTGATGGCGAGCGCGATGGCGACGACGAGCGGCTCGTCGAGCGAGGGGATGATCGCCAACGCGGCGAGCCCCAGCGCGATGGCCGGCACGCCGATGGCGAACCCGCCTTCGGCGGAGATCGAAGGAGTGACAGGTTCCGTCGCTGCCGTCCCGCTCGGCGCGGCCAGCACGGCCGCCACACCGGGCGGGTTCGCGGCCGGTGCGGCGATGCGCACGGGGGCGCCGCGCAGAAAGCCGAAGGCGGAGACGTAGGCGACCCCGACGAGAAGGAGCAGCCACGCCGTGCCCGCCGGTTCGGTGACTGCTCGCCCCACCGCGACCAGCGCGATCGAGACCAGCGCGACGATCGCCCCCATGAGCGCAGGGAACCGCACCCGGCGGGCGGGAGTCCAGGCGAGGGCGAGGGTGATGGCGGCGGCCACGACCGCGACGACGGTGCCGCGCACGGGCGACGGGACGGGGACGTCGGTCCAGGGGCGGAACACCGAGTCCTCGAGGGACACAAGGGCGGGAACCACGAGCCCGAGAACAAACGACAGGATGACCGCGATCGTCGCCTCGACCTGTCGCCGCAGCCACACCAGGGCGACCGCGAACAGGAGCAGTCCGACGGCCGGAGGCAGGACGTACGCTTCGATCTCGAACGTCGACGACGAGCCGTCGAGCCACAGCCAGAGCGCCAGGGTCGCCGCCGCGAACGCCGGCCAGGCGAACAGCCGACGAGGAGCCGCGGCCAGTGCGACACCGGTCGCGCGCCTCTCCGGAACGCGGCCGGATGCCTCGGTGACGGGACCTGCCCAGCCGCGGGTGATGGATGCCGCGGCGAATCCGAGCGCGGCCACCGCCAGGATGGCCCAGCGGAAGTCTGCCGGCACCAGCACGAGCGCGAAGGTCGCAGTGACGAGAGCGCCGAGGTCGGACGCACGCCGGACGAGCACTTCGTAAGCGGGCGGCACAGCGGGCGCGGAGGACACCACGGCCGCGGCATCCGTCGCAGTGTTCTCGACCACCGGGGTCTGCACCGCCGCGTCGTCGGCCGCCGGTTCGGTCGCATCGATCGCCGGAGCGGCACGATACGCGCGGGCCGGAGTGAGAGCGCCCAGCCAGACCACGACGGCCGCGGCACCTGCCGCGGCGAGTCCGCTCCAGCGCGGGTCGGACACGCTGAAGCTCTCCAGGACCGCGATCGCGGCGGATGCCGTGACGGGGGCGAGCAGCGCGGCAGCGCCGAGACCGGCGGCGCCGATTTCTGGTCCGACGTCGACGCGGGTCCGCCGCAGCGCGACCGCGCCGAGCAGGACCAGCAGCAGGGTCGAACGGGCGATGCCGGCGTAGGGCTCGCCGATCACCGTGGAGACGGACACGGCGGTGCTCGGCACGGTGAGGAGGGCGAAGAGCCCGATGATCTCGAGCAGGTAGGACGACACCGCCAGGGCGCGCCCGCTCGCCGCGTCGAGGCGGAGGAACGCCGCGCCGGCGAGCGTCGCGAGCGCGACCCACTGCAGCAGAACGAGCCCAGCGCGCGCGTCGACCACGACGCCGAACACCGGCGCGAGTGCCGACGGTGCGATCAGCGCCGACACGGCGGCGACCACGACGGGCGCCAGCGCGAGCAGCACAGCACCGATCGCCTGCGGTTTGAGGATGGCCCGGGCGATGATGGGCACCGCAATGGCCACCAGCACGCCGATCGCCCACAGCCACGGCATCGCGAACCCGCCGAGGTAGGCGGTGAGAGCCCCGATGGCGGCGGCGGCGCCCCAGCCGCCGGGGCGGCGTGCCCCGCGTGCGAGGGCAACGATCGCGACCGCGGCGACCACCACTCCCGTTCCTACGATCAGGATCGGGATGCCGGTGCCGACGACGCCGACGATCGCGATGACCGCGGCCCCGACCGGCAGGGCATCGCGCAGACCCGACCGACGCAGAGTGGGTGCGAAGAACAGCAGCACCGCGGTGACGACCGCGGCGATGGCCGCGTAGAGGTCCGCCAGCGGGTCGAACGCGATGGCGGGCGCCGTGAAGACCTCGGTATGCCATAGCGTCCATCCGGCGCCGATGGTGTGCTGCGCACGGAGGGCGGCGATCAGCACGATCGCAGCCACGCTGATTCCGGCGACGACTGCGGCGGCGATGCGGGCGGGGAGGATCCGCTGATCGCGCGGCTGCCAGCGGTCGAGCGCCACGGCGACGGGGACGGCGACGACGGTGCCGATCAGCAGGTTGTACGACGGGGTCATGCTCCACAGCGCGAACTGCCACCCGAGCGATGCGCCGATCGCGCCGGCGATCGCCTGAGCGATGCCCGCCAGTACGCGAGCGGCTGGCAGGGATTCGACCCCTTCGCGGGTGCGCAGCGTCACCGCATAGGCGACCCCGAGCACGATCACGACGCCCGCGATCGTGTACTGCAGCGCCAGCGACTCGAGGCCGGGGAAGAGCATGACGGCGCTGGCCAGGAGCGCTGCCATGCCGATCACGGCCAGAGCCGTGCGCTCCAGAACGGAGTCCGCACCGGATCGGGCGGCGGACAGCGGCGCCGGGAGTGCGTGTGCGAGCCCGGCGACCGCGGTGCCGAGGAACCCGACCGCGATGGCGCCGGTCGGCTCGAGCGGGACGAGCCCGGCCGCCAGCAGGCCGACGCCGGTCGGCAGGGCGAGCGTTGCCGCGAGGTCTGGACCCCGGAGCTTCGAGATCACAGCCCACAGGCGGCAGATGACGCCGATGGTGAGCGCTGCGGCGCCGGCGTAGACGGCCGGCTCCATCGCGCCGGCGCCGAAGAGGTCGTTCGCGCGCACCGCCCAGCCGTCGAGCCCGAGCAGGATGATGGCGATCGCGGCGATCGCCTCGGCCGTCGCCCGCAGCGAGAAGCGCCGCAGCACCGACGCCCCGATCATCGTGGCGAGCGTCACCCCGCCGATGATCAGCGACTTGACCCCGATGTCCGCGAGGTACCACGCGTACACGAGGAAGAAGATCGCCGCGACGCCGACGAGCGAGACGCCGACGATGAGCAGCAGCACCGGCACCGTGAGGCGCCGTCGGCGGTCGGGAGCGACTGACGCGGCAGGAGCGGAGAAAGCGGGTGGCGGCGGCTCGGTCGGCGCCGCCGGCGTGCCCGACACGGCCTCGGGGGAGGACGAAACCGACGTGTCCACCGCGACCGGGACCGAAGCGACGGCCACGGGCTCCGGGATGTCGATCACCGCGGCGGCACCGGCCGAAGCCACAGCCGGTGCGGAGGGATGCAGCTGTGCTTGCGGGGCATCCAACCGCTCACGCCACCACGCGGCCACGGGAACCGCGCCCGCCTCCGCCACCAGAGCGGCCCGCGCCACCTCTGCGGCCCGCGCGGCCTCGGCGGCGTGCGCCACCCGGATCTTGTCGATCAGCTGCTGTCGCTCGAGCTCAAGCAGGCGCATCTTCCGCCCGAGCTCGAGAACCTCGCTCGCCCGCGGATCCGCGAGCTCGAGGCCGCAGTGCGGGCACGTCGTCCTGACGAGCTGACTGAAGCACGAGGGACACAGCCTCGTGTCGGCGAGCACGTAAGGAAATCCCGGCCAGATCGCCGGCTCATCTGGATCTGCCACGATGCAACTCCCCAAAGTCGCGGTGACTCATGATGCCACCCCGCGATGCCGCCGTCGAGGATATCCACAGGCCGACTTTCGCCGCCCGACCGCTCGTCGCCGTCAGGGACGAGGCATCCGTCCGTGCTAAACTGACTGTTTGTCTGCGCGCACTCCTGCACGCAGTACGTGTTTCGTCTCACTTCGTGTGTCCAACGACCGGTGTTCCGGGCGTCGGCGACGTGTGTCTCGAGACGCAGACAAGGGATCTTGGGTGGGGCCGTCCGGCCTCACGGTATTAAGGAGACATCACTATGGCAGCAGTGTGCCAGGTGACTGGAGCAATTCCCGGCTTCGGTCACAGCATCTCGCACTCGCACCGCCGGACGAAGCGCCGCTTCGACCCGAACGTGCAGAAGAAGACCTACTACGTCGCCTCGCTCGGTCGTAAGGTCACCCTGAACGTGTCCGCAAAGGGCATCAAGGTGATCGACGTGCGCGGTATCGAGTCGGTTGTGAAGGACCTGATCGCGAAGGGTGTGAAGCTCTGATGGCCAAGAAGGCTCAGGACGTCCGTCCGATCATCAAGCTGCGTTCGACCGCCGGCACGGGGTACACCTACGTGACGCGCAAGAACCGCCGCAACAACCCCGACCGCATCGTGCTCAAGAAGTACGACCCGGTGATCCGCAAGCACGTCGAATTCCGAGAGGAGCGCTGATCCAATGGCTAAGAAGAGCAAGATCGCGCGCAACGAGCAGCGCAAGGTCGTCGTCGAGCGCTACGCCGCGAAGCGCGCCGAGCTGAAGAAGGCGCTCGTGTCGCCGGACTCCACCGACGAGCAGCGTGAAGCGGCCCGCATCGGCCTGCAGAAGCTGCCCAAGAACGCTTCGCCGGTTCGCCTGCGCAGCCGCGACGTCATCGACGGCCGCCCCCGCGGTGTCCTCACGAAGTTCGGCATCTCGCGTGTCCGCTTCCGTGACATGGCACACCGTGGCGAGCTGCCCGGCGTGACCAAGTCGAGCTGGTAAGCATCACGCTCGGTCCCTGAGCCTGTCGAAGGGCCGTGACCGCACAGCATCAGGAAGGCCCGGAGTCCGCATGGACTCCGGGCCTTCCGCTGTTGTGGCGCCTGTCAAGGGCCTGCCTCGCCGTCCCGTCCCCGGCCTACACTCGACCTGAGCCGAGGCAGGGGGGTTTCGGATGCCGTTGGATCCGTTCTTCGACGAGCGCCTGCGCGTGCACCGCAGGCACCTGATCGACAAGGCCGTCGGCGCGATGCGTGCGCGAGTGGCGACACTCGGGCGGTTCTGGCATGCGCCCGCCCTCCCGGCGCCGGCCGCGGCGACCAATGACACCGCACAGGCCGCGTCCCCAGCGGGCCTCAGCCCGAATGCTCGCGCCAGGGCGAAGTATCGCCGTGATGCCCTCGCGTGGGACCGCAGCGAATTCCGCACCGTCGGAGCCCCCGGCCCCGACGTCAGAACGGCGGAATACCACGTCGAGGTTCCGGGGCATCCCACCGTGCGGGTGCGCATCTACTATCCCGGCGAAGCTGGCGGTGCGCCCGTGCCGGCGGTGCTGGCCTTCTTCGGCGGCGCGTTCCGCATCGGGGGGATCGACTATCCGACGACGGATGCCGCCTACCGCCGCCGCACGGTCGACGCCCAGGTCGCGGTCGTCGCGGTGGACTATTCGCTCGCTCCGGAATATCGGTACCCGGTTCCCGTGGAGCAGGGATACGCGGCGCTCCTCTGGCTCTTCGAGAAGGCCGACGAGCTCGGCGTCGACCCTGAGCGCATCGGGGTCGCGGGCACCTCGGCGGGGGCCAACATCGCCGCTGCGGTGACCCTCGTCAATCAGGACCGCGCGCAGCTCCCGCTGCGGCTCCAGGTGCTCGAGGTGCCCGTCGTCGACCTCACCGGCGCTCACATCGACTACGCCGCGACGCGAGAACTCGGCATCCCTCGTCCCATCGCCCTGCGCGAACTCCGCTCGGTGGCGCGGACCTACCTCGGGAGCCTCGACCGCGGGCTCGAGCCGTACGCCTCGCCGGTGCGGGCCGCGTCGCATGCGGGGCTGCCACCCGCGGTCATCCTCACGGCCGAGTACGATCCGCTCCGCGGCGATGGCGATGCCTACGGCCATGCACTGCGCAGCGCCGGCGTCGACGCCAGCGTGGTGCGCTATCAGGGCGTGATCCACGACACCGCGATGTTCACCGGCGTTCTCCCCGCCGCCCGCCGCTGGCACACCGACGTCGTCGCGGCACTGCGCCGGCTGCACGGGGACTGACCGGCGCTGGTGTCGCAGGCTGACGGGAGAAGGCCCGGGGTCAGCTGACCCCGGGCCTCCCGGATCCCACCGCTGGAACCCCGGCCGAGACACCACTCGACCGTCGAGACACCACGCGGGGCCTGGAGTCTCGACGGCGAAGTGGTTTCTCGCCTGTTCGCGGAGGATGCGCCTACTTCTCGACCTTCTCCGTGGCGGGAGCCGCCACGTGGGTGGTCGCCCACTCGAGGGCGTAGTCCGCGATCTCCTCCCAGCCGTCCTGGCTGACCAGGCGGTGGGTGCGACCCGGGTACGTCTTGTAGTCGACGACCGCGGGGCTGCCCGTCTTCTGATACTTCTTCACGATCGCCTCGCCGATTGCCGGCGGCACGACGTGGTCGATCCCGCCGGTGATGATGAGGAGCGGTGCACGGTCGGCGCGGCTGTAGTCGACGTGGGTCACGCCGCCCTTCTCGTTGAGCACCGAAAGCACGCCTTCGAAGAAGACCCGGTTGTAGGAGTTGACGGCGAACTCCTCCCAGAGCTTGTCGGACTCGCTGCGGGGCAGGTCGTTGCCGAACGTGAAGTGGAAGTGGCGCTTCGACAGCGGCTTGGCGCCGTTCTTGCCGAAGGGGTTCGAGAGGATCGGTGTGCCGGTCCAGAGGGTCGACAGCGGGAGGGCGGTGACGCCGGCGGTCTGTCCGGGGGCGACGCCGACGTACGCGACGCCGAGGCCGCGGTCGGCGAGCATCTGCGTGATGACTCCGCCGAAGGAGTGCCCGATGATGATCGGCTTCTCGGGCAGGTCGTTGATGATGCGCTCGTAGTTGTCGGCGATCTGCTTGAGGCCGATCCCCTTCAGCGCCTCCGGGTTGTTCCGGATGTCTTCGACGGTGCGGTCGTCGATGCCAGGCCAGCCCGGGACGATGACCCGGTGGCCGGCGGCGCGGAAGCGGTCGGCCCAGGTGTCCCAGCTCTTGGGGGTCATCCAGAGGCCGTGGATGAGGACGATGGGGGTCTTGGTCGTGGTGGTCATTTCAATCTCCTGTGGGTGTGGCGTTGCGGTGGGTTCGGTGTTGCCGGTGAATCTCTCAGCCGGTCCTGCTKGGCTGATGTCTGCTACCATAGACCGAACGTTCTATCTACACAAGAGATTTCCCAAACATTCCCGAAAGATCTCGGAAATCCCTGATGGCACCGGTCCCACCCGCAGACGCGGCGGGTTCGAGTGGCACGATGGTCAGGGCAGGAGGCCCCCACATGAGCACCACCACGGACGCCAAGGTGTCCCGAATCTCCCCCGCGCGGCAGCGCCTGCTCGACGCCGCGACGGACCTCTTCTACCGCGAGGGCATCCA
This sequence comes from Microbacterium sp. P5_E9, assembly GCF_054049175.1. NCBI lineage: Bacteria > Bacillati > Actinomycetota > Actinomycetes > Micrococcales > Microbacteriaceae > Microbacterium > Microbacterium sp. P5_E9. The sequence goes on along the minus strand of NZ_JBFUMV010000003.1, from coordinate 318,556 downwards.
CTCGGTGGGCGTCGACCGCATCATCGAGGCGGCCGGGGTCACGCGCGCGACGATGTACAAGCAGTTCGGCGGCAAGGAGGACCTCGTCGTGGAGTATCTCCGCGGTGAGGACGCACAGCTGCGGGCGCTCTTCGCTGCGGCCTCCGCAATGTCGGACGATCCGGCCGTGCTCCTCGACCTGACCATCGACGGGATCGCCGCCGATATCCGCGACCGGCACACGCGCGGGTGCCCCTTCATCAACGCCGCCGCGGAGTACGCCGACGACGGGGCTGTGCGCGATGTCATCGGCGGCCACCGCGCGTGGTTCCGCGGCACCCTCGAGCAGCTGGCCGAGGCGGCCGGGCTGTCGGAGCCCGACGAGGTCGCGGCATCCCTCGTCCTCCTCCGCGACGCGGCCCTCGTCGGCGGCTATCTCGACGGCGAGGACCGGGTCGCTCCGGCGTTCGCACGTACCGCCCGCGGCGTCATCGCATCCCACCGGTCCTGACCGGTTCGGGCGTCTAGGCCGGCCGGCCTTGGGCGGGCCTCAGGTAGACACCGCGAGAAACCACGAACCTGCCGAGACATCACGCGGGGCGTGGCTTCTCGGCCGGAATGTGGTTTCTCGGCCGGAATGTGGTGCCCCACCGGCACCCCACCCGGGCCCGCGGCCCCCGGCGTCGAACCCACGGATCGGCGCTGGAACCCACGGAAATCGGCGCCCTCGGCATGTGGGTTGGGTGTCCGACGTGTGGCCTCAACCCGCGTCACAGCCGTCACATAAGCCACATCTGCCCCCGACACGCCGGGAAGAACGTCGAAAAACCGCAGAAATCCGCGGTTTGCCCGGCGTTTTCGGTTACATTCGAGGCGGTCGATCCGACCAGCCGGGCGGCGCTCGTCACCCGGTCCGAGCAATGTAAGGCGGCCGTCGCGCCGCCTTGGAGGACACCACATGGCCGACAAGTCCATCACCAAGACCGAACTCGTCGCGAGCATCGCGAGCGCGACCGGACAGAGCCAGTCCGCCGTCTCGGGCGTGCTCGACTCCCTCTTCGCCACGGTCTCCGAGGCCGTCGCCAAGGGCAGCAAGGTCTCGATCCCGGGCTGGATCGCGTTCGAGCGCGTCGAGACCTCGGCCCGCACCGGCCGCAACCCGCAGACCGGCGAAGAGATCAAGATCCCCGCGGGCCAGCGCGTCAAGGTCACGGCCGGCTCGAAGCTGAAGGCCGCCGTCAAGTAGCCGACTGATCTGAGGAGGGGGATGCCGCGACTCGCGGCATCCCCCTCCTGCATGTGCGGCGGCCGCCGCGATCCCTCGCGCTGTCCAAACCGCCATCCGCGGCCGTTGCGTTCGGGCGCGTGAGGCGGTTTCGACAGCGCGAGCCGGAACTTCGAGCCCGGCGGGGCGTTTCGTCTCGCCTCGCTCGCTCAACGAGCGGGGGTGGCGCGGACCGGATCAGCCACAGGGCCCGCGCGCTTAGGGTTGATGGGTGATCCCGACGCCCGCACCGCACCGCGCTGCCGCGCCGCGGGGAGCCTCGGGCGGCGCGGGCAATCCCCGGGCCCTGCGCCTCGCCGGCCCCCTGATCCTCGTCGCCGCAGCGCTCGCCGCGCTGGTGTGGGGTCTCGCGTTCGGTGGGGGAGCGGCTCCGCTGGTCATCGGCGATCCCGGTCCGTTCGTGCGGTGGGGCCTTCCGGTCGCCCGGCTCGGCGTCAATCTCGCCGCCGCCGGAATGGTGGGGGCGCTCGTGACCGCCCTGTTCTCCCTGAAGGCGGGGGAGCGCGAGTTCGACACCGCGCTGGATGCGGCATCCGTCTCGGCCGCCGTGTTCACCCTCGCGGCCGCCGCGACCGGATTCCTGACGTTCCTCGACGCCTTCAACCCCGTGCTGGACGCCGGTCCGGAGTTCGGCGCCCAGCTCGGCCGGTTCCTGGTCGAGACCGAGCCCGGCCGCACCTGGCTGATTACGACCATCGCCGGCGCCGCCCTCACGATCCTGGCCTTCGCGGTGCGGTCCTGGACGGCGACCTTCTTCACCGCCCTGCTCGCGGTGGCGGCCCTCGTGCCGATGGGCACCCAGGGGCACTCGGGCACCGAGGCGAACCACACCGCGGCGATCATGGCCCTCGTGCTGCACATCATCGCGGCGGCCGTGTGGCTCGGCGGGCTGCTGCTCATGGTCATCATCCGGCCGATCGTCGATCGCCGCACGATGGCCGCGGCCATGGCACGCTACTCGAGCATCGCGCTCGCGGCATTCGTCGTCGTCGCGATCGCGGGCACGGCCCGTGCCGCCATCGGCGTCGGGACGTGGGCGGGGCTCGCCAGCCCGTACGGCGTCATCGTGCTGGTCAAGGTCGTGGCGCTGCTGTCCATCGGCGTCCTCGCGGCCTACTACCGTCGCCGCCAGATCCCGCGGATGAAGACGGATGATCTCGATACAGGCGCTGCGCGCCCACTCGATCCGGCGGCCTCATCCCGGCGCTTCTGGTCGCTGATCGCGCTCGAGCTGGCGTTCATGGGGCTCGCCAGCGGCGCCGCCGCGGCGCTCGGCCGCACACCGCCGCCGACGAACTCGGCGCTGCCCGAGATCCGCACCCCGTCGGAGATCCTCACCGGCGCCGCGCTGCCGCCCGAGCTGACGATCGACCGATGGTTCACCTCATGGAACTTCGATCTGCTCTGGGCCTTCGCCGCCGGATTCGGGATCTTCTTCTACCTCGCCGGCGTGTGGCGGCTGCGCCGCCGCGGTGACCGCTGGCCGCTGTACCGCACGGTGCTGTGGACGAGCGGGCTGCTCCTGCTGTTCTGGGTGACCTCGGGCTCGGTGAACGCGTACCAGGAGTACTTGTTCAGCATGCACATGGTCGGGCACATGCTGCTCTCGATGGCGATCCCGGTGCTGCTCGTCGCGGGGGCGCCAGTCACGCTGGCCGCCCGCGCGGTGCGCAAGCGCAAGGACGGCACCCGAGGCGGGCGGGAGTGGATCCTCTGGGCCGTGCACTCGCCGGTCGCGCGGGTGCTGACGCACCCGTTCGTGGCGGCCGGGCTCTTCATGGGCTCGCTCTGGATCTTCTACTACACCGACATCTTCCGCTGGACGCTGTACGACCACCTCGGGCACGAGTGGATGGTCGCGCACTTCCTGCTGACCGGGTACCTGTTCGCGCTCAGCCTGATCGGGATCGACCCGGTCGCCTACCGCCTGCCCTACCCCGGGCGGCTGCTCCTGCTGATCGGCATCATGGCGATGCACGCCTTCTTCGGCATCGCGATCATGATGCAGACCGGGCTCATGGTGTCGGAGTGGTTCGGCGCGATGGGCCGCACCTGGGGCGCCACCCCCCTGGAGGATCAGTACGTGGGCGGCGGCGTCGCCTGGTCGATCGGCGAGATCCCCACGCTCATCCTGGCGATCACGGTGGCGATCCAGTGGAGTCGCAGCGACGCGCGCGCAGAGCGCCGCAGCGACCGGCAGGCCGACCGGTCGGGCGACGCCGAGCTCGAGGCGTACAACGCGCACCTCGCCGAACTCGCCGAGCGCGAGGCCGGCCGGCACTGAGCGCGCGGGCGGAAGCCCGTCAGGGGTGAGTCGGCGTCAGATCACGCGGCGTCACGACCGGGGCGCGGCATCCGGATCCTCGTCCTGCGGCGCCTTCAGATCGGTGCGCAGGGTGCCGGTGATCTCGTCGACCGCGGCGCCCACCGTCGAGGCGAAGCGGTCAGGGGTGAACCGGTCGGTCAGCCCGTAGCTGCGCATGACGTCGAGCACCGGCGATTTCATCTCGGCGATGATCAGCCGGATGTCGTGGGCGATCAGGTAGTCGTCGAGCTCGATCAGCTCGTCGGCAGCCGTCGTGTCGATGTCGGTGATCGGCTCCGCCGCCAGGATGACGGTGTGGATGTCGGGGCCGGCGGCCTTGACGCTCGCGCGCACGAAGTCGTCGAAGACGGCGCCGTTGGCGAAGAACAGCGGGGCGTCGAACCGCACGATGACCACCCCCGGGATGCGCTCGCCCTCCGGCTCTCGCGACAGATCGTGGTAGCCGCGCAGGCCCGGCACGCGTCCGAGTTCGGCCTTGTAAGGCCGCCAGGACTGATTGATGAAGGCGAGCAGCGACAGGATGATCGTCACAATGATGCCCTCGAGCACGCCGAACACGATCACGCCGAGGAACGCGGCCAGCGAGAGGCCGGCATCCACCTTGTCCATGCGCCACAGCGCCCGGAGGCCGCGCAGGTCGATCAGGCCGACCGCCGCGCCCATGACGACCGCCGCCAGCACGGCCGAAGGGAGGAACTCGGTGAGCCCAGGGGCCAGCAGGATGAACCCCAGGATGAGTGCGGCGCCGACGACGCCGGTGAGCTGCGTGCGCGAGCCCGCCTGTTCGGCGACCGGGGTGCGCGACGACGACGCCGAGACCGGGAACCCGCCGAGGAGTCCGCCGGCGATGTTGGCGAGGCCGATGCCGGACATCTCCTGACTCCCGTCGACGCTCTCGCCGCGGCGGGCGGCGAAGGTGCGGGACAGCACGGCGCTGTCGGCGAAGGCGACGAGCGCGATCCCGGCCGCCGGGAGGGCCAGCGCACCGACGTCGGACCACTGCAGCCCCTCGAGTGCGGGCGCGGGAAGGCCCTGCGGCAGCGCGCCGACGACCGGAAGCGCGTCGGACAGCCCGAGGACCCCGGTGAGGACCATCGACAGGACGACGACGACCAGCACGCCCGGTATGGGGGACTTCACGCGCTTGAGCACGAAGATGACGATGAGCGAGCCCACGCCGAACGCGACAGCGAGCGGCTGGACCTCACCGCCGGCGATCGCGCGCGTGATCTCGACCACCTCCTGCCACATCCCCTCGGCGTCGATCGAGAAGCCGAGCAGCTTCGGGATCTGCGAGATGATCACGATCAGCGCGATGGCGTTGAGGTAGCCGACGCGGATCGGCTTGGACAGCAGGTCGGTGACGAACCCGAGGCGGAGGATGCCGCCGATCAGCAGCATCCCGCCCACCATGATCGCGAGGAGACCGGCGAGCGCCACCGCGCGCTCGCCGTCGCCGAGGGCCAGCGGGAGGATCGACGCGGCGATGATCGGGGCGAGCGACGAGTCCGGGCCGAGCACCAGGATGCGGGACGGCCCGAAGATCGCGTAGGCGACGAGCGGCACGATCGTGGCGTAGAGGCCGGTCTCCGGCGGCAGTCCGGCGACCTCGGCGTAGCCCATGCCCGCCGGGATGAGCAGCGCCGTCACGACGATGCCCGCTCGGACGTCAGGCCACAGCCACGCCCGGCGGTACTGCTGGGCCGTGCTCAGGCCGGGCAGCCACCGGCTGATCCCCTTCGACGTCATCTCAACCTCCGCTCCACATCATGGCGGATGCGCGGGGGAGGCAGCGTGCGCCGGACCCGGTGCGAAACGGTCCAGGCGGTGAAGCGGTGCGGAACAGTCAGCGCGGGTCGGTGCTGTCGACCACGATCGAGGCGCTGCCGTTGGGAAGAACCGTGATCGTGCCGGTCATGAGGAACGGCACGTCTTCGCTGACGTGGCGGATGGAGCCATCGAACAGCGATCGGATGTCGACCTCGATGTGCGCGGTCGCCTCGGTCTCGGGGATCTTCCAGCCCGCCCCATCCGGCGTGAGGGTCACCGTGGGCTGCTGCGCGATCGCCCAGACGGGTGGCGAGACGATGCGATCTTCGACCTGGTAGCCGAACGGGCACGCGGTGGGCAGCAGCACGTCCTGGGTGGCGCAGTCGGTGAGGAACTCCTCCACCCTGGACTGCACCACGGCGACGAACTTGTCGGTCGCGGCGGCCTGCACCTCGATCGGGGTCGCCTTCATCGGGCTGTCGGAGAGCACCGCGACCCCCGGCGAGGATGAGATGGCCGAATCGACCGACACCGAGTAGATCCCCGGTGAGAACGCGAGCAGGGCGAGCGAGGCGAGCGGGTCGGCGTCCACGCCGTCCGGCGAGACCTGCCGCTTGTCGACCTCGAACCCGTTCACCTGGAACGACATCGAGCCGCGCACGGTGAGGTCGATGACCGCGAGCGGGCTCGTCGCGAACCGCCAGGTCGGGGCGACCCCGATCATGCCATCGCGTTCCACCCGGAAGGTCGTCGTCCCCGGGTAGGGGCCGGCGGAGTAGGCAGCCGTGACCGAGGTGATCCCGTCCTCTCCGGTCGTCGCGGAGACGATATGGATGTCAGTCAGCGTCGCGAGGGCGGCGCGACGCAGCAGGGCATCGGATGCCTCTGCCGGCAGTCCGGCAGCCTCCAGCTCGGCGGAATCCAGCGCGACCCCTGGCATGGCGAGCGCATCGGCGGCGCCCCCCTCGGCGAGCGTGTCGAGGTACCGCTCCACGAAGGCGCTCGGGCTGTAGAACTGCTCGTACAGCACGGCCACCGCCGCGGTGACGGCGCCGACCAGCAGCACGCCGACGAGCGCGAGGAGCGTCAGATCGAGCGCGAGCCGAGGTCGCCGGCTTCGCGGGGCCGCGGCATCCGTCGGTCCTGCTGCCATGGCATCAGCCGACGCGGGACCCGCGTCAGGGCTCGCCGCGGGATCCGGGGGCGCGTCTCGCTCCCCCGGAGGATTGCCGATGACCCCCCGGTCCACAGGCACAGTCTAGAAACCCGCTCCTGAGTGTTCCCGCTATGTGACCGTTCGTGCCGGGCGGACGTGCACATGCTGGTTAGCATGAATCGGTGACCGCCCCGCCTCTCTCCGCCGAGCAGGAGGCGCTGTTCCGGCTCATCGAGGACACCCGCGAGCACGTCTTCGTCACCGGGCGCGCGGGGACGGGCAAGTCGACGCTGCTGCAGCACCTGGCCTGGAACACCTCCAAGCAGATCGCGGTGTGCGCTCCGACCGGCGTGGCCGCGCTGAACGTCGAGGGCCAGACGATCCACTCGCTCTTCCGTCTGCCGATCGGGCTGATCGCGAACGGCCAGATCGATCAGTCCGAGCCGGCGCGCAAGATCCTCAACGCCATCGACACTCTGGTCATCGATGAGATCTCGATGGTCAACGCCGACCTCATGGACGCGATCGACCGGTCGCTGCGCCAGGCGCGCGGGCGCCGCGCCGAGCCGTTCGGCGGCGTGCAGATCGTGATGTTCGGCGATCCGTACCAGCTGGCGCCCGTGCCGCCCCGCGGGGACGAGCTGCGCTACATCCGCGACCACTACCGGTCGTTCTGGTTCTTCGACGCGAAGGTCTGGACCGGACCGGATGCCGCGATCTCGGGTTCGCCGGCCCTCGACGGCTTCGCCGAGCTCGGACCCTTCGGCGCGCACCTCAACATCCGCGAGCTCGTCGACATCCACCGGCAGGCCGATCCCGCGTTCAAGGCGATGCTGAACGCCGTCCGGCACGGGCGGGTCACCGCCGAGATCGCCGGGATGCTCAACACGACGGGAGCCCGAACGCCGCCCGACCCGGTCGACGGCGAAGCGCCGATCATCACCCTCGCGACCCGCAACGACATCGTCAACTCGATCAACCGGCGGCACCTCGATGCGCTCACCGGCCGTTCGCAGACGGCCGTCGCCGAGATCTCCGGCGACTTCGGGCGGGGGGATGCCTCGTACCCGGCGGACGCCGAACTCCAGCTGAAGGTCGGCGCGCAGGTGATGTTCCTGCGCAACGACACCGCGTCGTACGGCGAACCGCCGCGCTGGGTGAACGGCACGATCGGCACGGTGACCCGGATCAGCGGCGGCACCGTGCGGGTCGACGTCGACGGGGAGGAGCACGAGGTGGAGCCGGCCGTGTGGGAGAGATTCCGCTACGCCTACGATCCTGGGTCGAAGTCGCTGAGCCGCGACATCGTCGCGGAGTTCACCCAGTTCCCGCTGCGGCTGGCCTGGGCCGTGACGATCCACAAGTCGCAGGGCAAGACCTACGAGCGGGCGATCGTCGATCTCGGCTCGGGCGCCTTCGCGCCCGGTCAGACGTATGTCGCGCTGTCGCGCCTGACCTCGCTCGACGGCCTGTATCTCTCCCGCCCGCTGCGCCCCTCCGACATCCGGGTGGATCCCGACGTGGAGCGCTTCATGGCCCGCCGGTAGCTTGCCCGGCTGGGTCAGGCGACCTGGGACTGCTTCGCGGCGGCGAGGTCTTCGAAGAGCTCTGTGTTGAAGCGGTAGGCGAGCAGCACCTCGTCGATCACGCGCGCCTGCTCCGCGGCATCCCACGGCGCGGCGTCGAGCTGCTCGCGGTAGTGCTCCTTGAACGCCTTGGGGTCGGCGATGTCGGCGAACAGGTAGAAGCCGATGCCGTTCGTCTCGAAGCCGAAGCGGCGGGCCATCAGGCGGCCGATGAACAGCCCGCCGGACAGGTCGCCGAGGTAGCGCGTGTAGTGGTGGGCGACGAAGCCGCCGGGCCAGGTCGCGCCGACCTGGGCGATGCGCTCGATGTAGCGCCGCGTGGTCGGCAGCGGCTGGATGCGGTCCCGCCAGTCCGGGCCGACGAGGAACTCGAGGTCGGCCGCCAGTGCGGGCAGGCGCGTGAGCCGGTCGGTGATGAACACCGACGCCACCGGGTCCCGCCGCATCCGCTCGGCCGTGGCTTCGAGCGCCTCGTAGATGAACCAGTGCTGAGCGACGAGGGCGATGTAGTCCTCGCGGGTGCCGTCCCCCTGGATGAGGTCGGCCATGAAGCCGGAGTGCTCACTCGAGGAATGCGCAGCGCCCGACCGCTCGCGGAGGGCGGTCGAGAAGGGGATGAGATCGCTCATACCTTCACCATAGCTCAAGGTAAGGGCAACCTAAATGAGAGAAGCCTATGAGTGTGGTCTCGGCTCGACGCCCAGCATCCGACACGCCTCGTCGTAGAGCGCCACGATCTCGCGACGGACCTGCGGCCGTTCGCTGATCGGTCCGCCCGGCCACGGCACGCGAACCTGCAGGAGGCTGCCATCGGGCAGTTCGGCGACCCATTCCCCTGCCTCGCCGTCGAACCCGGCCATCGTCGCGCCGACCGCATCCGCGCGCGGCCCGAAGGCGCGCACGATGAGCAGATTGTCACCCGTGTGATCGCCGTTCATATGTCCCAGCACCCCGGCGACGACGGCGTCATCGAATCGATACGTCACACGCCCACCCTAGGTGTCAAGGGCGGCGGGAGATCCGGGCGCGATGTGTTTGAATCTATGGACGATCATCGGGGGGTGATGGGTGAGGCACCGACGCCAGTTCACTCGCACAGTGCGAGCGATGGCGGGCGTGCTCGCTCTGACGCTCGCGCTCTCCGCGTGCGCCGCCGCCTCCCCGGCGGTCATCGACCTTCCCCCGCAGGTCGACGGCGGGCTCCCTGAGGACACGACGACTCAGCTGCAGGATGCCGTCACCTTCGCGATGAACGCCTCCGGGGCATCCGGTGCGATCGTCGGCGTCTGGGCACCGTGGAGCGGCTCCTGGGTGACCGGGCTCGGCACGCAGAACGTCGGCGGCGGCGACGTGAGCACGAAGATGCAGTTCCGCGCCGCGCGGGAGACTCGCCCGATGACGTGCGACGTGCTCTACGCCCTCGAAGCGAAGGGCACCGTCTCGGGCAGTGACAGCGTCACGGAGTACGTGGCCGGGGTTTCGGATCTCGACGAGATCACGCTCGACCAGCTCTGCGATGGAACGTCGGGCATCGGATCCTACACACCCGTGCTGCTGTCGCAGTGGCTCACGAACCCCAACCGGGAGTGGGACGCGCGCGAGCTCGCCAGCTATGGGCTCGGCCAGGAGCGTTCCGAGCCTGGCACCGCCTACACCGGCTCCGACGCCGGCTACCTGCTGCTCGGGCTCGCGCTCGAGCGCGCATCGGGGCAGACGGCGAGCCAGCTGCTCGACGAGTACGTGTTCCGGCCGCTCGCGCTGGACGCGACGATGCTGCCGACGGATGCCGCGGCGAAGCCGTCCGGCGAAGCTTCCGCACTCGCCGGGCACCACTCCCTGAGGGATGCCGCGGGAGTCATGAACTGCACCGAGCCGCTCGACATCACCAAGATCTCGTCGAGCATCGGATTCACCGACTCCGGAGTCGTCACCGACATCCACGACCTCGGCCGCTACGCGCAGGCGCTCGCCGCGGGTGCGCTCACTCCTCCCGCTGCGGACAGGTTCGCCGACCCGCTGCCCGCGTACAGTGGTGCGCCCTCCTGGTTCACTGCGGCAGGGGGCGCGTTGCAGGCGGGCACGCTGATCGGGCAGTCCGGCGCGGTGCCGGGGTACTCGACGGCCGCGTTCGCAGACCCGGAGACCGGGCTGACGGTCGCGGTCGTGCTGAACAATTCAGCCGGCGGCGAGGGGCCGGCGACGAATCTCGCGTGGGAGCTCGCGGCGATCGCCTCCAAGGCGGCCGCGGCCACCGGCGAGACCGCGCCGGAGGCTGGTCTGCCGTGGACTGCGCAGCAGTATCACGACGCGACCGCCGCCGCAGCGATCTGCCCCCAGCCTGCTCCGTGAACGGACGCACCGCCCAGACCCCCGCCATCCTCCTCGTCGTCGCGGGACTCGCGTGCCAGGAGGTCGGCGCCTCGATCGCTGTGCTCCTGTTCCCCGAGATGGGGCCGCTCGGCATCGTCATGCTGCGACTCGGGTTCTCGGCGATCCTGCTGCTGCTGATCGCGCGCCCGTCCCTGCGGGGCCATTCGCGGGACGGATGGATCGCGGTCCTCGCGTTCGGGGTCGTCCTCGCGGCGATGAACGGCCTCTTCTACCTCGCCCTGGAGCGCCTTCCGCTCGGCGTCACGGTCACGATCGAGGTGCTCGGGCCGCTGGTGCTCTCGATCGTCGCCGCGCGCCGGCGCTCTGCGTGGCTGTGGGCCGCCCTCGCCTTCGGCGGCGTGCTCGCCCTCGGCGGGGGCGGTTGGGAGCAGCTCGATCCGGTCGGAGTGCTCTTCGCCCTCGGCGCGGCCGCGAGCTGGGCGTTCTACATCCTCGCGTCGGCGCGGGTGGGCCGGGAGTTCCCCAAGCTCGACGGGCTCGCATTGGCGATGAGCGTCGGGGCGCTCATCGTACTGCCGTTCGGCATCGCCTCCGCCGGCGCCGCCCTGCTGCGCCCCGAGCTGCTCCTCTTCGGCGCGGCCGTCGCCGTGCTGTCGTCGACCATCCCCTACGCGTTCGAGCTCATCGCCCTGCGCCGTCTGCCTGCGTCGTCGTTCGCGATCCTGATGAGCCTGGCGCCGGCCACTGCCGCCATCGCGGGGTGGGTGCTGCTGGGCCAGACCCTGTCGTGGCTCGAGATCGTGGGCATCTCGCTCGTGATCGCGGCCAGCATCGGTGCGGTGCGCTCGTCGCAGCGCGCGGCGCGCTCCAGTGCAGAGCCGGTCGGATGACGGATGCCGCGGCATCCGGGTCCGAAACTCCTTGTCGGATACGACTAGGAGACGACACTTTCTCTGTCTGATCGGACAAAAAACCACGAATTGAACAACTTATCGTGAGGGAATGCGTTCCCCCGATGATGTCGCAACGTTCCTTGCCGCCCACTTCGCCCAGGCTGTCGCCGAGCGCGGCGTGCCCGGCGCCACGATCGCCGTCCTGAAGGACGGCGAGATCGTGGAAGCCGCCGCTGGCCTGCTCAGCACTGCCACGCGGGTCGAGGTGACCACCGACTCCGTCTTCCAGATCGGCTCGATCACGAAGGTCTGGACCACGACGCTCGTCATGCAGCTCGTCGACGACGGACTGCTCGACCTGGATGCCCCGATCCGCACCTACGTGCCGGAATTCCGGCTCGCCGACGATGCCGCCGCCGGCTCCATCACCGCCCGACAGCTGCTGAGCCACCAGGGCGGCTTCGAAGGGGACGTCTTCACCGACACGGGTCGTGGCGACGACGCCATCGAGAAGTACATCGATGCGATCGCGGGGCTCCCGCAGCTCTTCACTCCCGGCGAGCTGTTCTCGTACAACAACGCAGCCTTCAGCGTTCTCGGCCGGCTGGTCGAGGTGCTGCGCGAAGACACCTGGGAGAACCTCCTCGTCAGCCGCATCGCACAGCCGCTGGGGCTCACCCACGTCGCGCCGAGCGCCTACGAGGCGATCCTCTTCCGCGCCGCAGTCGGCCATCTCGGTGCCGGGGAGGATGGCGTCCAGATCCCGGCCCCGGTCTGGGCGCTCGCGAAGTCCAACGAACCGGCCGGCTCGATGCTCGCCATGCGGCCGCGCGACCTGATCGGATTCGCACAGATGCACCTCGGCGACGGCGTCGGCGCCAACGGCACGCGCGTACTGTCGGCGGAGTCCGCCCAGGCGATGCGCACGAACCACGTGGATCTGCCGCGACTGACCGGCATGGGCGACGCCTGGGGCCTGGGCTGGGAGATCATCCAGACCGCGACGCCCGTCGTGATCGGTCACGACGGCGGCACCATCGGCCAGTCGGCGTTCCTGCGCGTCGTGCCCGAGCTCGGCATCGCGGTCGCGATGCTCACGAACGGCGGCGACGTGATGGGGCTCTTCGATGATGTCGTCGCGCCGATTCTCAAGGAGGCGGCGGGTGTCACCTTGCACGGGCTGCCCGTGCCGCCCGCCGAGGCCGTGGCCGTGGACGCCGGGCCGCTCGTCGGCTTCTACTCGAACTCGACCATCGACCTGACCGTCTCGGTCGACGACGAGGGCCGCATCTGGGTCGACAGCAACCCCAAGGGCATCCTCGCCGAGATGGGCCAGACGCCCGAGCACACCGAGCTGGTCGGGTACAACGCCGACTCGCTCATCACCGCCGCCCCGGCGGTGCAGCAGATGCACGTCGTGTACTCGTTCCTCGGTGAGGACGAGTCCGGCCGGCGCAGGTACGTCCACTCCGGCCGCGCGGTCGCCCGCGCCGACTGACCACCCTCCCCACCGCACCACAGCAGCCGATCCCCCCGGATTCAGAAAAGAGACCTGCATGAAATCGTTCGCAAGGCCCGCTCTTGCCGTCCTGACCACCGCCGTCGCGGTCACCGCCCTCGCCGGCTGCTCCGGCGCGAGCGGCAGCTCATCGTCGAGTTCCGACTTCGTCGACGACGGCACCTTCACGTTCACGATGGTCGCCGACCCCGGCGCCCTCGACCCGCAGATGTCGGCGGTGAGCGCCCTCTTCCAGCTGAGCCAGTTCGCCTACGACAACCTCGTCAGCCTCGACAAGGACGGCGAGATCGGCGCGCAGCTCGCCAAGGACTGGACGGTCGACGGCGCGACCGTCACTCTGACCCTCAACGAGGGCGTGAAGTGCGCAGACGGCTCGGACTTCACCGCGCAGACCGCGGCCGACAACATCGCCTTCATCTCCGACCCCGCGAACCAGAGCCCATTCCTCCAGACGTACCTGCCCGCCGGCCTGACCGCGGAGGCCGACGGCGCCACCCTCACGATCACGCAGTCCGCGCCTGCGCCGTTCGTCCTGCAGAGCCTCGCGAACGTGCCGATGGTCTGCGACGCGGGCCTGAACGACCGCACCACCTTGGCAGCGGCGACCGACGGCACCGGTCCGTACACGCTCACCGAGGCCGTCCCCAACGACCACTACACCTACGAGATCAACCCCGACTACGCCTGGGGCCCGAGCGGCGCGACCACGAAGGAAGCCGGCCTGCCCAAGACCGTCGTCGCGAAGGTCATCCCGAACGAGACCACGGCGGCCAACCTGCTGCTGGCCGGCGACGTCAACGCCGCGCAGATTGTCGGACCGGATGCCGCGCGCCTCGACAGCGCCAAGCTCTTCTCGCAGACGATCGAGGCCCTGCTCGGCGAGCAGTGGTACAACCAGGGCGTCGGTCATGTCACGAGTGACCCCGCAGTCCGCATGGCGCTCACCCAGGCGGTCGACTTCGACGAGCTGCAGAAGGTGCTGACCTCCAACACCGGCCTGCCCGCAACGCGCCTCACCGTGATCCCGCCGTCGGCGTGCACGTACGACGCCGTGACCGGCAACCGTCCCGAGACGGATGTCGACGCCGCCAAGGCCGCGCTCGACGATGCCGGCTGGGTGGAGGGCGCCGACGGCATCCGTGAGAAGGACGGGCAGAAGCTCGCCGTCACCTTCATCTACGCCAACACCCTCGGCACGGGTGGCGCTGCGGCGGCCGAGCTCGCCACCGCCGCCTGGCAGGAGATCGGCGTGCAGGTCGACGCCGCTGAGAACGACTCGACGACCATCACCGGCGCCCTGTTCGGCACCGGAGCATGGGACATCGCGTGGGTCCCGGTCAACGTCAGCAACCCCGATCAGCTCACCGGCTTCCTTTCCGGCCCCGGTGTGCCTGACGGCGGCGGCAACTTCGCCTCGATCGCCAACGCCGACTACGAGGCGGGCGTCGCCGACGCCATGACGATGACCGGCACGGACGGCTGCGACACCTGGAAGGACGCCGAGGCGAACCTGTACCAGGCCGCTGACGTGGTCGCCTTCGCCAACAGCGCCATCAAGACCTTCGGCCAGAACGCCGAGTTCGAGATGGTCGGCCAGATCGTCCCGACCAGCATCCGCATGCTGGCAGCCCAGTAAGTACCGATCCTCCCCCCGCCCGGCGGGCGCATGCCCGCCGGGAGAAGGACCACGCCATCATGACGATCACAGCCGCCCCGCCCGTCGAGGAGGTGCGCCGAGCCCGCGACCACCGCTGGCCCCGGTTCATCCTCCGCCGGTCGGGGCGGCTCGTGGCGTCGCTGTGGGTGCTGCTGACGGCATCCTTCCTGATGATCCACGCGATGCCCGGTGACCCCGTCCGCGGCTCGCTCGGCCCGGCGGCTTCGCCGGAACTCGTCGCCGCACGCCGGGAGGCGCTCGGACTCGACAACCCGCTGCTCCAGCAGTACTGGGACTACTTCACCAGCGTCCTCACCGGCAACCTGGGCGTGTCGTTCGGCTCGAACCTGCCGGTCGCGCAGACCATCGCGCAGCGGCTGCCCGCCACGGCGAGCCTCGCCTTCCTCGCGTTCGCCCTCGCCATCGTCATCTCCATCCCGGTCGGCGTCGCCATCGCCGTGCGCACCCGCCGGGGGCGGGGCCGCGGCCTCGAACTGGGCTTCGCCTCCTCGAGCGTCTTCATCTCGGCGATCCCGGACTTCCTCCTCGGCGTCGCGCTGGTGTCGGTCTTCGGTGTCACCCTCGGCTGGTTCCCGATCGCCGGCCGCAGCGGCCCTGACTCGTACGTCCTGCCGGTGCTCGCCCTCGCCCTCGGCCCGGCTGCCGTGCTTGCCCGCATCGTCCGGGTCGAGATGCTCAACGTGCTCGACACGGACTTCGTGCGCACCGCCCGCGCCAAGCGCCTCCCGGCCTGGCGGATCTACCTCAGCCACGCGCTGCCCAACGCCACCACCGCGACCCTCACGCTCGCCGGCCTGCTCCTCGGCTCCCTCGTCATCGGCACGGTGCTCGTCGAGAACGTGTTCGCGTGGCCGGGTCTCGGCTCGACGATCGTGCAGGCGATCCAGACCAAGGACTACCCGCTCGTGCAGGGCACCGTCCTCGTCTACGGCGCGGGCGTCCTCGTGATCAACACGATCGTCGACGGCATCCTCGCGGGGCTCGATCCCCGCACGACGGTGGCGGAGTCCTGATGCGCCTGCTCGCCCGCACCGTGCGCACGCCGCTCGGACTCGCCGCGGTCATCCTCCTCGCCCTCGTGCTGGTGACCGCGATCTTCGCGCCGATCCTCTGGGGCGCCCAGGCGGCCGTCGTCGACACCGGCAACATCCTCGCCGGCCCGTCGGCCGAGCACCCGGTCGGCACCGACGCGCTCGGCCGCGACCTCTTGCTGCGGGTGCTCGTCGCCACGCGACTGTCGGTGGTGCTCGCGCTTATGGCCACCGTCGTCGCCGTGACCGCGGGTCTCATCCTCGGCGTCGCGCCGTGGCTCATGGGCAGGGCCGGCCGCAGCGTGACGTGGGTCGTCAGCGTCGCCGTCGCCTTCCCGGGCCTGCTGCTCGCCCTCTTCTTCGCGGTGATCTTCGGCACCGGCTGGGTCGGCGCGACCTGGGCGATCGGCCTCGCCGGGGCGCCGAGCTTCGCCCGGCTGTGCCAGACCCTCGTCGCCGGCGTCGCATCGCGCGACTTCGTCGCGGCCGCCCGCATCGGCGGCGTGGGCCGCGTGCGCGTGCTGTTCCGGCACGTGCTGCCGAACATCGGCGAGCCCCTCATCGTCAACGCGACGATCGGCGCCGGCGGCGCGTTGCTGGCGTTCGCCGGACTCTCGTTCATCGGCCTCGGTGTGCAGCCGCCCGAGTACGACTGGGGCCGGCTCATGATGGAGGGCCTCTCCGGCATCTACATCAACCCGCTCGCCGCCCTCGCGCCCGGCATCGCGATCGTCATCGCCGGGCTCGCCTTCAACCTCACCGGCGAAGCCGCCGCGCGCTCGCTCGGCATCGGATCGACCGGCATCGTCGCGAAGATCGCGCGCGTGCAGGCGAAGCCGCGTCCGGGCGACGTCGCGGGCGATGCGGTGGGCGACCTTTCGACAGGCTCAGGGACCGCGTGGGAGACGGATGCCGCGGCCCCGGCCGACGCTGTGCTCGACGTTCGCGACCTGCGGGTCGCCTTCCCCGGCGCCACCGGCCCGATCGAACCCGTCCGCGGGGTGTCGTTCTCGATGCGCCGCGGCGAGGTCGTCGGCATCGTCGGCGAGTCGGGGTCGGGCAAGTCGCTCACCGCGCTGGCGATCGCCCAGCTCATCGAGCACCCCGGCGTCGTCGACGCGGACCGCCTGACGTTCTGCGGCGAGGACCTCCTCTCCGGCGACCCGAAGCGCCATCGGAGCCTGCTCGGCACGTCGCTCGCGCTGGTCTTCCAGGACCCGATGACGAGCTTCAACCCGACCAAGAAGATGGGCGCGCAGCTCGCCGAGGTCGCCACCGAACACCACGGCATGACCCGCCGCGAGGCCGCGGATCGGGCCGTCGATCGGCTCGCGGCCGTGCAGATCAGCAACCCCGAGCAGCGGGCCAAGCAGTACCCGCACGAGTTCTCCGGCGGGATGCGCCAGCGTGCCATGATCGGCGCGGGGCTCATGGGCAAGCCGGCGCTCATCATCGCCGACGAGCCGACGACCGCCCTGGACGTGACAGTCCAGCAGCGCGTGCTCGACCTCCTCAAGAGCATCCGCGACGACGAGGATGTCGCCATCCTCCTCATCAGCCATGACGTGTCGGTGGTGGCGGAGATCTGCGACCGCGTGCTCGTCATGTACGCCGGACGCATCGTCGAAGAGCTCCCGGCCGACCGGCTGCGCGAGGCGCAGCATCCGTACACCCGTGCGCTCATGGCGGCCGTCCCGGACATGCAGACCGACCTGGCACGGCCGCTCGCCACCGTCGCCGGCCGTCCGGTCGATCCCGCGCACGTGCCGGCCGGCTGCGCGTTCGCGGCCCGGTGCCCGCTCGCCGACGCGCACTGCCGCGAAGTCGACCCGCGGCTCGCGCCGGCCGGTCCTGGTCGGGCAGCCTGCTGGCACGCGGGGGAGCCGATCGCCCTGACCCTGGCCCAACCCGCCCTCGACGTCGAGGAGGTGCTGCTGTGAGCGAGCTGCGCATCGAGAACGCCACCGTGCGCTTCGGCTCCGGCCGGTCGCAGACCCTCGCCGTCGACGACGTGAGCCTCACCGTGCCGAACGGCGAGGTGCTCGGACTCGTCGGCGAGTCCGGATCGGGCAAGTCGACCATCGCGCGCGCCGCCGTCGGACTCGTGCCCCTCGACAGCGGACGCATCCTGCTCGACGGCGAGCCGATCGATGTGCGGCACGGTCGCCGACCGCTGCAGATGGTCTTCCAGGACCCGTTCTCGTCGCTCGACCCGCGCATGACGATCGGGGCGAGCATCGCCGAGATCCTGCCGCGGGGCCTCACGCGCGCCCAGCGCAACGACGAGGTCGCGCGTCTGCTCGAGCTCGTGCACCTGGACGCGTCTCGCGCCAAGACCTACCCGGGCCAGATGTCGGGCGGCCAGCGTCAGCGCGTCGCGATCGCCCGTGCTCTCGCGGGGCGGCCGGAGGTGCTGATCGCCGACGAGATCACATCCGCCCTCGACGTGTCGATCCAGGGATCGATGCTCAATCTCGTGCGCGAACTGCAGGCCGAACTCGGCCTGTCGCTGCTGTTCATCTCGCACAACCTCGCCGTGGTCCGATACGTCGCCTCCCGCGTCGCGGTGATGCACCGCGGACGCATCGTCGAGGAAGGCCCCACCGCCGAAGTGCTCTCCAACCCCCGCGATCCCTACACCCAGCAGCTGCTGGCCGCCATCCCCGGTCAGCCGACCACCGATCTCCAACCCTCAAGGAGCGAACTGTGACCCGCAACATGCGCATCGAGGACGTGCTCGACCTCACGGTCCCGAGCCAGCCCAGCATCTCCCCGGACGGCACGCTCGTCGCCTACGTGCTCGGAGGCATCGACGCCGCCGCCGATAAGGCGATCAGCTCGATCTGGCTGACGGATGCCGCGGGCGCAGCCCGCCGCCTCACCCAGGGCACCACCGACACCGCGCCGGTGTTCTCTCCCGACGGCGGCACCCTCGCGTTCCTGCGCGACGGCCAGCTATGGACCCTCCCCGTCACGGGCGGCGAGCCCGTGCAGCGCACGCACCTCCCGCTCGGCGCGGGCGCGCCGGTGTGGAGCCCTGCCGGTGACCGCATCGTCTTCGCGGCGCCGGTCGACGGCGAGGCAGCGGCCGAGGAGAGCGACGCCGACCGCGCGAAGCGCGCCCAGGGCCCGATCGCGAGCGACGGCGTCAACTACCAGGCTGACGGCAGCGGGTTCCTCCGCGGCATCCGCGTGCAGCTGCACCTCGTCGACCTGGGGAGCGGCGCCGTTCGGCAGCTCACCGACGGCGACGAGCACGTCGCGAGCCCGTCGTGGGCCCCCGACGGCGACTTCATCGCCTACACGGTCAAGCCGGAGGGTGTCGACCACCTCACCTTCCGCATGGCCGTGCACGTGATCGACCCGGCCGACGCGGCAGCACCCGCGCGGATCGTCGCGTTCGCCGACGGCGTCGCCGCGACTGTCGCGTACGCCCCGGACGGCCGCCACCTCGTGGTCGTCGGCTGGGCCGGCGACCCCGAAGGCATCGCCCGCCTCTACCGCGTCGATCTCGCGACCGGCGAGGCGCGCGAGCTCGCGGCATCCCTCGACCGCAATGTCATGCCCGGCGCCCCCGCCTACCCCGGCGCCCTGCCGCAGGTCACCGCGAACGGAGACGTGCTCTTCGCCATCCGCGACCGCGGCTGCACGCACCTCTATGCGGTGCCGCTGGACGGCGGCGAGCCCCGGCACCTCCACGGCGGCGACGCCGAGGTCGTCAGCGGTCTCTCGGTCGCCGGCGACAAGGCCGCCATCGCCCTGTCGACCGCGACGTCGTTCGGCGAGATCGTGCTGCTCGACCTGGCCGCCGGCACGTCATCGGTCGTGACCGCGCACGGCGCGGCGCCCGAGGGTGTGGAGCTGTTCGTCCGCAAGTCGCGCGAGTTCGCGATCAGCGACGGCGTCCCGGTGCAGGGCTGGCTCCTGCGCGACCCCGCCGTGACCGGCCCAACCCCGCTGCTCGTCGACGTGCACGGCGGACCGCACAACGCCTGGAACGGCGCGGTCGACGAGATGCACGTCTTCCACCAGGAGCTCGCCGCTCGCGGCTGGACCGTCCTGACGATCAACCCCCGCGGCAGCGACGGGTACGGCGAGGAGTTCTTCCAGGCCGTCAACGGCAACTGGGGCCTGATCGACGCCAAGGACTTCCTCGAGCCCATCGACGCCCTGGTCGCAGAGGGCGCGGTCGACCCGAAGCGCCTCGCACTCACCGGCTACAGCTACGGCGGGTTCATGACCTGCTACCTCACCGGGCACGACGACCGCTTCGCCGTGGCCGTCGCCGGCGGCGTCGTGGCCGACATGACGAGCATGGGCGGCACCACCGACGACGCGCACCTGCTCAACGTCTTCGAGATCGGCGCCATGCCGTGGGACCCGGCCGACCGTGAGCGGCTCGCCGCGATGTCGCCCTACACGGCCGTCGACAAGGTCACCACCCCGACCCTCGTGCTGCACGGCGAGGCCGACGTCCGCTGCCCCGTCGGGCAGGCCGAGCAGTGGCACTACGCCCTCGCCGAGCGCGGCGTCCCGACGCGCCTCGTCGTCTACCCGGGTGCCAGCCACATCTTCCCGATCCTCGGCGTGCCGAGCCACCGGGTCGACTACGCCACGCGCGTCGTCGAATGGGTTGAGCAGTATGCGGGGGATGCCGCAGGCCCGCGCCCCGAGAAGATCGATGCCGCCCACTGGCAGCGCCGCCTCGCGGTGCTCGCCGAGCGGCACAAGGTGCCCGGCGCCCAGCTCGGGATCCTGCGGCTCGGTGGCCGTGAGGACGAGATCGTCACCGGCGCGTAC
The DNA here is from genome assembly GCF_054049175.1 of Microbacterium sp. P5_E9. Taxonomy (NCBI): domain Bacteria; kingdom Bacillati; phylum Actinomycetota; class Actinomycetes; order Micrococcales; family Microbacteriaceae; genus Microbacterium; species Microbacterium sp. P5_E9. The sequence continues at coordinate 298,202 of NZ_JBFUMV010000003.1, read as the reverse complement.
GGCACTCTGAACAAGAACATCTCCACCGGCGCGCCCGCCACGAAGGACTCCGTCTTCCAGATCGGCTCGATCTCGAAGGTGTGGACGGCGACGGTCATCATGCGGCTCATCGACGAGGGGAAGCTGTCGCTCGACACGCTCGTGAAGGACGTCATCCCCGAGCTGAAGCTCAGCGAGGACGAGCTGACCGACGGCATCACGGTGTGGCACCTCCTCACCCACACGAGCGGTCTCGACGGGGATGTCTTCACCGACACCGGCCGCGGCGACGACTGCCTCGAGAAGTACGTCGCCGACCTCGCGACCGCCGGCATGAACCACCCGCTCGGTGCGACCTGGTCGTACTGCAACGCCGGCTACTCGGTGCTCGGCCACGTGATCGAGAAGGTCACCGGCAAGACGTGGGATGCCGCGATGGCCGAGCTGCTGTTCCAGCCCCTCGGACTCACGCACACCGTGACCCTTCCGGAGGAGGCGATCCTGTTCGGCGCCGCCGTCGGGCATGTCGACATGGGCGACGAGCAGGTGGTGACTCCGGCGTGGGGCCTCATGCGCTCGCTCGGCCCCGCCGGCCTCATCACCGCCCGCGCCGAGGATGTGCTCGCGTTCGCGCGCCTGCACATGGCCGGTGGCGTCACCGCCGACGGCACGCGCGTCCTCGCCGAGGAGACCGTCGCCGACATGCAGTCGTTCCACGCGGAGGTGCCCGATAAGCACGTGCTCGGCGACTCCTGGGGCCTGGGCTGGATCCGCTTCGACTGGAACGGCGCCCGGCTCTACGGCCACGACGGCAACACCATCGGACAGGCGGCGTTCCTGCGCATCCACCCCGAGACCGGCGTCGCGGTGACGCTGCTCACCAACGGCGGCAACACCCGCGACTTCTACGAGGACCTCTACCGTGAGATCTTCGCGGAGCTGTCGGGGATCGACATGAAGGCCCCCGTGAAGGTGCCCGAGCAGCCCATCGAGATCGACGTCACCCCGTTCGTCGGCACGTACGAGCGCGCCTCGGTGCGCATGGAGGTGTTCGTCGGCGACGAGGGACCCATGCTGCGCAGCACCGTGCTCGGCCCGCTCGCCGAGCTCGAGCCGCACCCCGTCGACGAGTACCCGCTCGTGGCACTCGATGAGGCCCTCTACGCGGTGCGCGCCCCCGGCACGCAGACGTGGATCACCGTGACCTTCTACTCGCTGCCCACGGGTGAGGCGTACCTGCACTTCGGTGCCCGCGCGACCCCCAAGGTGAGCGACAAGGTCGAGAACACCGCTCTGCTCGAATCCGCCGAGAAGGTCGCAGAGCCGGTATGAGCGAGACCCTCGCCGAGCTGCGCACCGAGACGATCGTCGCGCACATCGAACGCCTCGTCTCGGTAGAGTCGCCGTCCGCGGATGCCTGGGCGGTGGCCCGCTCAGCCCTCGAGGTCGCCGCACTCGGCGAGGAGCTGCTGGGTGTCGAGCCCGAACGCATCGTGATCGAGGGCGTGACGCACCTGCGCTGGCGCTTCGGTGCCACCACGCGTGTCGTGCTGGTCGCCCATCACGACACGGTGTGGCCGGTGGGCACGCTCGCGCGCCTGCCGTTCCGGGTGCGCGATGGGGTCCTGACCGGTCCGGGCTGCTTCGACATGAAGGCGGGCCTGGTCATGGCGCTCCACGCGATCGCGTCGCTGCCAGACCGCGACGGCGTGACGCTGCTCGTCACGGGTGACGAAGAGGTCGGCTCGACCACCTCCCGCGCACTCATCGAGGACACCGCCCGCGGCGCTCGCGGGGCACTCGTGCTCGAGGCATCCGCTCCTGGCGGCGCCCTCAAGATCGAACGCAAGGGCGTGTCGCTGTACGAGGTGGTCGTCACCGGGCGCGCCGCCCACGCCGGCCTCGAGCCCGAGCGCGGGGTCAACGCGACAATCGAGCTCGCCCACACCGTGCTGGCGATCACCGAACTCGCCGACCCTGAGCAGGGCACCACGGTGACCCCCACGGTGGCGTCGTCGGGCACGACGACCAACACGGTGCCGGCGTCCGCGTCGGTGTTCGTCGACGTGCGCGCCCGCACGGTCGCCGAGCAGCACCGGGTCGACGCGGCGCTGCGCGCGCTCGCCCCCGTCACGCCCGGTGCCGGCCTCGAGATCAAGGGCGGCCCGAACCGGCCGCCGCTCGAGGCCGCGGCATCCACCGAGCTGTTCGCTCGCGCGCAGGCGATCGCGGCGCGCGAGGGTCTTCCGGCGCTGGAGAGCGTCGCGGTCGGCGGTGGCAGCGACGGCAACTTCACCGCCGGCATCGGCGTGCCCACGCTCGACGGACTCGGCGCGGTGGGCGGTGGCGCCCACGCGGACGACGAGCACGTCCTGGTCGCGGAGCTCCTGCCCCGCACGCGCCTGGTGGCCGCCCTGGCCGCCGAACTGGCCGCCGTGGAAGAGGAGGGACGATCGTGACCGATCTGCTGTACGCCGACGACGTCGTCACGACCGCGATCGCCGCGGCCGAGGAGGCCGCCCTGGCCGCCGGCGTCACGCTGCGCGAACTGGCCGGCGTCGATGAGCAGGCGACGATGCTGCGGCTGCTGTCGGAGATCTGGGGGCGCAGCCCCGAGAACCCGCCCGTCCCGCCCGAGCTGCTGCGCGCCTTCACGAAGGCGGGCAATTACATCGTGGGCGCCTTCGCCGGCGACACCGTGGTCGGCGCGGCGATCGCCTTCCACTCGACCCCCGAACGGCATGCGCTGCACAGTCACATCGCCGGCGTCGCGCCAGGCCTCGCGGGTCGCTCGATCGGCTACGCCATGAAGCAGCACCAGCGCGGCTGGGCACTCGCCCGCGGCATCGACGTGATCGAGTGGACCTTCGATCCGCTCGTCTCGCGCAACGCCTACTTCAACTGCACCAAGCTGCGGGCGCTGCCGGTCGAGTACCTGACCAACTTCTACGGCGTGATGCCCGACGTCATCAACGGCGACGACGAGACCGACCGGCTGCTGGTGCGCTGGCAGCTACGGGACGAGGATGTCGCGGACGCGGCATCCGGTCGTCCCCCGGCGGTCGACCCCGGCGCCCCGGGCCATGTGAGCGTGCCGGTGCCCGCGGACGTCGAGCGCCTGCGCACCACCGACCCTGGTGAGGCGCGCGCCTGGCGACTCGGCGTGCGCTCCCGCCTGACCGCCCTGCTCGGGGACGGCGGGCGCGTCGTCGGGTTCGACCGCACCGCGGGGTACATCGTCCGCCTCGGAGAGGGGAGCGGCTCGTGAAGATCGAAGGCTTCGAACTGCGGCGGGTTTCGATGCCGCTGGTGTCGCCGTTCCGCACGTCGTTCTCGACGCAGACCTCCCGGGACATCCTGCTCGTGAAGGCGGTCACGGATGGCGCGGACGGCTGGGGCGAGTGCGTGACCCTCGGCGACCCGCTGTATTCGCCCGAGTACGCCGACGGCGCCGTCGACGTCATGAAGCGGTTCTTCATCCCGGCTCTCGCGGCGGCAGGCGTGGGGGGAGCGCCTGCCGTCGGCGAGATCCTGAAGCCCTTCAAGGGCCACCGCATGGCCAAGGCCGCGCTCGAGATGGCGATCCTCGATGCCGAGCTGCGCACCGAGGGCCGCTCCTTCGCCCGCGAGCTCGGTGGGGTGCACGACACCGTGCCGTGTGGCGTGTCGGTCGGCATCATGGACACCATTCCGCGGCTGCTCGACGCGGTCGGGGAGTACCTGGCCGAGGGATACGTGCGCATCAAGCTCAAGATCGAGCCCGGCTGGGATCTCGAGCCCGTGCGGGCCGTGCGCGAGCGCTTCGGCGACGACGTGCTGCTGCAGGTCGACGCGAACACGGCGTACACCCTGCGCGACGCGCGTCACCTGGCGAAGCTCGACGATTTCGACCTGCTCCTGATCGAGCAGCCCCTCGAGGAGGAGGACGTGCTCGGCCACGCGGACCTCGCCAAAATCGTCAAGACCCCGATCTGCCTGGACGAGTCGATCACGTCGGCCCAGACCGCCGCCGCCGCGATCCGCCTGGGTGCGACGAGCATCATCAACATCAAGCCGGGCCGGGTCGGCGGCTACCTCGAGGCGCGCCGCATCCACGATCTCGCCGTCGCGCACGGTGTGCCCGTGTGGTGCGGGGGCATGCTCGAGTCGGGCATCGGGCGCGCCGCGAACGTCGCGCTCGCGTCGCTCCCCGGCTTCACGCTGCCGGGCGACGTCTCGGCGAGCGGACGCTTCTACCAGACCGACATCACCGAGCCGTTCGTGATGCACGACGGCACGCTGACGGTGCCCACCGGGCCCGGTCTGGGTGTCGCGCCGCTGCCGGACGTGCTCGATGAGCTCACCACCAGTATCGAGTGGATCCCCGCCTGACCTATGCTCCCCCTCATGAGCACACGGCCGCGATCGAGTCTCGGGCGTGTGCTCGACGACCTCGGCGTGACCCTGCTCGAGGTGGTGCACGGCGATGTCGAGGGCGCTCTCGACATCGGCGGGGTGGTCATCCACGACCCCGCTGACGAGCCGGTCTACCCGGAGAGCGCACTCGTGCTGGCGGTGGGAGTGACGGATGCCGCGCACCTCGCCGCGCTGATCCTCGAGCTCGGCGCGCACAGTGCGGCGGCGGTCATCGTGCGCTCGCCGGTGACGCTGACCGACGCCGTGCGCAGCGCCTCCGACGCGCACGGCGTGGCGGTGCTCGGCCTGGCGCGCGGCGCGACCTGGACGCAGCTCGCTGCACTCCTGCGGTCGCTGCTGGCCGAAGACGACATCGGCGAGATCGAAGACGAATCGCTCGGCGGCATCCCGTCCGGCGACCTCTTCGCGGTCGCCAACGCGATCGCGTCGCTCCTGGATGCCCCAATCACGATCGAGGATCGGTCCTCGCGCGTGCTCGCCTTCTCGGGCCGCCAAGAGGAAGCGGACGCGTCGCGGGCGGAGACGATCATCGGCCGCCAGGTGCCGCAGCGCTACTCACGCGCGCTCACCGAACTCGGCATCTTCCGCGAGCTCTACCGCGACGATCGGCCAGTGGTGGTCGATCCCGTCCAGGTCGGCCAGGGAGTCAGCACCCAGCGCATCGCGATCGCCGTGCGAGCGGGCGACGAGGTGCTCGGGTCGATCTGGGCCGCCATGGACGGAGCACTCACGCCGGAGCGCACGGCGACGCTGCGGGATGCCGCGAAGCTCGTCGCACTGCATCTGCTGCGGGTGCGGGCCGGCGCCGACGTGCAGCGGCGCCTGCGGACCGAGCTCGTCAGCACCGCGCTCGAGGGCGGTGCCGGCGCACGGGATGCGCTCGGCCGGCTCGGGCTGGCCGGCCACGACCTCGTCGTCATCGCGGGCGCGCTCACGGGCGAGCCGGCCGGCGGCGGCCGCGACGATCAGCTCCTCATCGCCGACCGGGAGCGGTTCGCCGACGCGCTCGCCGTCCACCTCTCCGCCGTGCGCCCCGGGGCCGCCGTCGCGTTGATCGGCGATGTCGCGTATGGCATCCTTCCTGCGGCGCCGGGCACGCTCGATCGGGTGATCGCGATCGCCCAGGACTTCCTCGGCCGCGTCGGCTCCCGGCTTCCCGCCGTCATCGCCGTCGGCTCGATGGCGCACGACATCGCTTCCACCGCGCACTCCCGAGCGACCGCCGACCGCGTGCTGCGCGTCATCCGTCGCCGCGTGACGTCGCAGCTGGTGGCGTCGATGGCCGATGTGCAGACGGAATCGCTGCTGCTGGAGCTGCGCGACCTGACCGCGTCGCGCGGCGATGAGGCGACCGGACCGGTGGCCACCCTCCTCGCGTACGACGAGCGCCACGACGCGCACCTGCTCGAGACGCTCGAAGCCTGGCTCGACAGCTTCGGCGACGTCGCTTCGGCCGCGGCGGCGACCTTCGTGCACCCGAACACGCTGCGCTACCGGCTGCGGCGACTTGCCGAGGTGAGCGGACTCGAGCTCGCCGACCCGGAGCAGCGGTTCGCGGCCATGCTCGAACTGCGCATGCTCACCAGGCGCTGAGGCCGTCTCTCCGGATCAGTCGGATGCCGCGCGCCAGATCCAGTTGCGCCGCTCGTACAGCTCCACCAGGCCGATGTGGCGCATGTTGTGCAGCGACGGGTTGGGCTCTTCCGCTGTCTCGGCTCCGGTCTCGGCGGTGATCCAGGTGCAGCCCAGGGTTGCGGCATCCGCCACCCGCCTCGCCATGAGGGCCGTCTGGGCGCCGCGGCCGCGGTACTCCGGAAGCGTCGCGGCGCCGGAGAGCGACCCTATGCCGTTCGCGGCATAGAGGCACGCGGTCGCTGCGAGGGTGTCGCCGTCCCACGCGCCGTACATCTGGAACCCGGGGATGCCGACCTGCGAGGCGGACCAGTCGGGGAGGGCGCTGTCGGCTGGCATCTCGAAGACCTCGATCATGAGATCGGCGTAGCGACGGGCATCGGCGAGTTCGATCGGTGCAATGCGCAGGTCGGTCGCCGTCGCCGCGTGCACATCCTCGATCGGAGCCGCGAACTTCACCCACGCCTGGCCCGGCTTCGATCCGCGCGCCGCGAGGATTTCCTCCCACGGTCCGTCCGCCCGCGGGGCGATGTGCCACAGCAGGCTCTTCGCATCGGCGACGCGTGCGAAGGCGAGCACCTCGTCGACGATCGACTCGGTGACCGGTTCGGTGATGCCGAAGCCGACGGCGCGGCTCCAGAATCCGCCGGTCGGATCGTCGGCCATCACGGTGACGACCCCGCCGCCGATCCGGGTCGTGCTCATGCCGAGAGCGGCCTTGACCTCCGGCGTCGTGCCGGCGAAGGCGGCCTCCATGTAGGCGGCCTCGCCGAGCTCGGTGGCCCGCATTGCTTCACGATCGTCCACGCTGACGTCCTTCGCAGTGAGAATTCCTGGAAGCACAGTAGTGCGTCGCCTGGCAAGGCGGACAGTGCTTCGCACAGTAGGCTCTCCCGCTATGGCCCTCGGCGCGACGATGTACACCTTCACGGTGCAGCTGGCCGACGTCGACCGCGGCGTCTACGACGATTTCAACCTTCGGGTGGCGCGGCATCCGTCCGAAACCGACGCCTACATGGTCACCCGGCTGCTCGCGTACTGCCTCGAATACGAGGAGGGCATCGCGTTCAGCGAGGGCATCTCGTCCACCGCCGAGCCGGCGGTCGTGGTGCGCGACCGCACGGGACATCTGACCGCGTGGATCGAGGTGGGCGCACCGGATGCCGAGCGCCTGCACTACGGCAGCAAGCTCGCCGACCGCACCACGATCTACACGCACCGCGACCCTGCCAAGGTGCTCGCCCCGCTGGCGGGCAAGCGCATCCACCAGGCCGAGTCGATCACACTGCACAGCTTCGATGCCGGTTTCGTCGATGCGGTCGTCGACCTGCTCGACCGGCGCAACACCGCCACCCTCTCGGTCACCGAGCGCCAGGTCTATCTCGAGCTGAACGGCACGACACTGAGCACCGCCATCCACGACGAACCTATCCAGTAGCGGGGATCGGCTGCCGGTCCTAGCGGAGGATGTCGTCGGCGCCGAGCTGAAGAATCCGCCCGATGTCGCCGGCGCGCATGTCGCGCGCGCGCATCGGCTCAGCCACATCGGCGGGCGATTCGCGAAGCGCGATCTCGCGCTGCTTCCGTAGGGAGCGCCGCCTGACGGCGACCCAGAGCAGCTGGGCAAGGCTGACGACGACCAGCGCTCCCAGCACCCCGGCGAGGATCGCCGCCTGTGTCTGCGGGTCCATGTCAGTGAGGCTAACTCCGGGATGATCGCCGGGCAATGCGATGACCGACGCGGTGGCTCTGGGGTGGTCCGCGTGTGAGCATGGGGACATGGACTACACGCAGCTCGGCCGCACCGGGACTTCGGTCTCGCGGATCGTATTGGGCACGATGAACTTCGGCGATCGCACGTCAGAGGAGGACTCGTTCGCGATCTTGGACCGCGCCGTCGAGCTCGGTGTGAACTTCATCGACACGGCGAACGGGTACGGCGGCGCCGGTGGACGGGGCGCGACCGAGGAGATCATCGGGCGGTGGTTCGCTGCGCGGCCGGGGGTGCGGGATGACATCGTGCTCGCCACGAAGGTGCACTCGCCGATGGTCGACCCCACGGCGGACGGCGACGTCGTGAACGCCCGCGGCGCTTCCGCGTGGCAGGTGCGCCGCGAGGCGATCGGCTCGCTGAAGCGGCTGCAGACCGACCGGATCGACCTGTACCAGTTCCACCACATCGACCGCCACATCTCCTGGACGGAGCTGTGGCAGGCGATGGAAGTCCTGGTCGCCCGCGGCGAGGTCGTCTACACCGGCAGCTCCAACTTCGCGGCCTGGAACATCGCCCAGGCGAACGAGATCGCGCAGCAGCGGCACTTCCTCGGTCTGGTCAGTGAGCAGTCGCTGTACAACCTCGCCCAGCGATCGATCGAACTCGAGGTCATCCCGGCCGCGCAGAACTATGGTCTCGGCATCCTGCCCTGGTCTCCGCTCGGGGGAGGACTGCTGAGCGGCGGCTCGACCGACCCGAAGGCCCGCTCCGCCGGACTCACCTCCGCGCGGGCGAAGCGCCAGGACCAGCTGGACTCCTATGAGCGGTTCGCGGCGGAGCGCGGGTGGACCCCGTCGGCGCTCGGACTCGCGTGGCTGCTCCACCAGCCAGGGGTCACCGGACCGATTGTGGGGCCTCGGACGGTCGCGCAGCTGGAATCGGCCGTCTCGGCGCTCGACATCCATCTCAGCGCGGAGGATCTGAACGCGCTCGACGAGCTCTTCCCCGGTCCTGGCGGCCAGGCGCCGGAGGCCTACGCCTGGTAGCAGTTCCGCCTACGCCGCCCCGCACCGCGCTATCGGTGTCCGCCGCCCTTCCAGCGTGGGGTCGTGGTGCACGACCCCACGCTGGTCAGTTCAGGCGGATGCCGCACCCGGGGCACCGCAGGAACCGCTGGGGGTAGGAGATCTCCATCCCGCAACCGCGACACACGTAGGGCGCCCATCGGCGAGAGAGCACGCTCTTCTCGTTCATCGATTTCACCTCCTCTCGGACTGTCAGGTGTCGTGCAGGGCGGACATCAGGGTGCGCCCTGCACGACTTGGTCACCGCGCGCTGATCACGAGCAGGTCCCCCACTGGCAGCTGTGGCGCGAGACCGACCAGCCGTGGGCGATCGCCTCGTTGCACCACGGGCAGCGAGATCTTCCCGCCTTCACACATGCACATGTCATGACTTCACCCCCCTCCGTCCTCACGTCGATGTCGGCGCGCGTCCTGGGGGATCGCCTCGACATGACACACCAACCGATCCCGGAGCGGGTGGTAAGCGTGTGTCCGGGTGGCAGGACGAACACGGGATCGGTATCAGTGACGGGTCGGCAGAGGCGATGTCAGAAGCGAGAGGAGACGGCGTGGACACACTGAATGACGAGTTCCTGGCGGCGGCGGGACTCGAGGGGCTCGAGCCGCGCGTCAAGCGGAGCCTGCTGCACGCCGTCCGTGATGAGCTGGAGCTCCGGGTCGGCCGTCGCCTCAGCGCTGGCCTCGATGACGACGCACTGGAGGAGTTCTCGCGCATCATCGATCGGCGGCACGACGTCATCGAACGATGGATAGCCCTGCATCGCCCGGAGTTTCGTGAGCATGACGCCTACCTGCGCGTCGCGGCGACGCTCGGTGCGGACGCCGCCGCCGGGGAGGTCCTCGCCGAGTATGCGGCTACCGAATGGCTTGCCGTCAACCGTCCCGATTACCGCGAGATCGTGAAGGCAGAGGTCGAGGGACTGCGAGTCGAACTGAGCGCACGTGCGTGCAGCATCCTGGAGCGCACGTCCGCCCTCGCAGGCCCGCCGACGGGATCGGTTGACGCGGTGAAGCCCACGCACTGAGGAGGACACGACATGGAGACTGCCGAGCGAATGACGGTGCCGCAGCCGCGGGAACGGCGGGTCGTCGTGACGTCGCTGATCCGAGGCGGTCAGCCCGAGACCCGCTCGGCGCACGCCGAGCGGGCTCTGCTGCGCACGGTCGCAGAGTGGCAGCCCGGCGGCGGCCTCGACATCCGGCTTTCGTCGACCCGCTCCGGACGCGTCGCGGCGGAGTTCCGTCCGCTCGGCAGCGCGCCCGCCGACTGGGATGCCGATGTCGCCGGGGTGCTCACCGGCGTCGCGGCGATCTCACGACGTGCGACGCAGTCGCCGCAGGCCGCCGGTGTGACCCGGCTGGCCGAACTCGTGCGCGATCCCGCCCGTGCTCGCCTGAGCGACGACGACGCGCGCTCAGGCGAGTGGCACGGCCCCGCCGCTCCTCCGGTCGCGTGGCCGCTGCCCGCCCGCGACGCGTCAGTCGACATCCTCGGCGCCCTGCATTCCGTACCGGGTGCATTCGTCCGCGTGCTCGTCGCGCCACCTACGGCGATGGAGCGCGCGATGGTCTTCGACGAGACCGTCGCGACCTGGGATCGGCTCGCGCACCCCGATTTCGACGCCTATCTGGGATCGCCCGTGCTGATCCGCACCTTCGTCGGCATGCGCGACGACATCTCCGGCTTCGCGCGCTTTCGCGGTGTCGCGCGCGGATGGGGCACCGGTCTCGTGCTGCGGGATGCCGACGCCGGCGAGCGTGCGAGATTCGACACCCTCGATGTCGACGCCGTTGCGGGCCATGTCCGCCCCGAAGGCTGGGCGCTAGCCCTGCTGCGGCTTCCGGCGGCGGGCGAGCGACCGGCGAACGGCATACCGTCCCATTTCGCGCCGGCCGCAGAGCGTCCCCTCCAGCCGGTGCCCAAGCGCACTCCCCGGGCGGTCGTCCTCGGATCGGCGCGGACCGCGCTCGGAGGTCGTGTGGCGGTCACGCTCGAGCCGGGGGACCTGTGTCGGCACGCGTCGATCGAGGGTGCGAGCGGCTCCGGAAAGACCACCTTCCTGGCGACGCTGATCTCGCAGCTGTCTGCGCAGGGAATCGGCTGCACGCTAATCGAGCACCACGGGACGGGAGTTGACCAGGCGCTGAGGACGATGGATGCCGCGGTCGCCGATCGCGCGATCACCGTGCGCCACGGTGATCCGCAGGCCCCGGCTGTCCTGAATCTCTTCGACGAGGAGGACCCTGACGTGCGCGAGCAGATATTCGCCGAGTTCACCGAGCTCGTCCAGGCGATCTTCGATCCGCGCGGCGAGGGAATCGTCGGACCGCGATGGCGGCGGTGGTTCACACTGCTGTGCGACGGCGTCTCGGCCGCCTTCGGGCGTGAGGCGACGCTGCTGCACCTCCTTGCTGTCGCGTCTGAGCCGGCGCGCGCGCGAAAGCTGGCGATCGCCGTCGCGGCGACGGACCGCGATCTCGCGCACCGCATCGACACCGAGATCGGGTCGCTCAAGGGCGAGGAGGCGTCCAACCTCCCGGCATGGGCGGTCTCGAAGTTCCAGCCGATGGTCGGCCAGCGCGCGATGCGCGAGATTCTAGGGCGTCCCCGCGACTCCATCGATGTCACGCGGGTGATGGACGAGAGCCGCACACTCCTCGTCGACCTCGGTGGACCGAAGCTCGGGGTCGGCTCTGCGCGGATGCTCGGCGCGATCTGGCTACTCAAGCACTGGGTGGCAATGGGACGGCGCGCAGACCGCAGTCGGCCGCATGTGATGATCATCGACGAGGCGCACCTCCTGACCTTCGGGGCGCTGCCTGCGATGCTCGCCGAGGCGCGGAAGTTCGGCGTCGGCGTCTGGATCGCCGGACAGAGCAGCGAGGCTTACGCCCCCGCGCTGCAGTCGGCGATCGAGGCAAATGCGGGCTCGTTCTTCCATTTCCGGCTCGGACTGAACACGGCCGGTCGCGGGTCGGTGCGGCTTGGGGGGTGGCCCGCCCACGAGCTGCTGCGACTCCCCGACCTGCAGGCCGCCGCGACGCTGAGTCGAGCGGGAGTGACGAGCGAGCCCTTCCTGCTCAAGGTCACCCGTCCCCCCGAATCGCCGGCCGCCCTGCAGCGGGCGCAGGCTGTCGATGCCCGCTGCGCCGCGCGGTGGCGCGCCGCCTCCCTCGAGCCGGTTGTGACGGATGCCGCGGTCGACCGCGCGCTGGAGGCCCGTGTCGAGACCGGCCGGCCGCGGGCGCCGCGGCATCCCGCCCCGGACACATCGGCTGTGCGCGATTCGTCATCGTTCCTCGACGAGTGGCTCGCGCGTCAGGCCGGCCAGGATCGCGTGCCCGAAGTGCCGGCGCATGCAGATCCCGCCCCGGTCGACCGCTGGTGACCGGCACTACGATGGGAGGTCCCCACTCCGTCGGCCGAAGGTCTCATGTCTGCAGAACTCACCACCGCGGAGCGCCTGAAATTCACCCTGATGGCCGAGGGCGCATCGGTCACGGCCGCCGCGGATGCCGCGCTCAGCGACATCGTCGATGGAGGTCAGTGGTCTCCCGATGACTACGCGTCGACGCGGGGCCTCATCCTTCGGCTGGATGACGACGTCTGGGTGAACGTCCCGGTGGAGCGGTACAACGCGAACTTCGTGCCCGGCACATCGATGACGGTCGATCTCGGTCCCGACGGGTTCTTCGTCCACGGCCGTGGACTCGAGAGCAGGGCGGAGTTCTGGCCGCCGGCGAGCTTCCATTTCGACAAGGCCGCGAACGGGCGTCCCTACTGGAATTACGTCGTGACCCACGGCGATCGGTCGCGGCTGTCGCCGACCATCGGCTGCGCGATGGTGTGCGACTTCTGCAACATCCCCTTCGACGACACCTACGCGGGCGTCAAGCCCATGGCGCCGATGCTCGAAGCCCTCCAGGTCGCTCTCGCCGATGGACGTCAGCCCGGCCATCACATCCTCATCTCGGGCGGGACGCCAGGCCCGAAGCACATCCCCGGCCTGCAGCGCGTCTATGAGACCGTGCTGGAGTCGTTCGCCGGCATCCCCGTCGACATCATGATGGTTCCGCTGCCCGGCCTCTTCGACCTGCCGCGCCTCGATCGCCTGGGCGTGAACGAATTGTCGATCAACCTCGAGGTGTATGACGAGGACGTCGCGGCGAAAGTCATGCGCCACAAGCATCGGCAGGGTCGGCAGTACTACCTCGACTTCCTCGAGGAGGCCGCCGGCGCGCTTGGTGGCAACCGCGTCCGCTCCATGCTCATGGTGGGGATCGAGTCGAGCGAGACGACCCTCGACGGTGTCCGAGCCATCCTCGAGCGTGGCTGCGTGCCGGTGCTCAGCCCCTTCAAACCCGATCCGGCCACTCCGCTCGCGGCATCCCGCCCACCGACGGCAGAGGAGACGCTCGACGTCTATCTGCGGGCGCGGGACATCGCCGCAGAGCTTGGCGGCAGCCTCGGGCCGACCTGTCCCCCTTGCACGCACAACACGCTCAGCTTCGCGACGAAGGACGCCGACGGCGCGCGGTACGACCACGCCCTTCCGGTGCTGCATTCGGGTGTCTGACGCCGTCGCTCGTCGCTTCAACGGCATCGGCGATGTGACGGATGCCGAGATCGACGGCGTCCTCGCCCGTGCGGCCGAATTCGCAAACGGGACCTCGCCCACGCTGCGCCGCGGAATCCTGGGTCTCGCGTTCTTCGACACATCGCTGCGTACGCGGACGGGATTCGCTGCGGCGGCCCACCACCTCGGCCTCGATGTCGTGGAGGTCGACGGACGGCGCGAGTCCGCGGTGTCGATGCCCGAGAGCCTCACCGACACGGTCCGTGCGCTGAGCGGCTACGTCGACGCGCTCGTCGTGCGTGCGCCCCGGCCGTCGAACGAGCTCGCAGCGGCCGCCCGTGCCGACGTCTCATGGTTCAACGCCGGTGACGGCGGCGAGGCGGCCGAGCACCCCTCGCAGGCTCTCATCGATCTGTTCGCGCTCGAGCGTCTGGTGGGACCCGTTGCGCAGCTGCACATCGCCCTGTGCGGTGACCTGCGGATGCGCGCCGCCCGCAGCCTGCTGGCCCTGCTCGCGCGAAGGCCCCCGCGTGCGCTTTCGCTCGTGACGGATGCCGCGCTCGAGGACGGGTTCTCGCTGCCGGCAGCGCTGGGGGGTCGCGCCGTCCGGCGCCCGCGTGACGAGCTGGGGGACGTGTCAGCGCTGCTCGCGGTCGGGATTCCGCACGGTGCCGCGGACGAGCGTGTGCGAGGTGCCCTGCGGGTCGACACCTCGATGCTCGCAGGCCTCCCCGCCGACGCGATCGTGCTCTCGCCGATGCCGATCATCGACGAGATCTCGACACCCGCCCGCCGCGATCCGCGGATGCGGTACTTCGAGCAGAGCGACCTCGGGCTATTCGTGCGGATCGCTCTGCTCGAGCTACTGCTCCACCGGTCGAGGTGAGGACTTGCGGAGCGTTTCGACGGATTGGTAGTCGGCCTTCTTCGCGGCCTTCTTGACCGCTTCAAGGGGCACATCGAGGGCGACGAAGCCCTCTGCTCTCTGCGGCCGACTTTCGTCGTCGAGCGTGTGCGCGTTGATGACCCCCAGGTGAGGGCTGTTGACGAGGTCCACCTCGAATCCGTCCTTCTGCGCACTCGCGCTGAAGAGTTGCCAGACGACGCAGTTGTCGAGCGTGGCGCGACCCTTCAGAGGGGTCGAGAACCACACATTGTGGAGCTGGGAGTCGAATGCGTCGAGCTGGATGGGTGATTCGGCTTCGTGCTCTCCCACCGGCGGGCTGATGATGAGGCCACGGATCACCACGTCGCACAGCTCTATGCGTCCCGATGGCTGCTCGGCGAACTCGAGCGAGGTCCCGGCGACATGTCGCAGGGACACCACCCCATCATCATGGAATGTGCACTCCGCGAACATCAGGGAACTGAGCCGACCGCCGTACATGACCAGACCGCCTGGCTGAGCATCGAACGTCTCGAACTGGAACTGATCGCTCTGCGACTCCCGCATCCCCTTCTCCCCCTCCGCCGAGATGGGGCTCGCGGGCAGACCCGACGTCCAGGATCCGATGCGGCTCGTGACGACGTGGGTCTCGCGGTAGCGGTTGAGGGTCGTCGCGACAATCGTCGACTCGGCCAGCTTGTCCGCGCCGAAAGGACTCCGTTCTGGATCCCGCTCCGGTCCCACGATGAAGGAGGGCAGCAGCCGATCTCCAGGTCCCCGCCGCGGGGGAGGCGTCGCCGCCCCGCGGATCTCGCAGCGCGTGAACGAGACGCCGTCGAGCAGGCAGTTCACGAACGTGACACCCTCGAATTCGCAGTCGATGAAGGACGACTCCCGCAGATCGCAGTTGACCAGGATGACGCGGCGGAACTGCACGTTGCGCACGGTGCAGGAACGCCAGCGGAGATTCGTCAGGATGCGAAACGTCTCGTCCTTGCCGGCGACGACTCCACGCTCCGCGACGGCACCCGATCCGAACGATTCGCCGACCGCCGCGGTGAGGCGAGAGAGCGCCCTGGGCGCCCAATCGGTGCGGGAGCCGGCCCACTTGGCCAGCCCCACCCCGAAACCGTCGTGGATGAGCGACAGGATGGTCGTGCCGGCGTTCGGCGTCGCGGTGCGGATCAGGTCGGTCGTCGAGAGCCACTCCAGCGCGAAGAAGTATCGGCGCAGTTCCTCGACGAAGACGCTCAGCGGCGACAGCCCCAACATGGGACCTGCCGTGACGTCCTGGCTGTCCTCCTCCCCGAGCGGACTCGCGAGATCGTCGGGCACGAAGTGGGCGCGCGGAGCAGAGAGCCAGTCCACTGGATCGTCTTTGGGAGCCTCTCGTGGAGCGCCGTCAAGGGCGGCCGCGAAGTCGTCGACGCGCTTCGCGAAGGAATCGAAGATCGTGCCGGCGGTTGAGCCGGTCGTGAGTCCCGGATCGAGGTGAAGGGTCTTCAACTCTGCGGCGAGGACGAGCCTTGCGAGGTGGCGTCGGTCCTGATCGACCTTGTAGCCGCCGCTCGCGAGGTAGTCGGCGATGCGAGTGACGAGCTGGGCGGCACCGCTTGCCATGACGGCATCGCCCGCGGTCGCCGGATCGCCCAGCGCGCCTTCGAGGTAGATCTGCTCACTCTGCGCGAGGTGGTACTTGACGGCACGGGCCAGAGCATCCGCGAAGAGAGCGCGATCGCGCTCGAGATCATCGGCCTCGGACTCCGCGGCTGCGATATCACCGGCCGTCGCCCGCAGGCGCGCGTCTTCGACGTTCTTCAGTGTGACGGTGACCTTGTCGCTCTTGTACCAGAGCACGTAGAGAAGAGCCTGCAGATGCAGCAGCCCGACGCCCGACCACGATTGGCCGCCCTGCACCCGTGCCCACGCGTTCACGATCGCCGCGACCGCGCCCTCCTCGATGACGGGAGTGTCAGGATCCATGGCCGCATCGACCGCGCCCTCTTCGTCGACCAGGCCGTCAGCGTTCGGCGTGCTCGGCCGCCTGCCCGCGAGGATGATCCGCTCGATGGTCTCAGGATCGCTCAGCGAAAGCAGGTAGAAGTCCTCGCGAGCCCACGGACCCGCGCGCCAGTACCGCACGCGGTGCTCGTACTCAGAGCGCAGTGAGATGACGAACCGCACACGGTGCGTCGCGATGGCGTGCTCCACCCACCGCTGTACCTGCCCAGACAGTAGGGGCTGGTGGCGGATCAGCTCTTCGAACTGGTCGAGGATGATGACGGCAGTCTCCCCATACCGCTTGTCGAGTTCCGCGAGGAAACCCGCGCCCGGCGGGATGTCGGCGGGCAGGCTCAGCTTCGATGCGATGAAGGCCTCGGTCGACTCCAGGGAGCCTCCGAACTTGCCGTCGACGCCGGACCACTTGTCGCAGTAGAGGACGAGTGTCCCGTGCCGGGCGAGCTGCGGTCGCACGCCCACCGACAGGAAGGAGGACTTGCCGCTACCGGACTCGCCGCTGAGCACGACAAGACGGCGCTGGCGGAGGATGTCGGTGAAGCGCTCGACATCAGCACGGCGACCGATCAGCTGCCGTCGCCAGCGCAGCGGATCGCGCATCGCGCGCGTGCCCGGCCAGAAGCACCCGTCCTCGAAGGCCCGGAGGCTCTTCCGCCACTGCTGGATCGTCGCGCTCAATCCGGGAGCTCCTCGTCGTCATGTGTGGGCGCAGGCGTCGGCCGGAGCGCTTCCAGAGCATCTATCGACGCGCGCCATCGCTTTGCGAAACCATCCAGGTCTGCCATGACGGAAAGGTGCCGCGCGTCGACCGCATCCAAGTCGTGCCAGAAGAACAGCTCGCGGTAGCTCGTCTGCGACTTCTCGTTGATCAGCACGCCCGCCCGGTAGCCCGCACCCGGTCGCGGCTCTCCGGCGGAGTGCTCGGTCGACTGCGTCGGGCTGAGCCGATTCAGCACTTGGGGCGCCATCACCCTGAAGCGGACGCCGCTGTCTTCGAGCTGGGTGCCGAGAAGCATCCAGAAGCGCTGCGGACCACGTGTCGAACGGTTTCCGCTCAACTGCGGTGGCAGTCCGGTCAACGCGAGGTCGGCGGCCGCCTGCTGGATGGCTGTGTACTCGTCGAGCACAAGCGCGTGGTGGAACGCCGATGTCATCGCGGTCTTGCGGAGTTCGTCGGACTGAGGGACATCCATCAAGGGCGAGCCGGTGAGTCGCACGATGACCGGGATCGTGCCAGACAGGATCTGGCGTGCCGGGTCCGACTCATCTTCGAGTGACGCTCGACTGAGCAGCGACCAGGTCGCAGGCGACATCAGCGCGGACGGCAATTCGGGACCGAAATCGCCACTCTTGGGGGGTGTGATCTTCGCCCATACCCAGCGCAGCGAGGCTGTCTGCGGGGTAGCCCGTCGGTCGGCCGCGAACGTCGGAAGGACGATGATGAACGGAACGCTCTTGTGCCAGAGTGCCATCTCGAGTTCGAGGTCGAATGAGCTGATGAAGCACGCCGGAAGTGGTGCTTCGTGATCGCCACTGGGGAGGGAGGATCGCGAGGCCGCCTGGTCGCGCACGATTTCCGCTACGAGGTTGTAGAAGCCGAGGCGCCCTGACTTCTGCTCGTTCACGCCGGCTGACACCCGTTCGCGCCAGGACCGCTTGGTCACGCTCTCGATCCGGTCATGCACCCAGGTGTGCGGGCTGAAAACAGAGCGGACAGCCGGTCGCGGGGAGGGGTGGTCTGCGGGCAGGTCGTTCTGCTCTCGGAAGACGCGCTCGTCGTCGAATGCTTGGAAGAGCATCAGCTCCGCCCAGCCCAAGTAGACGGTGCTGCCCGCGGTCACGAAGTACCACGCGAATGCGGTCAGCAGCTCGACGTGCGTGCGGCGAATGGCAGGCGCGGTCTGTCTGATTGATTCCTTGACCGCGGACACGAGGCGCTTGAGCGCCCGAAGGTTGGGGGCCTGAGGATCAGCTGCCGGCGACAGGAGCCCAAGCACGTGGTCAAGCGGCTCACGGAGCTCTGCTTCGATCCGCGCTCCCGACCAGGAGTCCAGATCTGCCACGACGAGCTCGCGGTCGGCGCGCCCGATGATATGGGGGGACGAGTCGAGCGCCGCCGTGTACAGCCTGCTTGCGAGGGTGGCGGCGAGCACCACCCTCGCGGGAAGTTTCCAATCCGCCGGGGTGCGAACCGGAAGAGCAGAGAGCAGCGCAGCGGGACCCAGCTTTTCGGTCACGAGTCGTGAGAAGAAGTCGAGGGCGATTTCGCTGAGCGCCAGACCGGGGTACTTCTCGTCGATGTCCTTCAGGGCAACTCGGACCTGCTCCAGCACCGCACCCTCTGGCGACGGGGGCACCTCATCGGTGACGACCCCGCGCACGGCCTCATCACGAAACGACTCGTTGACGTCATCATCGCTGAACGAGAGGCATCCTGTCCCCAGAACGAACGTCGCCCATGGGACCTGCTGGGCTGCCCGCAGCCACGTGCGCCGGGCGGGTTCCTCCTCGTTCGCTTCCGGGATGCCGTCGCCCGCGCGCTGTGCGATGTGGAAGAGCCGTTCGGCTGCATCGCCGTTGGGATCGAGATCGTCCAGGTAGTCCTGCCACGCGAGGTAATGGCGCGAGTGACCTTTGCCTGACTGGAACCAGAACGGGTCCCCACTGTGTTGAAGCTGGGTGAATGCCGTCGCGAAATCGATCATGCGGGTAGCTCTTCCGGCTCGAAGGTCCGTACACCGCCGGAGAGGGCGGTGCTTAGTGATGAGAACTGATCCCGCAGCTCATACCCGGTGTCGGTGACGCGCGAGCGCGTGGTCCAGCGCGCCACGGCCGCGGCGTGGGCGACGGTGAGTCCCTCCGGGGGCAGGAGCTCAACGATCCCGCGCGAATCCGTCGCCCGCAGCTGGTCACCGAAGGTGCGCAGGTCCAGGTCGGCTGTGTCCTCCCCGCCCCAGTGGACGACGATGTGCGCGAGGTCGGGCGTCTCAGCGACGAGTTCGCGCAGCGGCCGCCGGACCTTCGGTGGTTCGAGCTTGAGCCACGCGGCGAGGTGCTCGAGCATGAGGCACGCCTCGCCGGCCTCGATCGAGAGCCGGCACGAGGCGTGCGTCGAACCTTGGAATCGCGGGTTCACCTCGGTGAAGAGGGCCTTGCCCTCGTGGACCAGGAAGTCGACGCCGAAAGAGCCGAGGTACCCGTTGCGGTGCAGCCATCTGCCGATCCGCGTGGTGGAGTCCTCGATCTGATCGATCGTCGACACGTCGATGTCGCGGGTGCGTCCGAAGTCGTTGCCGCAGTATCCGAACTCCCGCGTCACAAGGCCCCGGATGCCGATCAACTGCACCGAGGGGTGGTGTACCGTGACCTCGCCATTGCGCCAGACGGTGGCTCCGACGTTCACCGGTAGGGCGCCTTCGATGAACCGCGAGACGCTCACGAACGCCTCCGGCACATCGGGCCAATAGTCGCGCAGGTCGCCGCCCTCGGGTACCCGCACGAGACCTTCGCCCCCCGATGTCCGGCTACGACGGAGCATGAGCTGCCCGGCGGTGGCGAAGGTCGTGGCGCTGAGCTGCTCCTCGTCGGCGACATAGTGCCACGGGATGTGCGGGACGCCTTCGGCGGCTATGGACGTCTCGACCCATGGCTTGTGCTCGAAGGCCGACTGGTGCGCCCCGAACATCCCGAGGTTGAGACAGTCGTCGCGCCGTGCGAAAGAGATTGCGGACAGGAACTGCGACGGGCGATAGGGCACCAGGGCGCTTTCGCCCGCGAGTGCGCGCAGCAGGTCGCGGCGGAACTCGCGGGTGGCCTCGGTATCCAGATGCTCGTCGATGTCCCAGGTCTCGGGGTCGATACGCACGCCGGTGAGGTCCTCGTAGGCCGTCGCGCGCACCGACTCGCGCCGTGAGTACCGCGACATGATCGAGAACGCGCCGCGCAGCTGCGGTACGTCGACGAGGGGCTCGACATCGTCGCCGCGCAGCCCGGCCCAGACGAGGCTGCGTCCCTTGAGGCGCGCGTCGACCTCGCGCAGCAATGTCGTGCGATCCATGTTCCTCAGCCTAGGAGTCACTGACAGCTGCCCCGACGGAAGCTGACGGAGACAGCTCGCGCACAAGCACCCGGACCTCGCCGTCGTCGCTCGTCACGAGAAGCAGTTCGGGCGTCGCCGCGGACACCTGCCGAACGAGCCCGATGCCGATCACCACGCCAGGCGCGTCGTCGACCGAGCGGCGGGACCATTTGGCGTCCCCGCGGTCCTGGGTCGCAAGGACCACCTTGCGCTGCGCCGTCAAGACGGCGGCGCACCATCCCCTGACTCCCTGCACCATGTCGAGCGCGAGCGCGCGGGGAGTGCGGCCGAATGCCTCGGCCGCACTCCCCGTGAGCGGCGCTTCTGCTCGGGCGATGGTCGGCTGGGGAAGCGTGTCGAGGGCCGCAAGGGCAGGGGTCTCGGCGAGCAGGATGGGCGCTCCCCATCCGTTCGGCGAGAGCACGATTCGCCACGTGTCGGTCGTGGTCGCCACCAGGATGCGGAACTTCGTCCCGTGGAGCACGGAGACCGCGAGCACTCGCGCATTCTGGCCCTGAAGAGTCGCTGGCAGGGGCACCGCCTTGGATGAGGCGAGCTGCTCGAACCAGCCCGGTCGTTTGAGTTCGAGGTCGCGGCCGCGGGGGATGATCCAGGCCGCATCGATCGCATCGTCGCGGAGCGCGACAGCGGCGCGTGCGTCTGCAGCGACAGCGAGGGAAGTGCCGTCCTCGACGACGTCGAGATCATCCGCAGCGCTGTCGTACGCTTCGAGCCGGCCGTCGGCGGTCCCGAGCTGCCAGAGCTCTGCACCGACCCGGATGACACCATTCGGCTGGATCACATGCCGGATCGGGTTCGCTACGGCGACCGGGTTCGTCGCCGGCTGCTCCGGTGGCCACACCCGCGTGTCTGCACCGAGCTTGAGAAAGAGCTGGGGAAGGCCCCGATCAGCGGTATCGAGTGCTCCGCGCGCATGGGCGAAGGCTTCCTCGACGGGGACCCGGAGGAGCAGCCGATCGTAGAACGCGCGGAAGAACTGCGCCGCGGTCTTGTTCGTCACGACATTGCGCATCGCGACGACAGCCGTGACTCTGGTCCCCTGGAACACGTTCTGGGCGATCGACCACTGGTCTGGGAAGTCCGTGCCGCACGCGGCGAGGACGAGTAGCCGCACGTGGAGGCCGTCGGCCAGCTCGCGAAGATCCCGTGTCCCCAGTTCGACCCGATTCGACTCGCTGGGCTCGGAGTCCGTGAACACCCAGAGACCCGAACGGTTGGCATCTGAGTGCCCTGTGAAGTGCAGGACGTCAAAGACGGGGGCATCAACGGCACCGGCGATTTCGAGCAGAGATTCCTTGGCGGGGTCGAGCGGCTTCCACATAGAAGGATGGAACCCTTCCACAAGCCCACGGAGGGCCTGGTGTGCGTCGTCCATCTCATGCTCCGTGAGGGCGTTGATGTGGCCGAGCGTCGGGACGATCCCACTTCGGATCGGACGCCCTGGGTCGACACCACTCCGAACGATCGCGACGGCGTCGAGGTCCCACTCCGCGCAGAGGGCACCCTCCCAGGGCACGCCGGCAAGAGACGGGTCGGAGTTCAGGTCGAGCACGATCCGGAGCGGGTTCCTGCCCAGGCCCCGTCCCCGATTGAGGATCCCTCGCAGAACTGCCAGGTCGGCCCCCTGCCCGCGGTGTTCGCCACCTTCTCCGAGAAGCATCGTGATGATGCGCTGGCGATCCTCGGGCGGAACGGACCTGCCCGCGCCGAGTTGCATGGATTGCAGTCTGGTGAACGCGTTTCTTTCGATAGCTGTGTCTGGGCCGGACCACGTCCGTCCGCGATGCGTCACTGAGTTCGCCACGTACCAACGAGTCCCTGCCGAGCGGTCGAGGCGCAGGGTGAATCGCAGATCATCGAATTGAGGGGACGTAACAGGCGCCAGGCGAGAATCGTCAGGCATGGGTCTCCTCGTCTGCAGGGGTGTCGAGCACGAGCAGGAGCGTGCTGACGAGGGGTCGCTGCGGGCCGGTAAGGTCGCTGACATCGTTCCACGCGGCCCGCCCGATGTGCTCGCTCGCACCGCGCACGCGCGACTGGACGTCGGCCACCAGTGCGGCGTATGCCGGTTCTGCTGATCGCCGGTGGACCTCTCTCTCGGCGTGCTGGAAGGCAGCGAGCGCGTTACCGGCGGCACGGGCAGGGTGCACCGAGAGCCAACGGTCGACGGATGCTCGGTGCCGAGGGGCGTCCCCCAGGGTGAGGGCGGCGCGGGCGAGCTGATCACGCGCCCATCCGTCGACGAGGTGGCGTGTTGCGTCGACCTCGCCGCTGCGCAGCCGCGCGACGGCGTGGGACATCGGGACTTCCGCCGCTCGCACGCCGACTGCGGCGATCGAGGAGTCGGGATCGACGTCGATCCTCGCCTTCAGCATGCCACCTGCGACATCGGCGTCGGCTTCGAAGGTTCTTCCGTGCTGATCGATGACGAAGAACATGAGCGGGGTCGACGGCGCGGCCATCCGCAGGGCGGCCGTTACCTTCACCCACGGCTTTGCTTCCGGCCGGGTCGCGTGAAGCTCACTCCTCTCCGGCCCATCCCACGGGAACACACGAGGGGGGACGATGGCGAGGTCGACCCGCGCCGTCAGCAGCTGCGACAGCGGCGCCCCGAGATAGTTGGACCCGCCGGCGGCGTCGATCTCGGTACCGATCACGACCTGGAGGCCGTGCGCTCGCGCACGCAACCGCCGCTCAAGCTCGAACTCCCTGCTCAGTTCCGCGAACTCGGGGTGTGCCTGTGCAGCGAGGACCACAGCGCCCGCGACATCCTCGAAGGCCACGCGGGAGATGGCGTGCGAGCGCTCGTAACCCGCGTCGGTCAGACGCCCCGTGCCGAGCAGTTCGTGGGCGACCTCTGCCAGCCGAAGGCGCACGGCATCTTCGGCGAGGATTTCGCCGGCAAGAAGCTCGTCGCCGGCCTCGAGGTGCCCGAAGGCCACGTCCAGCGCCGCGGCTTCCTCGTCGATCGGGTACGGCATCCACTCGAGGAGGCGTCGAGCCGACTCGAGGCGCGATTCGCCGGACGTGCCAGGGAATCTCCAGGAGCGAGAGGCGAGATCGGGAGCATTCACGGCGCGCGCACGAGCAGGCGCACGACTTTCCTCCCCCAGACTCACAGCCGCCTCGCTCCCCGTCATCCCCGTGTCCACAATGCTAGTGACGACATCACAGCCGACGGTCGTCACCGAAGGAAGGCGACACGGCCGGAGCGGAGCGACCCAATCGTTCGATACCGCGTCGCGGCGATGGCGAGGTACCCCGCGAGCACCTCCCGGCCGCCGGCGCCGACCACACGTGGACTGAGGATCGGCCGAAGGAGTTCGGGAGTCGGGTCGCGCTCGATGTCCGCCGGCTCGCGATCGAGCAGGAGCACATCGCTGAGTCGGTCGGCGCTGACGACGGCTGCCGACTCGACGCCGACGAGGCCGGAGAGGCGGAAGCTGATGATGAGATCTGCGATCAGCGTCGGCTCCGAGCGTCCCGCATTGAGGCGAGCGGCGATCGCGAGCGCCTCGGCATAGGAGGTGCGCGCCTGGCCAGCCCACCATCGACGACGGTTGTCGCCGTCTCGCACGTCGAACCGCGCCGCATCGCGGACGATCGCCGCCGGGACGATCAGGTCGAGGGCGTCGTGAAGCGTGTCGTCTGCAGCATCCGGATCGAAGGCGAGCAGGCACGCCCGATTGTGATCGACCGTCGCGTGCTCGAGCGCCCGCCCAGCCAGCCGGTAGTGCAACGAAGCCTCGCGCAGTGACTCGCCGGCGGCATGCCTCTCATCCAACAGCGCTAGTGCGATGCCGAGATTCGCTGCGCAGCGCGCCGTCTCGGCATCCCGCCCGACGAGCCTGTCGAGGACGGCGCGGGCCTCGCCGAGGAGGCGGGCGCCTTCACGCGTGTAGCGGACGCTGCGTTCGAGGAGGTGATCGATCGCGAGGTTCATGAGTGCGTTCGCCCGCTCGGCGCCGCCCCACTGCTCACCATCGAATCCGCTGGCGGCATCGAGGAGGGCGAGCGCCTCTGCGTGCTCCTCGGCGGCTCGTCGTCGCTCGCCGCGCACCCGATGGAGCGTGCCGTGGGTGTCGTGGTAGCGGGCCCAGTCGCGGGCGGATCGGAGCCCTCTCAGGCCAGCCAGGAGACCGCGCGCCTCACGGAGCGCGGTCTCCGCAGCATCGTATCGACCGCGGGCGATCTCGAGAACCGCGAGGTCCAGAAGGATGAGGGCGCGCAGCCGCGGGCCGGTTCCGGCGCCGCCCGCGAGCGCGTCCCGGAATTCCGCTTCGGCCTCGGCGAAGCGCCCCAAGGCGAGAAGCGCCTGCGCACGACGGCGCTTGTGGACGGCGCGCCCTGGCTCGCCGCTGTCGTCGGCGCGCAGGTTGGCCGCGTCGTCATAGGCGGCGAGCGCCTCAGCGAATCGGCCCGCGGTTGACTCCATGGCCCCGCGCACATCGAGGAGACGCGCACGAGCGGCCGGCGGCAGGGTGGAGTCTTCGCGCTCGAGATCGTCGAGCAGGCGCGCGGCTTCCACGTTCCCCGGAGCGGCCGCCTGAGTCAGAACATCCGCGAGATCGATCGTCATCGTGACCCGATCCGCGTCATCGGGTGTCGATCGGGCGGCGCCTCGCATGCCTGCCTCAGCGTCGGACAGGCGACCCGCTTCACGTGCAAGATGCGCGGCGTCGAAAAGCGCACGTGCTCGAGCGACGTGCGCGTCGACGCAGTCGATGTCCCCAAGAACCGTGCGAGCCTCGGTAAGGCGACGACGCGCGAGCCGGTAGTCGCCTTCGCGCGCCGCCCGCACCCCGGCTTGGCGCGCAACGGTCGACTCCGCGATTCGCGCGGCCACGTCGCTCGAATGCCCCAAACCCGCCTCCCCCCACAACAGGCTAGTGCCGCAGTAGACTCCTGCTCCGATGGGTGACGACAGCGGCGACGGGCAACAATCCTCCGGCTTTCGCGCCATCGGGACACTGATGGGCATCGACGCAGGCGACCGCTCCTATTGGTCGTGGGAGTGGAGCGACGGACACGAGCCCGGTTCTGCTGTCATCCCCGCCGATGCGCTCGCCGGCGCACTGAGTCGGCTCGACGAGGCGCTGCCCGGCTACTCCGAAGCCGAAGCCATCGCCGACGCCGAGATGATCCGGGCGGCGAGCCGGGAGTGGCAGACGATCGGGCTGCGCGCCTTCGTCGACATCGAAGACGAGCGCAGGCCCGGCGCGATCCACCGGCTGCGCTCGACCGCGATGGCGCATCGCTGTGTCACCGGTGCCCTTGCGGAACCGGATCGGGAGCAGCAGCTCGCCGATGACCTCGGAGCGACTCTCCTGCCGCGGCCCCTGCTTGAGCGGCTTGCCGGGTTCGACCGCGATGAGGTTCTGGTTCGGGTGCTGCCCGCGGCGTCCTGCATCCGCGTCCCGTGGGAGCTGCTGTCGATCGGTGACCTCGTGCGGCCCGAGAAGCGCCTCATCGATATCGCGAATGTCGAGATGATGGCTCCGCTGCTATCGCGTGACGGCGACCCGGCGATTGCGCATCCGTCCTGGGCTGCCGCGAAGGCATCCTCGCGGCGTCCGCTCTATGTGATCGACCCGGTGACATCCAGCGGCCACGTGCTCCCGAAGGCTGCGGTTGCCTGGGGGTCGGAGATCAGGCTCGATGGGTCGCTCCGCGGCGAGCGGGTCAGCCGCAGTTGGCTGTCCACGCAGCTGCTCGGCGAGCCGCGACCGTCTCGGCTCTTCTTCGTCGGCCACGTCGTGCCCGGCGAGGGGACCGCAGCGACGACGGGGCTGCTGCTGTCCCCGATCGACGACGACTCGTTCGACCCCGCACCCGCCGCCGCCGCTCGCACACGGTCTCTGACGGCGCAGGATCTGCTGGTCGGTACGTCCACGGCACCGCTCGATACCGAGCCCGACACCGTTCCAGACGCCGCGGTTGTGGATGGCAGAGTACGACGACTTCTGGGTGCACACCTCTGGCCGATGCCTCCTCGCGTCGCCCTCATCGCCTGCCAGAGCGGCACTGATCTCGGACACGTCGAGCCGTTCGGACTGGTCACGGCGATGCTCGAACTCGGCGCCGAACTCGTGACGGCAACACGCTGGCCGCTTCTCACCGATGCCGTTTTCGAGGTGGACGATGCCGCACCGATGCAGCACACGCCCTTCGAGGATCTCGCGCATGCAGTGGATGAATTCCACGCCGATTCTGATCCCGTGCGCAGACTGAACCGCTGGCAGCGGGAGCGGCTCGAGCAGTGGAGAACGGAGCCGGTGTGGGGGAACTCGCCGTTGACCTGGGCTGCGGTGACGAACCACCATGCGCCGGATCGAACGGAGCGCGGGGAGCAGCCGAAGCAGATCCCCTAGAGTGACCGAGATGGGGCCGCCTCGCGGCGAAGGGGGACGCGATGCCTAGCGGGCGCAGGATCGTCGTCACGGTGTGGGCGACGCTTCCCGAGGAGGTGCTGCTCGGGCCGCTTTCGAATGCCAAGGAAAGAACCCCGCTGCGAAGAGCCGCCCTGCCGATCTTGCGCGAGCTCTTCCGTGGATCCGCCTATCCGGCCGCCGATGTCTATTCTCTGGGGTCCCAATACGAAGGCACGGATGTCGACATCATCCGGGCGCGCATCCTTGACGCTGCGGCGGACATCGCGCTGCTCTCGCGCTTCCTCCGTCGTGTCGTCGAAGACCTCGGTTCCCGGGGACTGCCGACGGGGACCGACCCGGTCTTCACTGCGGCGATCGCTGCGTTCTTCACGCGCTCGGATCGGACGGACATGGACATCATCGCCACCGCCCGTGCGCTCGGCGACGTGTTCGCAGCAGCGCGGGAGTCGGATGCGCGCGACGAGGTCATCGATGTCACGGGGCTGCGCGAGGCATTCGACGACCCGGCGAACCTGGAGCTGTTCGAGACGTGGCTGGACGACTCCCTCGAGTACACGCAATCGCCCGCCCTTGCGGCCCGCGAGGAATACGAACGTCACATCCACGTCTTCCTCGATGCCGTGGGTTTCGAAAAGCGCTCGCCCATCATCCACGAGCCGCATGGCCGCGAGGCGTGGGCGACGGCGATCTCCGTCGATGCGCCCGACCCCGGTTCCGCCCCGTTGTCCGCGACCGACCCCCCTGCCCGTCCGGTTGTCTTCCATCCGCTTCGCCTCGGAGCGATGCGGCCGCTTCCCCTCGACCGTTCCATCTTCGAACGACTGTGGTCAACGGCGAAGAGTGCGAGTGGCCAGCCATGGCGAGCCGAGCTTCCCCGCCTGCGTGACCTGATCGAGCAGGAGATCGCGGGCGTGGGACGGCCTTTCGGTCTTGCGTACCCGACGGCGCGCGCCGGCCTCCTTGCCGGGATGCGGACGTACCGGTCGACCCTCCCGACCGCGTTCCTGCTTTCGGCCGCGGACTACCGGCGCCACATGTCGCAGCTGCCCGCGTCCGCGCGGTTCACGACGGGCGCAATCCGATCGTTCCTGGGTTCTTTGCGCACCTCTCCTCATGAAGCGTGGAACGCGCTCAGCCCTCGGGCGCAGGACGAACTGCTGGCCATCGAGATCCTGCTGGTTCCTCCGCTCTGGGACGCGCTGCACAACGCGCAATACCGGTCGGGGCATCTCTCCGACCCTCAGACCGTCTGGGGTCTGATCGGCGGAGAGAT
This sequence comes from Microbacterium sp. P5_E9, assembly GCF_054049175.1. Taxonomy (NCBI): domain Bacteria; kingdom Bacillati; phylum Actinomycetota; class Actinomycetes; order Micrococcales; family Microbacteriaceae; genus Microbacterium; species Microbacterium sp. P5_E9. The sequence continues at coordinate 270,130 of NZ_JBFUMV010000003.1, read as the reverse complement.
GCAGTCGATGGTGCGCACGATCCGGCAGCGCCACAAGCGCGGAACTGGAGAGCGCCCGCACGTGGCCGCGTCCGGGGCGACCGCGGCGGCATCCGATCCGCCTGACGAGACATCGACGATCGAGCGCGATGAACGCGTGCGTCTCACCATGGAGCACTATGCGCGCTCACGCTCGCATGATGCGCTCAAGGATCTGATGAATGACCTTCGTGCGGCACTCTCGAGCGCCGACGGGACGCAGCGCGCGCAGGTTCGCAGGAATTGGGATGCCGCAGCCGACGAAATCCGCCGCGGCGAGTCCACCGTGACCCGCCGGGTCGACGGACGCGAGGTGTCGATCGGCGCGGAGGCGGCCGCCACATGGGACGACCTGCTGGAGTACCTGGATGATCACTTCCGGCTCTGAGCCGCGGCATCGCGGCGTGGTATCGGTTGGGGATCTTGGTGTGCGCGAGCGATCGCGCGGAAGGGACAGTTTCCGATGAAGGACAACGGTGGCCATGTGGTCACTATCAGCATCGCGGGTGACACAGTGCGTGTGGAGCCCGCTGGGAGGGCTAACGGGGTCTTCGCCTCGGCGCTCGACCTGCCAGGGGGGTATGTGGTGTTCGATGCCCGCGACCCTGCGGCGCTTCCGTATGCGGTCATCGACCACGATGCTGCGGCCAGGCCGTGGCTGGTGCGGCTCTTCGGCGTTGCTGTCGCTGACGTCGTCGCTAGGTGCTCGTCGATCGATGACACGGAGGAATCCGGGGAGCAGGCAGTCGTCTCGACGGATCCGGCGCCGGAGGGTGAGATCCTCGCCCGCATCGCGTTCGGGCAATGGCTGTGGCGCTACTGGCCTCTGTCGCCCGATGTCAGTCCGATCGATCCCCAGCTGCTGCGCATCGAATTGGCGGCACTGGCCTGGCAGATCGAGGCGATCGCAGGCGGGTCGCATCTCGCCGGAGCTCTTCTTCAGGGTCAACTCKGCGTGCTCCGCGACGGGGCCGCAGCGCTCGCTGAGGGAGGCGGCTCAAGGTCCGCCGATGACGCCCTCCGTGGAGCGCTCGACGCGGTGCTCGTGGGCGAGGCCGGCATCGTGGCGGGCGCGACCGAGGAAGAGCTGGACGCGCTGGACGAGATCGTCACGCGCGGCGCTGTCCTGACCCCTGAAACCTCCGGTGGGACCGACGCTGGGGCGCTCGCCAGCTGGGTTGCGGAGCGCGCCGATGTCTTTGCACGCCTCGCTGACCGCGGTCTCAACAGGGCCTCCCTCGCGCTTGCCGCAAGCGCGGATCCGGGCAGCACTGGGCAGATTCGCGAGAGTGTCGATTGGACGCAGGTGCCACCACGTGTGCTCGATTGGGCGGACGACACGGTGGCCATGGACGTCGAGGCGACGGACGGGCGGGTGCTGGTCACGGTACGAGTCGCCGCCACGCCCGACGACAGCGGCGCCGTCCTCTTCGCGAGGATCTACCGCGCTGTCGACTCGCCGGGTGGCGACCTTCCCATCGCGGTGATGCCGCTGACGCGTGACGACGGCGGATATGTCGGTTCCACGAGGGTGGCCGGGGCCGCCGAAGCGCTCGTCGTCGATGTCTACGCCGCGGAGTCCGTACTTCGGCCGCGTCTGACGGGGGCTGCCCGGCGAGGCGCGAGGCGTGAGCGTGCCGAGGCGCGCGACCTGATCCGCAGTCGGGACGCGGGCGGCGGTGCCACAGGCCCGGGCCGCCGATTCGCGGCGGAGGGGTCGCTGTCTTGACCGAGCGGACGCCCGACGGCTCACCCGACCGGCAAGAGACGCACGTCCTCTTCGACACCGAGAACCTGTTCTGGGGGTTCCGGTCTGCACCGCATCCCGTTGAAAGTAAACGAAGACAACAACGGAACAGACTCCGCCATTTCGTGCCGGAACTCGACCCGGATGTGTCCCGATCCCTCGGAGGAGTCGTCGCCAAGGATGTCGTGGATTGGCTCGATGCGACCTTCGTCCGGCGAACCGGCGAGAGCTTCGGAAAGTTCCCCGACCAAGGCGTGGTGCACACGATGAGGGTCTTGCGTGAGCGCGGTTTCACCCTGACGAATGTTCCCACGGGCCCGGACCAAGCGGAGATCGCCCTGAACAATCGCTCCGACAAGCTGGTCGCACAGTTCGGCAGGGGACACATGACGCTCGGAGGCGAAGACCATAAGGTCCTCGACCATGCCTTCGATCGGAACGAGTCGAACCCCGGCGCCTGGGTGTACCACGTAGTGGTGCCGGACGAGACGACCGACCAGATTCCGAAGCTCGCGCCGGACGGCCAATACAAGGGAATCTTCCCGTGGACGTCGCTGAAGGCGATCAGACGTTCCCGACTCGACCTCCGCCGCACTGACGAGGCCGAGCGGCGGCGGCACCGCACCTTCGTCTCGCGGCACTTTCACCAGCGTTTCGCTGAGATCACCCCTTTGCCTGCCAAACGCCTCGTCTCGACAGTCCTTGCGATCGCTTCGTTGGGTCCGGATCCGGCGCCGAGCCCCGACGATGGGGACTGGGCGATCTCGAAGCTCGCGCAGGCTCTCGAAGGGGGCGGTCTCACGCGCGAAGCTGTCAACGCTCTTCTGCTCTGGTCTCTCGAGCATGCTGATGTCGTCACCCGGGATGCTCCAGACCGTTCACGGGAGCTCCTCGTCCGCGCCGCGATCGCGGTCGCCGTCGACGGTTGGATCAATCATGAGGCTGCCGACGTGATTCGCGTGTACGCCTCTCGCAACGCGCCGGAGCTGCTCACACCCTTCGAGCGCGCGATCGCGGAGCTGCTGCTACCCCACTCGTGAGTGGACCTCGGGATCGGTTGTTCGGTGGAGAAACCGCCGCTCGACCGAGGAGGACCCCATGAGCGCACCGTCCACCGAATCAGCCCGCAAGACGCTGCCCGTCCCCGACGACGCGACGCGCGCGGACGGACCGGAGATCCACCTTCCGAACCCGCCGCAGGGCGATCCGGTCCGATCGAGCGGCCGATCGCAGCAGGATGCCGAGCAGCACGCCATCCGCGATGTGTCGACGCACGCCGTCGACGCCGAAGCGGTCGCCGCGGGCCTCGGTCCGTTGGGGTTCGACTTCCTGCGCGACGCGGAAGGAATCGTCGAGTCGGTCGGAGCGCTTCAAGACACAGAGGAGGCGAAAGCCGCCGGTGATGTCCTCATCGAGCTTGCGCGCCAGGGGCAGGGGATCACCCCGCGCAAGGACGTGGTCGCCGCAACCCAGTCCGGAGTCGAGGAGCAGCTCGGCATTGCCCTGACGGAGTGCGAGGACTCGGTCACGGATCACCGCACCACCCTCGACGTTCTCAGCGGGACGGCGACCCGATCCGACGGCCGACGCTACCCTGGTCGGCCGATCGCACCGGGGGCGGCCCACATCGGCTGGGCGATCGTCTGGGCGCGGTTCATCGAACTCCTCCCCTTCCTCGTCCCGCTCGCGATCGAGAGCATCGTCGTGTACTCGAACATGCGCGCCTACCTGCGCACGGACGATGCCGACGTGTTCTCGCCCGCTGCGATCGCGGCATCGACAGTCGCGGTGATCACGATGCTCCCCTTCCTCATCGGGCGAGGTCTCAACGTCGCCGCCCATGGTGGGACGCTCGCCCGCTGGCAGCGCATCGGGATGGCTGTCGGTGCGGGATTCTGGGTCGCCGCCGCAGTGCTTCTCGCGACCATACGCGTGACGATCGACCGGGCGGCGGCCGTGGCAAAGGCCGAGGACGCGGCTCGGGGCTCCTTCCAGGGGGATGCGGCCCCGTCGGTCGCCGTCGATCCGAACACGGTCTTCGAGCCTGTCGTTCCGTTCCTGTTCTGGGTCGTCGTCTTCCTCGGACTCGGTTGCATGCTCGTGCTGTGGGAGCTCCTGATGCACAATCCGGCCCGCGTCGAGGAGCTCGAGGCACGTCGCGACCGTCGGGCATGCGAAGAGCGGGTCATCCGGCTCACGTCCTTGAAGGCGGCCATCGACGGAACCGTCGCTCTGCGTGAGGGCGCTCTCGAGCACTCGCTCGCCATGTGGGGCAGCGAGCTCGGGGCCATTGACGCCCGTTCCGGGCGAGACAAGCAGGTGTACCGCGCCGCGCTGCGCAACGCGAGCGGCGATCCGCGCATGACGCTTGCTCTCGAGATGCGCGACGAGTCGATCGCGTCCGCGGCTGGGGGTGATGCGGCATGACGCTCTGGCGCTGGTTCTTCCGTCGCAGGCCGACAGGCGGGTCGACATGCCGCCATTGCGGGTTGCTCCTCGCCGTCTGCGCGCGCTGCTCGGGGGCCTGGCGGGCGGCGGGGTGCGACTGCGGCATCGGAGTGACCTGCCCCGACTGCGGCCCCCACTGGGCGTGACATGATCCCACGCGGCTCTCCGCCGCGTGGGATCAGTTGTTCCGTCAGAACCCCGCTCGGAAGGAGCCCCTCATGTCCCGATCCCCTCGCCCCCACCGCCTCGCGGCGGCCCTCGCGGTCGTCGGCGCGGTCGTCGGTCTCACCGCCTGCGCCAGCCAGCCCGCAGGCGCGGTCGATGATGTCGTCGTCGTCGTCGGAGCTCACATGGGCGCCCCGGCACTCCAGGCCGAGCTGCTCGCCCAGGCTCTCTCCCTCCTCGACGCAGAGGGCGACCGGCTCACGGTTGTCGTCGGCGACGGTAGCCCTTTCGTGGCGATCGACTACACGATCCCAGCACTCCCGGGCAACTCGATCGACCGCAGCGAGTGGCTCGAGAAGCTGCGCGACGATGCGACGGGCGCCATCCTGGAGGAGGTGGCCGCCACGGACGAGGTCGACCTCGCTGAGGCGATCGCACTCGCCGCCGAGGCGTTCCGCCCCGAGGCGGCGCACACGCTCACCGTCCTCGACCCGGGGCTCCCGTCGATGGGCGACCTGAGCCTGCTCGAGGGGCGGCTCTACGCCGAGCCAACGGACCTCGTCACGGTCGTTGAGCAGCACGGCGGGCTGCCTGATCTATCGTCGGTTCGGATTCGGATGCCGCGCCTCGGGATCGTCGCCGATCCGCAGGAGCCGCTCACCGAGGACGCGCGCACCGCGCTTTCCGCAATCTGGACCGAGTACTTCGCGCGAGCGGGGGCCACTGACGTCGAGCTCGAGCCCGTCAACATGACGGCGCAGCCGCAGTCGCACGGCGACCTGCCCTTCGTCACGCCGGTTCCCATCGAGCGGCCGCTGCCGCCGCCTCCCTCCGCGTGCTCGCAGCAGCTGGCGGACACCACCATCGGCTTCGCCGCCGGCAGCGCGGAGCTCACCGACGTTGCTGCGACCACCCGCTCGATCGACGGCCTCGTGGCAGAACTCGCCTCGTGCCCCGGAAACTGGATCGTCGAGGGTTCCGCGAGCTCGGAGGGCGGCGATGCGGGCTTCAACGAGGCTCTCTCGCTCGCTCGGGCCGAAAGAATCCGGGCAATGGTCGCAGACGCAGCCCAGATCGACTCCGCGGCGATCGAGGTGCGCGGGTGGGGCGTCTCATGGCCCTGCCGGGTTCCGGATATCGATGCATCCGGGCACCTCATCCTCAACGCCGCCGTCCGCAACAGGGCGGTCGTGGTGAGCAAAGGTGAGCCGGGGGAGTGCTGACGTGGGATCGGTTGCTCACCACGAGGACGTCCAGAACCGAAGGAGGAACGTCATGACTCGTAGAAGCCCCGTCGTCACGATCGGCGCAGGTGAGTTCACCGCCACCTGCCCGGTCCCGCGCGATCACATCGGTCTGTTCGAGGGACTCGCGCTCAGCGTTCGCGGCCGCTGGGACGCGCGCGGCACCCAGGGTGTCCCGGACGAGGCGCACACCCACACGCTGCACGGTGTGCAGGCACGCCACCGCAAGCGCGAGGCAGAGGCGGTGCGGCTCATCGACGGTGCGCTGTCGGCGGTGGACTCCCAGGTCGCCGTCACGCGGGCGGCGCTCCAGGCACCGATCCCCGAGGGTGTCCGCGAACCTACCCAGGATGAACTGCGCGGCCTTCCGCGTGCACAGCGCATGGAGTGGGCAGAGCGCGTTCGCGTAGCGCGGGCCGCGGCGGCGCGCGATGCCGCGGCAGCTGAGCGCCGAATCGCGGCGCAGACCCGGCGGGAGCAGCTCCTCTCCGCGCGCTCGGCGCTGGTCGTGGAGGGTGCGGACGTTCGTCGGCAGTGGCGAGAGGCCTATGAGATGCGCGCCGCCCGTTACACGCGCGCGCGATTCGGGCGCCGCGGAGCTCGAATGACTGCGACGCCTGCGATCGCGCCGTACGGTCCGGTTGATCCGCCGACGGCCGAACGTGCGGGTGAGTGACGGGAGTCGCGGCGGCGATTCACACCGGTACATTCGGGTCATGAGCATCGCCGAGCCGGGGTCGGTCTCCACTGTCGTGATCGAGACGATTCTCGCGCGGAGGAGCGTGCGCGAAGGGTTCGCTCCTCGCGCCATCGACAGGGACGATCTCGAGAAGATCCTGGCATGCGGGCTCGCCGCGCCATCCTCGAAGAACGCACGGCCCTGGCGGTTCCACGTGATCGAGAGTGCCGCCCTCCGGAACATGATCGCGGATGCCGCGACCCGTGCGATCGGCATCGACGAGTATGTTCCCCACGACCCGCGCACCGGCCGACCGCAGGAGCACTGGAGTTCGACCGTGCTCGAGTCCGCCGAGGTACTGCGGGTGGCGCCGACGGCCATCGCGATCGAGAACCGAGGAGTGTTCAGCGGCGGTCGCCGCACCCTCGCCGCCGCCTCGCATCAGGCGCTCGTGGCCTCCCTCACCGCGTATGGGCTCGAGACGATGGGCATCGGCACTGCGCTGGAGAACATCTGGATCGCGGCGAGCGCCCTCGGCGTCGGGGCAGCCTTCCTGGGGGACCTTGCGATCGCCGAAGAGTCTGCGAGGGAACTGCTAGGGCTAGAGGGTGACCTGATGGGAATCGTCGCGCTCGGGTATGCGACGCCGCCGCCGTACCCTCGCCGGGAGCCGCCCAAGCAGACCCAGGTCGACGACCCCGTCGTTTGGCACTGAGTCGCTAGGGTCGGCGCATGACCTCACCTCAGGAACTGTACGAATCCGTTGCCGACCTCGCCCCCAGTGTTGATCCCGCTCGAGCCCTCTCGATCGCCGTTGCCGCCTGGGATGAAATGAAGGCGCGTGCCGCCGACCCCCACGACGCCGAAACCTGCCGCCTGCTCGCGCTGGCCGCAATCGACTTGCCGGAGCCCGACTTCGCGCTCGCGGAGATCTGGCGCACCCGGGCGCTCACCCGGTTCGCCTTGACCGGCTGGCACGAGGGTGTCGGGGTCCTGCAGATGTCGCGCGCGTTCATCGCGCTCGCGCGGGCGAACGACGACTACGCGCGCGGTCGCACCCTGGACCTCATCGAAGGCGCGAGCGAGACGCTCGTCATCATGGAAGAACTGGCGCTGTTCGTCCGATCCGCGCCGAGTGGCATCACGGTCGGCCCGCAGTCGCCAAGTACGTCCCTCCTCGCCCGGATGCTCCACGAGAAGGGCGGCTTCTTCCTCTTGACGTTGCGCCGGTTGACCGACGCTCGCGAGAGCTACGACCGGGCGATCGCCGTCTCCGTCGAGGCCGGCAGCCTGCGCGGCGAGACCAAGTCACGCATGGGGGCCGCCCTCGTGGACTGTTTCCAGGGCGACCGCGACCGAGCCATCCAGAGCACCGAAGACGGCGTCGCCGTGTCCGCCGATGCCGGCTTCCCAGATCTAGTCGCAATCGGCAAGCACAACCTGGCCGCCATGCGACGTGGAGAGATGGGGCTGCGCCCATACGAGTTCCTCTGAGAGCGACAGCTTGGCTCGAGGGTGGAATTCGTCATTCTTTACAAACGTAATAGACTTACGTGTGTCAAGAAAGGCTCCCGTTGAACATCTCACCTGACCCGCGAGCGCTGCGTTCGCGCGCGTCCCTCCTGGATGCCGCACGCCAGCTCGTGGACGCGCGCGACATCTCTTCGATCTCGATCACGGATGTCTGCACCCTTGCCGGGGTCAGCCGTCCGACCTTCTACCAGCACTTCGGCGACATCGCCACGCTGGTCCAGGCTGCCGCGATCGAACGCCTCGAGCAGGTCTTCGATGCGACCGCCGCAGTCGCCACGCCCGCTGAACCGACGGTCATGCTGACGAACGGGGTGCGCCGCCTCATGCAGGGGCTCGCCGAGCACGCGCCGTTCTACCGACGGGTGCTCGAGGAGACGAGCGTGCTGGCCGTTCAGACGCTCGTGATCGACTTCGTCGCGGCCCGCCTCCTGACGTTCGTGGAGCGCTCGGGCGCCGCTGACCCCGAGCAGATCCGCTCCCGCGTGCGCCTCCTCGCGGCTGGCGCCGCCTGGCTGGTCATGGAGCAGTTGGGTGACCGGCGCGACCCGGACGGCCTGGAATCCGCGGCGTCCCGCATCGCGCAGCAGCTCGCGGCGTCGATGGTCGAAGGCGGGCGGTCATGAAGAAGGCCCGCACCGCAGTCGTGCTGTCCGGCATCGCGCTGATCCCGCTCATCTACGCCGGCTCGCTCATCTGGTCGAACCAGGACCCGCTCCACCACCTGGACCAGATCCCCGCGGCCATCGTCAACGAGGATGTGCCCGCGACATCGCCTGCGACCTCGGATGACGGACAGTCGCAGGAGGTCGATCTCGGCGGTGATCTTGTGGACACGCTCACCGCCGATGACAAGAATACCGACTTCGCGTGGGAGGAGCTCGACGCGGATGCCGCCGCGAAGCGGCTGGCGTCCGGCGACGTCCTCGCGGTGCTGACCGTTCCCAGCGACTTCTCCGCGGACGCCGTGTCGGTCGCCGGCGACGAGCCCACCGCGGCGAGGCTCACCATCCGCACCAACGACGCCGCCAACCAGATCGTCGGCAACATCGCGTCGACCGTCGGTGCGCGGGTCACGGCCGCCCTGTCGACCTCGGTGTCGTCGACCTACCTGGACTCCATCTACCTGGGCTTCAGCGACATCCACTCCCAGATCGGAGACGCGGCTGCGGGAGCGGCCGAGCTGTCCGCGGGAGTTGACGATGCGTCGACCGGCGCCACTCGGCTCGCCGACGGGCTGACCGACCTCGCGGGCGGCAGTTCGCGGGTGAGCGCGGGCGCCTCGAGCCTCCAGTCCGGCGCGACAAGCGCGGCGGGTGCTGGCGCACAGGTCGCCACGGGCGCAGCCGGCATCGCCACTGGCACCGCCGCGGCGCTCGACGGCGCTCGCTCCCTGCAGTCCGGCGCCGCCGCGCTCAGTGCAGCGACGACGGGTGTCGCGTCCGGCGCTGCCGCCGTCAACGACGGCCTGCAGGCCCTGGCTGCGGGCTACTCGAGCATGACCGACGCACAGCGCCTTGCCGCGATCAGCCAGCTCGCGGCATCCTCCGGCGCTCTTTCGGCCGGCGCCACCGGCGTCCAGGGCGGCGCCACCACGCTCGCGACGGCGACCGGCCGGCTCGTCGGCAGCGCCGATGCCGGCACCGGTCTTGCGACGCTCGACGCGAAGTCGCACGAACTCGCCTCCGGCGCCGAAGGTCTGGCGACCGGGCTCGGCACGCTCAGTGCCGGTGCGACCGATCTCGCAACGGGAGCGTCAGCCGTCTCCGACGGAGCAGCGGATGCCTCGGCCGGCGCCGCAGCGCTCGCCTCGGGGCTCGCGCAGCTGCAGACCGGGTCCGCGAGCCTCGCCGATGGCCTGGGGTCGGGGGCGCAGGCGATCCCGACCTACACCGCCGCCCAAGCTGACACGTTGAGCGCCGTGGCCGCCGACCCCGTCGAACTGGACGCGCAGCGGTCGAACGAGGTGCCCGCCACCGGCTACGCGCTGGCGCCGTACTTCATGACACTGGCGCTCTGGGTGGGCGCACTCGCCTTCTATCTGATGTTCCCTGTGCTCAGGCAGAAGCTGCTGGCCCGAAACCTGCCTGCCTGGCGGATCGCGCTCGGCAGCTACCTGCCGGGTGCGCTCATGGCCGTGACGCAGAGCCTGCTGGTCGTCGTGATGGTCCGGTTCGGCGTGGGCATCGAGCCGGCGAACCTCGCCGGCCTCGCCGGGATCGTCCTGCTGACGAGCCTGACGTTCGTCGCGATCAACCAGGCGCTGATCGCCCTGATGGGCCCGGTCGGCCGTTTCGTCGCCCTGGTGCTGATCGTGTTCCAGCTGGCCTCTGCCGGCGCGACCTACCCGATCCAGACGACGCCCGACCTCTTCCAGACCGTCCACTCCTGGCTGCCCTTCACCTACGCCGTCCAGGCCTTCCGGTCGCTGATCGCGGGCGGCTCCATCGGAGTCTGGCCGGCTGTCGGCGTCCTCAGCACGTGGCTGCTCGCCGCGCTCGCGGTGACGACCGTGGCGGCAGGGCGCGCCCGCCGGCGGGTGACAAGTGCCGCGTCGGGGCCTGTCGCACTCACCGACGACGACGTCGCCGGCGTGGCGCCGGTTCCCGCCCCGCCCGTGGCGGCACGCCGGCTCGCGGTCAGCTGAGCAGCAGGTAGCCCGCGCCGACGACCGTGAACACGATCACCAGCCGCTCGAACAGCGCCTGGTTGAGGCGATGGGCGAACCAGAGGCCGAAGAGAGCGCCTCCGACCACGGCCGGCACGAGCACGAGGTCGAGTAGCAGGCCGGGTCCGGTGATCAGACCGAGGCCGATCGAGAACGGCACCTTGGTGAGGTTCACGAGCGCGAAGAACCATGCCGCGGTGCCGAGGAACTCCTTGACCGAGAAGCGCGACGCCAGGAAGTACATCGACATGACGGGCCCTGCGGCATTCGCCACCATGGTCGTGAAGCCGCCCAGCGCGCCATAGGTCGCCGCGGCGACCCGATGCGATCCGCCATCCGCGACGGTGCGTCCCATCCGTCGCCGAATCAGGGTGACGGCGATGACCGCCAGCAGGATCACCCCGATGACCTTGCGCACCCAGGTGTCGTCGGCGAACGCCAGGAAGACCACGCCGAGCAGGAGCCCCACCACCACCGCGGGTGCCAGCCGAAGCAGCGCCCGCCAGTTCACGTGCCGTCGGTAGGCGGTGATCGCGAAAGCGTCGGCCACGATCAGCAGGATGAGCAGAGCGCCGGTGGACTGCTTGGCCGGCAGGATCGCCGCGAAGATCGCCACGGCCAGTGTGTTCGCGCCCGGAACGGCGGTCTTGGAGACTCCGACCGAGATGGCCGCCACGGCGAGCAGGAGCCATGCCCACCACGCGAGCTCGGGCATCTCAGGGAAGGGCATAGGGTCCTGAGGGCTCACCGGAGAAGTGGTGCACGCGCACGAAAGACAATTCAGCTCCTTGATTGGTGGCCGATGGCGATCAATACAGGATGTCATCGTCTGGCGGAGACGCGCTCGGCGCGGCAGGCTCGGATCATGGACACACCGGAGTGGATTCAGCATCGCGGGCTTGTCGCCTGGGTGGAAGAGATGGTCGAACTGTGCACGCCGACGGCGGTGCACTGGTGCGACGGCTCGGATGCCGAGTACGACGCGCTCTGCGAGCAGCTCGTCGAGGCAGGCACCTTCATCCGACTGGACCCGGTGAAGCGGCCGCGCAGCTTCCTGGCGCGCAGTGATGCGAGCGATGTGGCCCGGGTGGAGGAGCGCACGTTCATCTGCGCGCGCAGCGAAGAGGACGCCGGTCCGACGAACAACTGGATGGATCCGAAGGCGATGATGTGGATTCTCCGTGGCCTGTTCGCCGGGTCGATGGCGGGCCGCACCATGTACGTGGTCCCGTTCAGCATGGGACCGCTCGGGTCGCCCATCGCCCAGCTGGGCGTGCAGATCACCGACTCGCCGTACGCGGTGGTGAGCATGAAGATCATGACCCGGATGGGTCGTGCGGCCGCGGAGGTGCTCGGTGCGGACGGCGAGTTCGTGCCGTGCATGCACAGCGTCGGTGCACCGCTGGCCGAGGGTGAGCAGGATGTCGCCTGGCCGTGCAACCCGACCGAGAAGTACATCGTGCACTTCCCGGAGACACTGGAGATCTGGTCGTACGGGTCCGGCTACGGCGGAAACGCGCTGCTGGGCAAGAAGTGCCTGGCCCTGCGGATCGCGTCCACGATGGCCCGCGACGACGGGTGGCTCGCCGAGCACATGCTCATCCTGGGCGTGACCGATCCGCAGGGGGAGAAGACGTATGTCGCGGCGGCGTTCCCGAGCGCGTGCGGCAAGACGAACTTCGCGATGCTCGTACCGCCGCCGGCGTTCGCCGACAAGGGCTGGAAGGTGACCACGGTCGGCGACGATATTGCGTGGATCAAGCCAGGTGAGGACGGCAGCCTGGTGGCGATCAATCCAGAGGCGGGCTACTTCGGGGTTGCGCCCGGTACGTCGTATGCGACGAACCCGAACGGGATGGAATCGATCCGCTCCGACACGATCTTCACGAACGTCGCCCTCACCGACGACGGAGACGTCTGGTGGGAGGGGTTGGACGGCCCGAAGCCGGCGCACGCGATCGACTGGCAGGGGAACGACTGGACTCCGGATGCCGGGACGAAGGCGGCGCACCCGAACTCCCGGTTCACGTCCCCGGCGTCATTGAACCCGGCGCTGGACGAGTCGTGGGACGACCCGCAGGGCGTGCCGATCCGAGCATTCGTGTTCGGCGGCCGTCGCGCCGGCACCATCCCCCTCGTCGCGCAGAGCTTCAACTGGGCGTTCGGGGTCTACATGGCAGCGACGATGGGCTCCGAGACCACCGCCGCCGCGTTCGGCGAGCAGGGCGTGGTGCGCCGGGACCCGTTCGCAATGCTGCCGTTCTCCGGCTACCACATGGGCGACTACATCAACCATTGGCTCGCACTGGGCCGGAACGTCCGCAACGCTCCCCGCATCTTCCAGGTGAACTGGTTCCGGCGCGACGAGGACGGGCGCTTCCTCTGGCCCGGGTTCGGCGAGAACATGCGGGTGCTGGAATGGATCGTCGCCCGCTCCCGCGGTCGCGCGCTCGCCATCGAGAGTCCGCTGGGGTGGGTGCCGCGCTATGAGGACCTCAGCTGGGATGGCCTCGACTTCTCCCAGGAAGACTTCTTCGCCTGCATGGCCATCAACCGCCGCGACTGGACCGCCGAGCTTCTGGACGTCGAAGAGCTCTTCATGAAGCTCTACAACCGCCTGCCCAAGGAGATGGAGATGATCCGCTCCCTGACCACCAGCGCGCTCTGGCGCTCACCGAAGCAGTGGGAGATGAACGCCGACCCCACCTGACCGGCATGCATTCCCTGCCCGACTGCTTGATCGGCCGCGGGTGTCGCTGGATATGACGCATGGACCGGCAGGGACGACGCCGCCTGCCGGTCCAGCGGGTCAGACCAATGCGCGCAGGCCGTCGACGAGCGGCGTGGTGGGTCGACCGATGATGCGGGCAAGGGTGCCGTCGCTGTGGGCGAGTGCACCATTGCGGATGCCGGAGTCCAGCGCGGTGACGAAGCCGATCGTCCCGCCATCGAGCCCGGCCGCTTCGAGGGCGGCGGCGTGTTCCGTCGACGACAGCGACTGGTAGTCGACCGGACGGCCGGTGACTTCGGCGATCGCGTCGGCCAGTTCCTGGTAGCTCCAGGCGACGTCGCCGCCCAGCTCGTAGATCTCGCCGATGTGCCCTTCGCTGAGCAGAACCGCGGCGGCGGCATCCGCGTAATCAGTGCGACTCGCCGATGCGACCCGACCATCCCCAACGCTCGCGGCGACCACGCCGGTCTCGCCCGCACGAGTCAGGTCGGCGGCGTAGTTCTCGGTGTACCAGTTGTTCCGCAGGATCACCGCGGGCAGCCCCGACAGAGCGATCGCCTCCTCGGTGGCCTTGTGCTCGGGCGCGAGCACGAGGTCGCTCGTCGTCGCCTTGGGAGCGCTGGTGTAGACGAACTTCGAGACCCCGGCTGCGACAGCGGCATCGATGACCGACTGGTGCTGCGCGGCGCGTCGCCCGACCTCCGAGCCGGAGATGAGCAGCATCGCGTCGACGCCGTCGAGCGCAGCGGCGATGCTCGCGGGGTCGGCGTAGTCGAGCGCGACCACGGTGACGCCGCGCGAGGCGAGGTCGGCAGCTTTGGCAGTGTCGCGGGCGCCGGCGACGATGCTGCGCGGTTCAGCGCCGCGCGTGAGGAGGCTGTCGATGACGAGGCGGCCGAGCTGACCGGTGGCGCCGGTGACGAGGATGGTCATAGGTGGATCCCTTCGTGGTTGGACACGGGGGACAACAGCGGGTAGGCATCATCGCCTTCCCGATGGGCGGTACCCACTTTCAGGTAAGGTACCCACATGTCAGTAAGTTTTGCGGAAATCAAGGGCTCATCCACTGACGCGTTCACCGAAGGATGCAGCACGCGTGTCGTGCTCGATCACATCATGAGCAAGTGGGGCGTGCTCGTGCTGTCGTCGCTGTCCGACGGGACAAGGCGGTGGGGCGGGCTCCGCCGCGACGTTGACGGCATCAGTGAGAAGATGCTCGCCTCGACCCTCAAGACGCTGTGCGCGGACGGCCTCGTCCATCGGGAGTCGTTTCCGGCGGTGCCGCCCAAAGTCGAGTACAGCCTCACGCCCCTCGGTCGCGATCTGATGGAAAGGATGCTGCCGCTCGTGGAGTGGGTCGCCGTCAACGCCGACCGGATGATCGGCGCCGAAGCGGACCCCCCGCGTTCTTCAGGCAGCGCCGGCGACGCAGCGTCTGCGCAACGCGCTGGGGTGTGAGTCCCGCGGAATTCCGCGGTTTTGTGGAGGGGATGACGGGAATCGAACCCGCGCTATCAGCTTGGGAAGCTGAAGTTCTGCCATTGAACTACATCCCCGGCAGGCCTTTCGGCGCCCGGCAAGCATAACAAACCGACGCGAGCGGATGCCCCGCACCGCGCGCCGCGGCATCCGGAGCCCATAGGCTGAACGCGTGCTGCTCTCCGATCGTGACATCCGTGGCGAGGTCGCTGCGCGGCGGATCGGGCTCGAGCCCTGGGACCCGGGGATGGTGCAGCCGTCGAGCGTCGACGTGCGGCTCGACCGGTACTTCCGGCTGTTCGACAACCACAAGTACCCCTTCATCGATCCAGCCGTCGACCAGCCCGATCTGACGCATCTCATCGAGGTCGCGCCGGACGAGCCGTTCATCCTGCACCCCGGCGAATTCGCGCTCGGCTCGACGTTCGAACTCGTCTCGCTGCCCGATGACATCGCCGCGCGGCTGGAGGGCAAGTCGTCGCTCGGCCGGCTCGGCCTGCTGACGCACT
The DNA here is from genome assembly GCF_054049175.1 of Microbacterium sp. P5_E9. Classification (NCBI taxonomy): domain Bacteria; kingdom Bacillati; phylum Actinomycetota; class Actinomycetes; order Micrococcales; family Microbacteriaceae; genus Microbacterium; species Microbacterium sp. P5_E9. The sequence goes on along the minus strand of NZ_JBFUMV010000003.1, from coordinate 254,912 downwards.
CGACAGCAGGCTTCATCGATCCCGGCTTCTCGGGGCACGTCACGCTCGAGCTGTCGAATGTCGCGACATTGCCGATCAAGCTCTGGCCAGGGATGAAGATCGGCCAGCTCTGCTTCTTCCGGCTATCTTCCCCCGCCGAGGCGCCCTACGGCTCAGGCCCCTACGGCAACCGGTATCAGGGTCAGCGGGGGCCGACGGCGTCCCGCTCGGCGCAGAACTTCCACCGCACCGACGTCGGCATCTCAGACGCGGGGTCGCTCGGGCACTGACCCCTCGCGTCAGGCCTCGACGTCAGGCGCTCGCGGCGGTCGCCGGCGCTGCCACGCGTCGAGGATGTGCCGACGCATCGCCTGCTCGGCCGCGTCGGGATCGCCGGCGGCGATCGCGTCGTAGACCGCCTCGTGCTCGCCGAGGGTGATTTCGAGCTGGGTGCGCAGTGAATAACGGGTGCTCGCCAGCGCCTGGGCGAAGAGCGTCTTCACGATCGAATCCGCGAGCCGATTCTTCGCCATCTGACCCACGATGGAGTGGAAGACCACGTCCGCCTTGCCGAATTCCGCATGATCCTTGATCGTCTCGCGCATGAGCTGAAGGGCCGCGCCGAGGCGCTCGATGTCTTCGGGCGCGGGCTGGGTCGCGGCATCCCGTGCTGTCACCGCCTCGAGGGCGGCCCGCACGACGCTCAGATCGTCGAGCGTGCCGAGCGTTGCGTCGTTCGCGACGAGAGCAGCGAGCACGGTCTCGTCGACCATCTTCCACGAGGTGACGGGAGCCACCTGGGTCCCGCGGCCCTGGGCCACCGTCACGAGCCCCTTCTCCTCGACGCGCTTGACGGATTCGCGGATGACCGTGCGGCTGACGGCGAACTGCTCGCACAGCACGGACTCGGGTGGAAGCGTCGCCCCCGGCGGCAGGTCGCCGCGGACGATCGCATCGACGAGCTCGGCGACGACCGTGACGCCGAGGCGGGGCGCCTTCTCGCGTGAGGAGATGGTCGGCACGCCCTGCCGATCGGGAATCATGGCGACAGCCTATCCATCGGGTTCTCCCTCGATCGCCTCATCGGATCATTGCTAATACATCATACGTGTGATGTAATAACAACCGCCCGACATCTGTCGTCAGTGACGCCGATCAGTAAGGATGCGCTATGTCACAGCAATCGTCCGCTTTCCGCCCCGCCATACGGGCACTCTCGGTGGTGGCAGCCACCACCGTCGGCCTCTTGGCATTCAGCGCCTGCTCCGGCAGCGACGGGGGCGGTGACAGCGCAGCCGACAGCGAGTACGGCTTCACGACCGCCGAACAGGTGAAGGACAGCCCCATCACCGTGTGGGTGGATGCCGCGCGCGAGCCGGCCGTCACGGCTTTCAAGAAGGCCAACCCCGACGTCCCGATCGAGTTCGAGACCTACGACGGCAACGCCGGAGGCTCGGGGTCGTTCCAGAGCAAGATCACCCTCATGGACCAGGCCGGCGACGGCTGGCCGGACGTCGTCTTCTCGACTCAGCAGAATGACGCGATCTGGGCATCGAAGGACACGACGAACGGCGAGCAGGGTTTTGCGGCACCCCTGAACAAGGGCTTCCTCGACCAGGACTTCCTCGACGGCTTCATCCCGGGCGCGAACGGCATCACGACCATCGACGGCACGCAGTACGGGCTTCGCAACGACCTTGCGCAGACCGTCTTCTATTACAACCAGTCGCTGTTCGATGAGTTCGGCTACGACGTCCCGACCACGTGGGAGGAGTACGGCGAACTCGGCGACAAACTCGCCGCCGAGCACCCCGGCTACATCCTCGGCAGCATGGGGGACTCGTTCATGACGTACGTCTACTACGGCGGATCCGAGTCGCCGGTGTTCCAGTCGCCTGAGGCTGACGTGTTCCACTCCGACACCTCGGATGAGAACGCAGTGAACATCTCGAAGATCATCGACGGGATGCTGGCGAACGGCACGCTGGTTCAGGACAGCTTCTTCAGCGCAGACTTCAACTCGAAGTACGCCGACAAGCTCGTCGGCGTCCCCGGGCCTGTCTGGTACACGGGCGCGATCTTCCAGGGCGGCCTCGCGGTTCCGGCCGGCCAGATCGGCGTCAGCGCCCCGCTCAAGTGGGACGGCGGAGACGTCGCCGCGGGCAACGTCGGCGGTGGCGTCTGGTACGCCTCCAGCCACTCCAAGAACCTCGCCGCGGTCAAGACCTTCCTCGAGTTCGTGACCAGCTCCGACGAGTTCCAGGTCGAGCTGTCGTCGGGCTACCCGGCATACGCCTCGGCCGCAGAAGGCTGGCTCGCCAAGCAGGCCGAGACCGGCTACTTCGTCAACGACGACTTCGAGCAGGTCATGACGGATGCCGCCGGCTCGGTGTGGGACGGCTGGAACGTCACGAGCTGGAGCCCCGAGACCGCGTGGGCGAAGGTCGTCATCCCGGCGATCGCCAAGGGCGACACCATCGAGTCCCTCCTGCCGGCATGGCAGAAGGAGCTCGAGAACGAAGCGACCGTGAACGGCTACACGGTCAAGTAAGTGACCGACACTGTCACCCTTGTCACGGCCTCCGGCGCCGGCCCTCGTGGCCGGCGCCGGGGCGCCCTGGCGCCGCGCAGAGCGGCCGGGCGCCACCAGGCGCGCTACGGCTATCTCTTCGTGTCCGGGTACACCCTCTTCCTCCTGGCGTTCGGGATCTTCCCCACGCTGTACGCGGTCTACCTCTCCTTCACGAAGAACGGCCAGTTCGCCGGGATCGACAACTTCGTCAAGGTCATCGGCGACTACCGCTTCCTCCCCGCCGTCGGGCACGTCGCGCTCTATGTGTTCTTCTGGCTGATCAGCCTCCTCGTGCTGGTCACGATCCTCGCGCTGGTGGTGCACGCGGTGCGCGTGCGCTGGCTGAGCAGCGCATCGCGCTTCCTCTTCTACATCCCCGGCGCGATCGCCGGCGCCTCGAGCGTGCTGCTGTGGCTGTTCGTCCTCGACCCGACCGTGAGCCCGGTCTCCGGCATCCTCCATGCGATGGGGTTCGAGAAGCTCGTCAACGTCGTGGCGGTCGAGAATCTCCCCGTCGTCTTCACCGTGATCGCCTTCTGGGCCGGAGCGGGCGGCTGGATCGTCATCATGTACGGCGCGCTCAACAACGTGCCGGGTGAAGTGATGGAGGCGGCCCGCATCGACGGGGCAGGCGCGGTGAAGACCGCGTGGTACATCCAGCTGCCGATGCTCACCAAGTGGATCAGCTACATGGCGATCATGTCGCTCGCCGCCGGAGTGCAGCTGTTCGTCGAGCCCAAGGTGCTCTCGCAGGCGACGAAGGGCGTCGTTCCCGAGGACTACTCGCTGAACCAGCTGGCCTATCTCTACGCCTTCCGGCAGGGCGACTTCTCGGGCTCCGCCGCGATCTCGCTCATGCTCCTCGTCGTGGCGCTGGGTCTGTCCACCGTCTTCATCTTCCGCGGAAGGCTGTTCGAAAGTGACTGATACCGCCGTCCGTCGCGCCCGACCGGGCCTCACGCCCGGGCAGTGGGTGTCCCGAGTACTCGTCGTCGCCCTGCTCGTCGTGTTCGCGCTGTTCTTCCTCGTGCCGATCATCTGGCTCGTCCTCGCGCCGACCAAGAGCAACGACCAGCTGCTGCTGAACGGACCGTTCTCCTTCGGCTCGTTCGATCAGCTGGTCGCCAACTGGAACGAGCTGTTCGCGTTCGGCAGCGGGGTGTTCACCGTCTGGCTCGGCAACTCGGTGGTCTACTCGTTCTCGGCTCTCGCCTTGACGCTGCTCATCAGCATCCCGGCCGGATACGCGCTCGCGCTGGTCCAGTTCAAGGGCCGGCGCCTGCTGCTGGTGACCACCCTCATCGTGATGCTCATTCCGAACACGGCGCTGGTGCTGCCGATCTTCCTCGAGCTGAGCGCGGTGCGCCTCATCGGCAACCCGCTGGCCGTCATCCTCCCGTTCTCGTTCTTCCCGTTCGGCGTGTACCTCACGTACATCTACTTCTCGACGGCGGTGTCGCGCGACCTGCTCAACGCCGCACGCATCGATGGCGCGGGCGAGCTGCGGGTCTTCACGAAGATCGCGATGCCGCTCGCCACGCCGGTGATCGCCCTGGTCGGCTTCTTCAGCTTCGTGGGCAACTGGAACAACTACTTCCTGCCGTTCCTGGTCGTCGGCGGCACGAAGATCCCCGTCCAGGTGGGTCTCGCGAACCTGCTGTCGAATGTGCCGGCGTTCAACCCCACGACCACGTCGAGCATCGTCATCCAGCTGCCCACGCTCGCCCTCGCGACCCTGCTGTCGGTGGCGCCGATCCTGATCATCTTCCTCTTCGCCCAGCGATTCCTCGTGGAGGGCATGACTGCCGGGGGGACCAAGGAATGAAGATCACCGGGTACCGCACACTGTCGACTCGGCACCAGTGGCGTCGAGCGGTCGGCGATGTCAACGGACACATCGAGGATGCCGTCACCGAGGTGCCGATCCTCATCATCGAGACCGACGAAGGGGTCGAGGGTGTCGGCATCGGGTCGCACGCCGACCTCGACCGGCTGTTTCCGGCGATCCTCGGCGAGGACCCGCGGGCCGTCTCGGCACTGTTCGATCGGATGCTCGCCGCGGTCTTCAAGTCGGGTCATGCCGGAGCCACCTACGGCGGGGTCGCGACGATCGACGCCGCGCTCTGGGACATCAAGGCCAAGCTCGCCGGCGAGCCGCTGTGGCGACTGCTCGGCGGCCGCGATCGATTCGTGCCGGCCTACGCGTCGGGGCTCGACATCGCGCTGAGCGACGAGGAGATCGCCACGTTCTACGGCGCATTCGCCGACCGCGGCTACGTCGCGGGCAAGCTCAAGGGCGGACTGGATCCGGATGCCGACCTCCGGCGCCTGCGCATCCTCGAGGAGGTGCTCGCCCGCAACACGTCGCGGCCCGGGCTCATGCTCGACGCGAACGAGTCGTGGCAGGTCAAGCAGGCCGTGCGCTACGTGAGTGCGCTCGAGGAGCACGTCGACCTGCTGTGGGTGGAGGAGCCGCTGCGCCGCTGGGACGCGGTGGGGCACGCCCGGCTGAGCGCCGGCATCCGCACCGCCGTCGCCACCGGCGAGAACCTCACCGGGGTCGATCAGTTCCGCCCCCTGTTCGATGCCGGCGCGCCCGACATCGTGCAGGCAGGCGCGGTCTGGGGCGTGACGCACATGCTGCGGCTCGCCACCGTCGCGGCCGCGCGCGACCTGCCGATCAGCCCGGTCGGCTACAACGCCAACCCCGCGGTGGCTGCGGCGATGACGGCCGTGCCGAACCACCTCACCACCGAGGTGCAGGCGCTCGACTTCGCACCAGGCGTGATCGTGGACCACGAGTTCGCCGACGGCGGCATCGTGATCGGCGACGAGCCAGGCGGCGGCATCCGCATCGACGAAGCCGCGATCTCAACGGCCGCCACGGCGGACGGATGGCGCAGCCCCGCCGGCCCGCACCACCGCCCGCAGCGTGCCGGCCTGCGGGTCGTGCTCGACGGTGTGGAGCGCTGATGGAGCTGCGGCCCGGCCTGCACCGGATTCAGGCGCCACTCGGCGAGCGCTTCGTCGCGCTGTACCTCTTCGTCGGCACCGAGTCGGCGCTGCTCGTCGACACCGGCATCCGCGAATCGATCACCGAGACGTTCCTGCCCTACCTCGAGAGCGCCGGCATCGACCCGGCGATCGTCCGATGGGCGGTGAACACGCACTGCGACTTCGATCACACCGGCGGCAACGGCGCCCTCAAGGCCGCCCTGCCGCACGTGCAGATCATGGCGCACCGTCTCGACCAGGGGCTCACCGAGGACGTGCAGCGTCTCATCGACGAGCGGTACGGCGAGTTCCGCGACACGGACGGCTTCGACGACCCGCCGGAGACGACCGCGTACCTCCGGTCGGTGACCGATCTCGTGCCTGTGGATGTCGCGCTCGCAGGTGGCGAGGAGTTCGATCTGGGCGGGCGATCGGTGCGCGTGCTGCACGTTCCCGGCCACTCGCCCGGACATGTCGCGGTGTTCGATCCCGCGAACCGCGCGGTCGCGATCGGCGATGCGACGCTCGGCACGACAGTGCGGTTCGCGGACGGCCGCGCCGCCTTCCCGCCGACGTACCGGGATGTCGGGCCGTACCTCGCCTCGATCGAGGCGTTCCGCTCCCTCGACGTCGATCTGGTGCTCACCGCCCACTATCCGATCTACGAGGGACCGGCCGCGGCCGAGTTCCTCGACGAGAGCGAGCGCTACACGCACGAGATCGACGAGGTGCTGACGGACCTGCTCGCGCACGCCGACAGCGGGCTCACGACCCTCGAACTCGTCCGGGCCGCCGGTGCGCGGCTCGGCCCGTGGGCTCCTGGCGCGCTCGACTATGCCGTCTTCCCGGTGACCGGCAACCTCGAGCGGATGCGCGACGCGGGCGCGGTGCGTGAAGACGTGGGACGCCGCGGACGGCGCCGCTGGAGCAGGGTGGCCACCGCGTGAGTCGCGTGCGGATCGGTGCCGTCGGCGCCGGGTGGTGGGCGACGAGCAACCACTTCCCGATCCTCGCGGGGCGAGCGGATGTCGAGCTCGTCGGCGTGTGCGGCAAGGGGCCGTCGCTCGATGTGGTGCAGCGGCAGTTCGGCTTCGGCATGGCGACCGATGACTACGACGAGCTGCTCGACCAGAACCTCGATGCGGTCATCATCACGACACCGCACGACCTGCACTACGACAACGCGGTCGCCGCCATCGAGCGGGGTCTGCACGTTCAGGTCGAGAAGCCGACGACCCTCGAGCCGCGCGCGGCATGGGACCTCGTCGAACGGGTGGAGCGCAAGGGCGTGCACTTCCTCGTGCCTTACGGCTGGAACTACAAGGACTTCACGGTGCACGCGCACCGGCTGCTCGCCGACGGTCTGATCGGCGACATCCAGCACGTCCTCTGCCACATGGCATCGCCGACCCGTGGGCTGTTCGCCGGCGACCCGGCCGACATCATGCAGCTGTGGGACTCCGAGACGGGTTCGGCGCCTGACGTCTCCACGTGGCAGTCCCCCGCCCGCGGCGGCGGGTACGCGCATGGCCAGATCACCCACTCCAGCGCCCTGCTGTTCTTCCTCACCGGACTGCGGGCCGCGACCGTGGCCGGGCGGGTGTCGCTCGGCGGCGCTGCCGTCGACCTCTTCGACGCGGGGGTCATCACGTTCGAGGGCGGCGCGCTCGGCGCGCTCTCCGGCGCCGCAACACTTCCCGACGGCGAGCCGTACCAGGTCGACATCCGCCTGTTCGGCACCGAAGGCGTGCTCATGCTCGACACCGAACGCGAGCGCATGTGGCTGCACCGCTACGACGGCGTGCGCGAGGAGCTCGCGATCGAGCCCGGCGCCGGCGCTTACGAGTGCATCGCGCCGCCGAACCGCTTCATCGACCTGATCACCGGCGCCAGCGACGAGAACAACTCCGACGCGCGGGTGGCCGCCCGTTCCGTCGAGCTGATCGACGCCCTGCTGCGCTCGTCGGCGCAGGGCGGCGCGACCGTCGCCATCACCCCCGACCCGAAGGACATCCCGTGACCGACACTCCCGCAGTGCTGAGCGGCTACCGCGTGCTCGACTGCTCCATTGCGATGGCAGGACCCTTCGCGGCCCAGCGCCTCGGCGACCTCGGCGCCGACGTGATCAAGATCGAGCCGACCGCCGGCGAATGGCAGCGCTTCGCCGCCGCAGGTGGGGCGGCGGGCAACGAGATCAACGTGTCGTTCCTCTCGCTGAACCGCAACAAGCGCTCGGTCGCCCTCGACCTGAAGAGCGTCGAGGGCAAGGCGGCGCTGCGCACCCTGGTGGCCACCGCCGACGTCTTCCTGCAGAACTACCGGCCCGGCGTGGCTGCGAGGCTCGGCGTGGACTACGAGTCGCTCCGCGCGATCAACCCGAAGATCGTCTACGTCTCGATCTCGGGCTACGGCGAAGACGGCCCCTACCGCGACCGGCCCGGCCAGGACCTGCTCGTGCAGGCCATGTCGGGTGCGATGCTCTCGCACGGCCGCGCCGGCGACGCGCCGGCCCCTGCCGGGCAGTACCTGGCCGATGCCGTCACCGCGTCGACCGCATTCGAGGGCGTGCTCGCGGCGCTGCTGCACCGGGAGCGCACCGGCGAGGGCCAGCTGGTGACGGTGAACATGCTGGACGCCGTCACAACCCTGCAGATGCAGGAGCTCTCGGTGTTCACGGTCGGCGGCAAACCCCAGCAGCGGAGCGAGGAGCCGCACGCCCACGTGTACATCCGCGCGCCATATGGGGTCTTCCGCACGAGCGACGGCTTCCTCGCGCTCGCGTTCGCCGACCCCGAGCAACTCGGTCGTCTCATCGGAGAGCCCGCCTTCGAGGGCTGGGCGGCCGAAGTCGAGGGATGGACCAAGCGCGACGAGCTGTCATCGCTCGTGCAGGCAAAGCTGCTGGAGCGGCCGACCGAGCACTGGCTCGAGACGCTGGGCGGCGCCGGGATGTGGGTCGGACCGGTCTACGGGTACGAAGAGCTCGTCGCCGACCCGCAGATCATCCACAACGGCACGTTCGTCGAGTACGACCACCCGACCGAGGGGCACGTGAAGACCCCCGGCTTCCCGTACCGCTTCAGCAGAACGCCTCCTCGGGTCGAGCGTGGTGCCCCGCTCGTCGGAGAGCACACGCGCGAGGTGCTCGCCGAAGCGGGATATGCGCCCGCCGACATAGATGGCTTGATCGCCAGTGGTGCGGCGGCAGCCCCGGCCGCGATCGGGGTGGCGAAGTGAGCGACGAAGGGGTGCTGTTGGAGGTCGAGGGCGCGGTGGCGCTCGTCACCATCGACCGACCCGCGAAGCTCAACTCGGTCACTCAGGAGATGTCGGACCGCCTGGTCGAGGTGATCGAGGCGCTCAACGACGACGATGCCGTCCGTGTCGTGATCCTGACCGGTGCGGGGGAGCGCGCGTTCTGCGCGGGCAGCGACATCCGCACGCTTGACAAGTACGCGACCCCGTGGGACTTCCGCAACCGCACCGACTACTGCGACGCCATTCGCGCGTGCCGCAAGCCCGTGATCGCGGCGGTGAACGGCTACGCGTTCGGCGGAGGCCTGGAGACGGCGCTGAGCTGCGACATCCGTCTCTCCTCATCGACCGCCACCTTCGCCGCCCCCGAGATCACCCTCGGCTGGATCGGAGGGGGCGGGATGTCGGCATTCCTCGCCGCGTCGATCGGCCCGAGCAATGCTGCCGTGATGCTCATGACCGGCCAGCCCATCGATGCCGCGACGGCGCTCCGCTGGGGACTGGTGAGCGAGGTCGTCGAGCCCGATGACCTGCTGATTCGGGCCCGCGCGCTCGCCGAGGTGATCGCAAGCCGGCCGCCGATCGCCGCCGAAACAGCCAAGGCCAACCTGCACGCTGCGGCGAACATGCCGCAGGAGGCCGCGATCCGCTACGAGCGCGACCTGCAGACGGTGACGTTCGCGACCGAGGATGCCCACGAAGGTCGCGCGGCGTTCGCCGAGAAGCGGCCCGGCGTCTTCCACCGCCGTTGACCATGCTTCGCGACCTTCCCGAGATGAGGAGCGCATGACGCGCCTGCACACCACCGACACCGACTCCCTGCTCCCCGAAGACGGCACGACCGGCGTGCTCGTCGGCCGGGCGTGGGATCCCGCCGTGGGCGGCCCGAGCGTCGTCGCCATCCGCGCCGAGGGCGTGGTGGATCTGAGCGCGAGCTTCGCCACCATGCGCGCGGTGACCGAGACGCCAGAGCCGGCGGCGGCGGTGGCCGCGGCATCCGGTCCCCTGCTCGGATCGCTCGATGAACTGCTCGCGAACACCGCACCCGACACGCGCGATCTCGGGCGGCCGTGGCTGCTCTCGCCCATCGATCTGCAGGTGGTCAAGGCCGCGGGCGTGACGTTCCCCATCTCGATGCTGGAGCGGATCATCGAGGAGCGCGCACGCGGAGAGATGGATGCCGCGCTCGGCATACGCGCCGAGATCACCGAGGCGCTCGGGGGCGAACTGGACACCCTCGTGCCCGGGTCGCCCGAAGCCGCGCGGGTCAAGGCGGCGCTGATCGAGCGAGGACTGTGGAGCCAGTACCTCGAGGTCGGCATCGGGCCCGACGCCGAGGTCTTCACGAAGGCGCCCGTGCTGGCGTCGGTCGGCACCGCCGTCGACGTCGGCGTGCACTCGTCGTCGCAGTGGAACAACCCCGAGCCGGAGATCGTGCTCGTCGTCTCGTCGCGCGGCGAAGTGGTCGGCGCGGCGCTCGGCAACGACGTCAATCTGCGCGACATCGAGGGCCGCTCGGCGCTGCTGCTCCCCAAGGCCAAGGACAACAACGGCTCGGCGGCCATCGGACCGTTCCTGCGGCTGTTCGACGCCTCGTACGGGATCGAGGATGTGCGCACGGCGGTCGTGACCCTCACGGTGGAGGGTGCCGATGGCTTCTCGATGGTGGGGGAGAGCCCGCTCTCGGCCATCGCGCGGGATCCGCTCGACATCGTCGCCCAGGTCATCGGCGATCATCATCAGTACCCGGACGGTTTCGTGCTGTTCCTCGGGACGCTCTTCGCACCGGTGGACGACCGCGACGAGCCAGGCCGGGGGTTCACCCATCACATCGACGACATCGTGCGGATCGCCGAACCCCGCCTCGGCGCCCTCACCAACCGGGTGCGGTTCAGCGAGCAGATCGAGCCGTGGACGTTCGGCATCGCCGCGCTGTTCGAGAATCTCGCGAAGCGGAGCCTGCTCCCATGACGCTGACGACCACCGATCCGCGCACGGGTGAGACGCGCGCCACCGACATCGAGGCCTCCACCGACGCGGATGTCGCTGCCATCGTCGGCGCGGCGGCCGCGGCGTTCGACGACCTGCGTTGGACGAGCCGCGCGTGGCGGTCAGGGCTCCTGGAGACCCTGGCCACGGCCCTCGAAGATCATCGCGACGAGCTCGTGGCGATCGCGGATCGGGAGACCGGACTCGGCGTCGCGCGCCTGACGGGCGAGGTCGGCCGCTCGGCCTTCCAGTTCCGGCTGTTCGCCGAAGCCCTGCGCGACGGCGGCTACCTCGAGGCCACCATCGATCACGCCGGCGACACTCCGATCGGACCGGGGCCGGACCTCCGGCGCATGCTGATCCCGATCGGGCCCATCGCCGTGTTCGGCTCGAGCAACTTCCCCTTCGCGTTCTCCGTTGCAGGCGGCGACACCGCCTCAGCGCTCGCCGCCGGAAACGCGGTGGTCGTCAAGGCTCATGGCTCACACCCCGAGACCTCCGCAGCCACCCATGCGGCCCTGTCCGCCGCGGCGCAGACCTACGGCGCGCCCGACGGCGCGCTCGGCATCGTCTTCGGCACCGGCGCGGGCCGCGCACTCGTCGCCGACGCACGCATCGCCGCGGTGGGCTTCACCGGATCCCTCGACGGCGGGCGCGCTCTGCTCGCGATCATCGAGCAGCGGCCCGAGCCGATTCCGTTCTACGGCGAGCTCAGCAGCCTGAACCCGCTGGTCGTGACGCCCGGTGCCGCGCGGGAGCGGGGCGATGCGATCGCCGAGGCGCTCTTCGGGTCCTTCACCCTCGGCTCGGGCCAGTTCTGCACCAAGCCGGGCGTCGCGTTCGTGCCGTACGGCGATGGAGACGCCATCGTCGCCGGGCTGGCGCAGCGGGCTGCCGCCGCGCCGCCTCAGGTGCTCCTCAACGCGCGGATCGGCGCATCGTTCGGAGAGATCCGGGCTCGGCTCGTCGAACACGGCCGCGCCAGGGTGATCGGGCTGGGCGAGGACGACGGGGCACAGGGATTCCGCGCGTCGCCCACGGTGCTGGAGATCGATGCGGCGGATGTCACCCCTGAGGTGACCGAAGAGGCCTTCGGTCCGCTCATCGTCGTGGCGCGCTACCGGGACGTCGCCGATGTCCTGCGCGCCCTCGATGCCGTGCCCGACTCGCTGACCGCGACGATCCATTCCCAGCCCGGCGAAGCCGTGCTGACCGATGAACTCGTCCGTGAGCTCGTCCCCCGTGCCGGCCGCATCGTCTTCAACGGCTATCCCACGGGCGTGCGCGTGGCGTGGGCTCAGCACCACGGCGGCACCTGGCCATCGACGAACTCGCAGCACACCTCGGTGGGCGTGAGCGCCATCCGCCGGTTCCTGCGCCCGGTCGCCTACCAGGATGCGCCTGCGCACGCGCTGCCCGAAGAGCTCCGCGACGGCGCGAGCGACATCCCTCGCCGCATCGCCGGCGTGCTGACGCTGCCATCCGCCTAGCCACTCACCCGCACAGAGGGAAACGACACGGTGACTACAGTCCTCCGAGGCATCACGTGGGAGCACGCCCGCGGCTACGGCAGCGTGGCGGCCGCGGCCACGGCCTACCGCACTGTCGCGCCCGACGTCGAGGTCCGCTGGGACCAGCGCTCGCTCCAGGCGTTCGCCGATCAGCCGCTCGAATCCCTCGTCGAGGAGTACGACCTGCTGGTCATCGACCATCCGCACATCCCGTTCGCGGCCGAGAACGGTCTGTTCGCACGCCTCGACGGTGCCGGGCACGATGACGAACTCGCCGTGCTGGCGAAGCAGTCCGTGGGCGCATCTCATGCGACGTACGCGCATGCGGGTGGCCAATGGGGGCTGGCGACGGATGCCGCGGCCCAGGTCGCGGCCTATCGCGCGGATCTGCTGCCCGAGCCGCCCCGCGATTGGGCGGGCGTACTGGCACTCGCTGCGCAGGGGCGCGTGCTGTGGCCGCACAAGCCCGTCGACTCGTTTTCGAGCCTCGTGACGGTCGCGTCCGGCAATGGCGAGGAGCCGATGCGCACGCCCGGCGCCTTCCTCAGCGCCGATGGACTCGCCGAGGCGATGGAGACGCTGCGCCGGCTGGCCGCGCTCGTCCCCGCCGAGAACAGCACGTGGAATCCGATCCAGACGGCGGATGCGCTGAGCTCGGGTGACCGGTTCGCCTACGCGCCCCTGCTGTACGGCTACAACAATTACAGCCGCGCCGGCTTCCGGTCGCATCGCCTCACCTACACCGACATCCCGTCCTCGCGCGAGGGCGTGCGCGGCTCCATTCTCGGCGGCGCCGGCATCGCGGTCTCGGCGTTGACGAAGCATCCCGACCAGGCGATCGCCCACGCCTTCTGGCTCGACTCGGCAGGGGTGCAGCAGGGTGTCTACTACGACGGGGGAGGTCAGCCCGGCAACGCCGTGGCATGGGACAGCGACCGCACCAACGCCGACTCACTCGACTTCTTCCGCGGCACGCGGGCAACGCTCGAGGGTGCGTACGTACGGCCGAGGTTCGTCCACTACATCGAGCTGCAGAACGCGCTCTCGGAATTCGTGACCGATGCACTGCTCGGCCGTCTCACCGACGACCAGCTGCGTGCGCGCCTCGACGAAGGCGTCGAGGAGTGGCTGGTCGATCCACGCGCCGGCGCAGGCGCGGCGGAGAGTGGCGGGCTCTGAGAGGGCTTGCTCAGACGCCGGTGACGAGGTTGAGTGACGTGTCACCGCAGGCGAGCAGCGTTGCGCCCGTAGGCAGCGCGCGCGGTTGCGTGCGGCCGGCGCGGTGGTCTGCCAGCGCGTCGGCGAGTCCGTCGAGGCGCAGCAGCGACCCCGGCTCGCGCCGGGCATCGGTCGAGGTCACGACCCGCCCGGAGGCATTGACGATCGTCGCCGCGCCGCCGCTCGAGCGCAGCACCGGCAGCAGTTCATGCTCGAGGCGGTCGACCAGGGCATCGATGCCGACGACCCCGATCATGCGCCCCTCGTGCATGACCGGCGTCGTGATCGTGACGGCGTAGTCGTCGGTGCAGACATAGTCGACGTACGGGCCGGTGAGGTGGCGTGCGGTGGTGCGGGCCGGCACGCGCCACCATTCGAGCGCGGTGTAGTCGCGGAACTGCTCGTGCGCGGGGTCGTCGATGGTCGCGAGCCGGCGGGGCGCATCCTGTCCCTGCAGCCACCACGCCAGATGCCACTCGGCGTCGGCGAGCGCCCCCGGTGCGGCGACGAATCCGGCCCCGGTGATCAGCTCATCTGCTTCGAGCGCGGGCACGGCGAAGGACTCGACGACGGGGTCGATGAATCCCGCGGTCAGCGGCTCGCCCGCAGACAACTGAGCCGCGAGCGCGTCGCGCCAGCCGTCGATCGTGGCGAAGAGGGCATCGAAGGTGTCGGCGACCGAGGTGGCCACGCCGATCGCAGAGGTGCTGATCGTGATGCTCATTCGGATTCCTTTCGGCGGGAGACGGATGCCGCGTCGGCGACGATCAGAGCGGCTCTTTCCAGTCGCGCCCGTTCGTCGATGAGCCACTCGAACGCACCGGTCACGTGGGCTATGGTCTCCCGGCGAGCAGTGTCGGGGTCGACGTCGCGGATCGCCCGGATCACGTGGAGCCGCGCCGATCTGCTGCGGTCACGGTACTCCTGCTCGCGCAGGCAGAGCCAGAGCAGCGGCCCGGCCTCGCCCTGCAGCCGGATCTCCTCGTGCACAAGCCGCGGGGATTGACTGATCGCGGCGACCTCGAGCTGGAAGCGACTGACCGCGCGTCGCGCACCTCCGGCGGTCGTGAGGTCGGCCTGCTCGTCGATGGCCACCAGGGCCTCGAGGTCGTCCTCGGTCGCACGGTCCGCGGCGCCTTCGGCCGCGGTGCCGGCGATGGCGCCCACGTGGAGGGTGAGATCGCGCAGCTCGATGCGGCTGTGCCCCCGAAGCCGGGACTCCAGCATCCGTCCCGCGCTCTCGCGGTCGTAGGTGACGAAGCTGCCGCCGTCGCGGCCGCGCCGGGTGCGCACCAGGCCCTTGTCGCGCATGCCCTCGAGCGCCTCGCGCGCGGTGACGAGTGCGACGCCGAGACTGCGGGAGAGGTCGGACTCGCTGGGCAGACGTTCGCCGTCGCGCAGAACTCCGCTGACGATCGCGTCGGTCAGCCGCTGCTCGACCAGCTCGGCCCGGCCGGTGCCATCCAGGGGCGCGAACACGACGGCGCGCGCGGCGTCGACTCGTCCTGTCGCGTGCGGCATGGCGGATCTCTCCCAGATGCGGAGCGATCGGGAAGGTCCTCCTCCCCAACCGTGACACGACCGTAACACGGTCGCCACCCTTTTGACATATGGATCCATATGATTAAATTTGCTTCGACAATCGAAGGAGATCGTCTATGAACGACCTGCAGCCTGCCATCCGGCTGAACGGCCTCACCAAAGAGTTCGGAGCGGTGACCGCCGTCGACCACGTCGACCTCGAGATCGCTGCCGGCGAGTTCTTCTCCATGCTCGGACCGTCCGGGTCGGGCAAGACCACGGTGCTGCGCCTCATCGCCGGTTTCGAGCAGCCGAGCGCCGGAACCATCGAGCTCTTCGGCCAGGACGTGACCAAGAAGGCCCCGTTCGATCGCGACGTCAACACGGTCTTCCAGGACTATGCGCTCTTCCCGCACATGTCCGTGCTCGACAACGTCGCGTACGGACTGCGCGTCCGGGGCGTCGGACGCGCAGAACGCCGCGAGCGGGCGATGAAGGCTCTCGAGGCCGTGCGACTCGAGCAGATGGCCGCGCGCAAGCCTTCGCAGCTGTCCGGCGGTCAGCGTCAGCGCGTCGCCCTCGCCCGCGCGACCGTCGTGCAGCCCAAGGTGCTGCTGCTGGACGAGCCGCTCGGCGCCCTCGACCTCAAGCTCCGCGAGCAGATGCAGGTGGAGCTCAAGCAGATCCAGCGCGACCTCGGCATCACGTTCATCTTCGTCACACACGACCAGGAGGAGGCGCTGACACTCTCCGATCGGGTTGCCGTCTTCCACGATGGCCGCATCGAGCAGCTCGGGACGCCGAGGGATCTCTACGAGCGGCCGGCGTCGCGCTTCGTGGCCGACTTCGTGGGGACCTCCAACCTGTTCGACCTCGATCGCTCCACCTCGCTGATCGGACGCGCGGGAGAGCACTCGATCCGCCCGGAGAAGCTGACGCTCGGCAGTCAGCCGGCGACCGGCGCGGGCGAGCGCTCGGCTCCGGGCACCCTCGTGGAATCGATCTACCTCGGCAGCGGCATCCGTCGTGTCATCGATCTCGATGCGGGTATGCGCGTGACGGTGCTCGAGCCCAACGACCGGGCTCGCGACGCCGACGAGGAGCGCGGCAATCGCGTGCACGTCACCTGGCACGACGCGGATGTCGTGCCGCTCGTCGTTCCGCCCGGCATGTGAGCCGGCACCGATCCGCGGGCCACGGCCCGGGAAGCACAGCACCACAGCACACCGAGAGAGGAAGCACACCATGATGCGACTGACACGCGGGGCGCGATATGCCGCGACCGCACTGGCGATCGGCTCGATCGCCATCCTGGCCGGCTGCGGCACGTCAGGCGGTGGCAGCGCAGCCCCGTCAGAGGAGGCCGACGAGCTCGGCGAGATGGAAGGTCAGGTCTCGATCATCGCCTGGCCCGGCTACGTCGAAGACGGCAGCAACGACCCCGCCGTCGACTGGGTGACCGGGTTCGAGGAGAAGACCGGATGCATGGTCACCTCGAAGTCGTACGGCACCTCGGACGAGGCGGTCAGCCTGATGAAGACCGGCGAGTACGATGTCGTGGCGGCCTCGGGCGACGCGACCCTCCGCCTCATCGCCGCGGGCGACGTCGCCCCGGTGAACACCGACCTCATCCCCAGCTACGCGGGCGTCTACGACTTCCTCAAGGAGCAGGCCTGGAACTCGGTCGACGGCCAGTCCTACGGCGTTCCGCACGGCTATGGCGCCAACCTCCTGATGTACAACACGGAGATCGTGACCCCGGCGCCGACGTCGTGGGAGGTCGTGTTCGAGGGAGCGGGTGACTACAGCGGCAACATCACCGCGTACGACTCGCCGATCTACATCGCCGATGCCGCGGTGTACCTCATGGCGCACCAGCCGGACCTCGGGATCGAGAACCCCTACGCGCTGGACGAGGAGCAGTTCCAGGCTGCGGTCGACCTGCTGAAGGCGCAGCGCCCGCACGTCGGCGAGTACTGGTCGGACTACCTCAAGGAGATCCAGGCCTTCCAGACCGGCGACTCGGTCGCCGGCACCACATGGCAGGTCATCCAGAACGTCCTCGCCGGCGAAGGCGCGACCACCGATGTGGTCCTGCCCGAAGAGGGCGCGACCGGCTGGTCGGACACGTGGATGATCGCATCGCAGGCGAAGAACCCCAACTGCGCTTACGCGTGGCTGGACTGGATCGCCAGCCCCGAGGTCAACGCTCAGGCGACCGCGTACTTCGGTGAGGCGCCGTCCAGCGACGCCGCCTGCGATTACCGCGACGACTGCGAGGCCTACCACGCCGGCGACGCGGAGTACGCGTCCCAGATCTGGTACTGGACCACGCCGATCGCCGACTGCGTCGACGGTCGCACCGACGTCGAGTGCGTCGACTACTCCAAGTGGACCGAAGCCTGGGCCGAGATCAAGGGCTGACGCCCGACCGACAGCCGGGGGCGGCTCCGCAGCCGCCCCCGGCTCACACCGAGGAAGACGATGACCGACTCGATCCACCTGTCCCCGCCGACGAGGGCGGTGCCGGTGCCGCGCGTGACGCCGAACCGGCGCGCGTCGGCGTGGCTGAGCACACACCCGCGCGCCCGACTCGGGCTGCTGTTGAGTGCGCCGCTGTTCTGGCTGGGCGTCGTGTACATCGTCGCGCTCCTGCTGCTGCTGATCACGGCGTTCTGGAAGGTCGACAGCTTCACCGGTGAGATCGTCACGGACTGGACGCTCGACAACATCATCACGGTGCTCACCGGCGCGCTCTACCAGACGGTGACCCTGCGCACCGTGGGCATCGCCCTGGCCGTGACGCTCATTGACGTCGTCGTCGCCCTGCCGATCGCCTTCTTCATGGCCAAAGTGGCCACGCCTCGCGTCCAGCGTCTGCTGGTGATCGCGGTGCTGATGCCACTGTGGGCGAGCTATCTCGTAAAGGCCTATGCGTGGCGGTCGGTGCTCTCTCAGGACGGCATCCTGGAGTGGGTTCTCGCGCCGTTCGGCCTGCATACGCCCGGGTACGGACTGACCGCGGCGATCATCACGCTGGCGTACCTGTGGCTGCCGTACGTGATCCTGCCCATCTACGCCGGACTCGAGCGTGTGCCCGATTCACTGCTCGAGGCATCCGCGGATCTCGGTGGCAGGAGCTGGCGCACGCTGGGTCTCGTAGTGCTCCCGCTGGCGATGCCCGCGATCATTGCGGGCACGATCTTCGCCTTCTCGCTGACACTCGGCGACTACATCACCGTGAACATCGTCGGCGGCACGACCCAGATGCTCGGCAACCTGGTCTACACGAACGTGGGTGCCGCGAACAACCTGCCGCTCGCGGCCGCGATCGCGCTCATCCCGATCGTCATCATCTTCGGCTACCTGGCCCTCGTGCGACGCACGGGCGCCCTGGACAATCTCTAGGAGACCCCGATGCGACTCGGAAAGTCCGCCCGCGTCACGCTCGGGATCGTCACGGTCCTGATCCTGGTGGTCGTCTACGTGCCGCTGTTCGTCGTGCTCGTGAACTCGTTCTCGACGTCGACGTCGCTCGCCTGGCCCCCGCCGGGCTTCACGCTCGAGTGGTGGGTCAAGACCTTCCAGTCCGCCGGCGCGGTCGGGGCAGTGCTCACAAGCGTTCAGATCGCGATCGTCGCGACGCTCATATCGATCGTGCTCGGCACACTTCTGTCACTCGCCCTGCAGCGGTTCGACTTCTTCGGCCGCAGCGCGGTGAACCTTCTCGTGATCCTGCCGATCGCACTCCCCGGCATCATCACGGGCATCGCGCTGAACAACTTCTTCCGCACGATCATGGGCATTCCGCTGTCGATCTGGACGGTGGTCATCGCGCACGCGACCTTCTGCATCGTCACGGTCTTCAACAATGCGATCGCGCGTCTGCGGCGCATGGGCATCAACCTCGAAGAGGCCTCCGCCGACCTCGGCGCGGGCGTCTGGACGACCTTCCGGCTGGTGACGTTCCCGCAGCTGCGGTCGGCGATCCTGGCCGGGTCCCTGCTCGCGTTCGCGCTGAGCTTCGACGAGATCATCGTGACGACCTTCACCGCGGGCTCGGGCGTGACGACGCTGCCGATCTTCATCCTCAACAACATGTTCCGGCCCAACCAGGCGCCGATCGTCTCGGTCATCGCCGTGGTGATGGTCGTCGTCTCGATCGTGCCCATCTACCTCGCGCAGCGGCTGTCGGGGTCGGAGCAGACGAGGCGCTGAACTGCCCGAGCACCCTCCGGACGCACCGATGCCCCCCGCTTGACGGAGCGGGGGGCATCGGAACTGCAGGTCAGTTGTTGAAGACGTCCTTGACGTCGTCGCCGACCTTCTTCGCCTGGGCGTTGGCCTGGTCGACCTTGCCCTGGGCTTCGAGGCGCTCGTTGTCGGTCGCGTCGCCGATCTCTTCCTTGACCTTGCCGGTCGCCTTTTCGGCGGTGTGCTTGATGTCGTCTCCGATACCCATGTGCATCTCCTTTTCCTAGGGGTGGCGTATCGCCACCGGGTTATGGTCCCGCTCGTCTCGAGGCATCCGTCAGGTTCCGCGGCGGATATAGCGGAACAGCCAGGCGATGATCGCGACGACCACCAGGACGATTCCGATCCAGAGGAGGAACTTGGCTGCCTCGACGAAGAGGCCCAGCAGAAGCAGGACGACTCCGACGATGAGCAGGATGACTGCGAGTCCGGTCATGGTTCTAGCGTCGTCCGGATCAGGAAAACGGTCGATGGGGTTGACACGGCGCCGTTTATTGGTCTTCAATCCGCCCGGCTAAGAGGTGGGATCAGTGGGCGGTGCGCACGCCGACCAGATCGTGCACGAGCACCGCGGCAGCGCGCGCACCCTGGCCGGCGGCGACGATGAGCTGCTGCGGACCCGGGGCCGCGGCATCCCCCGCCGCATACAGGCCGGGCACCGAGGTGCGCCCGGAGGCGTCCACGACGAGGTGGCCGTCTCCATCGCGGTCTGCGTCGAGCCCGGAGAGGAAGTCGAGTGCCGGATGCCAGAGCGGCCGGACGAATCCGCCGTCGATCGGCACCCGGGTGCCGTCCGTCAGGCGCAGCGCCGACACGGCGCCGCGATCGCCTTCGAGGTCGTCAATCGCTCGGCGCTCGACGATGATTCCGGATGCCGCGAGCTCGGCCTCCTCGGCCGCGTCGATGATGTCGGCGCCGTTGGTGAAGACCGTGAGCCGATCGGTCCACCGGGCGATGAGCCGGGCGCGCGCGGCGAGGTCGGGGGTCTCGCCGATCAGGGCGAGGGGGCGATCCTGCAGCTCCCAGGCGTCGCACGCAGCGCAGCTGAACATGCTCATGCCGTAGAACGCGCGCAGGCTCGGGATGGCGGGCAGGGTTTCGCGCAGCCCGGTCGCGACGATCACCGAGCGGGCGGCGATCGCCGACGGGGCGCCCGCCTTGCGCCCGCTGAGGCCGACCATGAATCGCATGCCGCTGGAGGCATCCATCGGATGCAGGGCACTGGCGGCAGTGCGCTCGAGCACGCGCACCCCCGGATAGGCGGCCAGTTCAGCGCGGGCGAGCTTGCGCAGTTCGAGGGGGGACACCCCGTCGCGGGTCAGGAATCCGTGAGAACGCAGCGTAGCGGCATTGCGCGGCCGCCCCGCGTCGACGACGACCACGCTGGTTCGCGAGCGCCCCAGGTTCAGCGCCGCGGACAGCCCTGCCGGGCCACCGCCCAGCACGACGACGTCGGCCGCGTCCGCCGCGCTCATCCCGTCGAATGCCGATTCGGGCATGGTCGTCAGGCCTGTGGGGGCAGTGCGGCGATGATCGGGTGGTCGGTGTGGATCACGCCGACCTTCGCAGCCCCACCGGGGGATCCGACCTCGTCGAAGAACTCGACGTTCGCCTTGTAGTAGTCCGACCACTCCTCGGGGAGGTCGTCTTCGTAGTAGATCGCCTCCATCGGGCACACTGGTTCGCAGGCGCCGCAGTCCACGCACTCGTCCGGATGGATGTACAAGCTCCGGTCACCCTCGTAGATGCAGTCCACCGGGCACTCGTCGATGCACGCGCGGTCCTTCACGTCCACACACGGCAGGGCGATCACATACGTCACGACCCGATCAGCGCTCCGGCGCGCGAGACCTGCACCTGCTCGTCGCGGGCGACGACCTTGACGCGCTCGCGCGCGTGCCGGTGCGTCTGCCCGAGCTCGCGCTCGTAGGCGTCCAAGGCCAGCCAGCCGTCCCAGGTCGTGTACGCGACGTCGCGCTCCGCGAGCAGTTCGAGGACGTCGTCGGTCACGCTCGGGGAGGTGAGCACTCCGGCCTGGGCATCGGCGACCAGGTGGGCGATCGTCTCCATCGCGTCGCTCTTGGTGTGGCCGATGAGGCCGACGGGTCCCCGCTTGATCCAGCCGGTCGCGTACAGCCCCGGGACGGGAGCGGTCGAGGCCGGATCGATCACCCGGCCTTCGACGTTCGGGACGACCCCTGCCGCATCGTCGAATGGTGCGTCGAGCACCGGGCTGCCGTAGTAGCCGACCGCCCGGTACACGGCCTGCACCGGGATGTCTCGGAACTCGCCGGTGCCCGCCACGCCGCCTTCGACCGGCACGGTGCGCTCGAAGCGCAGGCCCTCGACGCGGTCTGTGCCGAGCGCCGCGACCGGCGCGTGGTGGAAATGCAGGTGCAGGCGTCGGCTCGCACCGGTGGCCGGGCGGGACCGCCAGCCATCGAGGATGCGGAGCATGACCTTGAGCTGATTCGTGGTGGCGCTCGAGGCGTCGACGTGGGCGAAGTCCTCGTCGGCGAGCACGATGTCGACGTCGGCGAGCTCGCCGAGCTCGCGCAGCTCGATCGGACTGAACTTGATGTCGCCGGGGCCGCGGCGCCCGAAGACGTGGACGTCGGTGACGACGGATGCCTCGAGCCCGGCGAGCACGTTGTCGGGGATCTCGGTGGGGCGGAGGTCCACGGCGTGCTTGGCCAATACGCGTGCGACGTCGAGTGCGACATTGCCGTTGCCGATGACCGCCACCTCGGCGGCATCGAGCGGCCAGTCGCGTGCGACGTCGGGGTGCCCGTCGTACCAGGAGACGAAGTCGGCAGCCCCGTGCGATCCGGGCAGGTCGATGCCGGGGATGTCGAGCGCGGCGTCGCGGATGGCGCCGGTGGCGAGGATCACGGCGTCGTACCGMTCGCGCAGGTCGTCGAGGGCGATGTCGCGGCCCACCTCGACGTTGCCGATGAAGCGGATCGTGCCGGCAGCGAGCATCTCGTGGAGCGACGTCACGATGCCCTTGATGCGCGGGTGATCGGGCGCGACCCCGTACCGGATGAGCCCGTAGGGGGCCGGGAGCGACTCGAACAGGTCGATGGCGACGCCGCCGCCGCCGGCGGCCACGGTGTTCGCGAGGATGTTGCCGGCGTAGATGCCGGCGGGTCCGGCGCCGACGATCGCGACGCGGAGGGGCTGGAGGGCCGGGGAGTTCTCGGTCACAGCGAAGGCCTTTCGTTCGGGTGGTTGTTCGGTGGTCGATTCGGGGGCTACGCGTTGCGTGGCCCGGCCGTGTTCGACTGCGGAACGGAGGACGATGCGGAGAGCTCCGCGGGCGCATAGGGACTGAGCGAGACGACGTCGCCGACGACCACGACAGCGGGCGAGCGCACCGATCGCAGCGCCGCCTGCGTCGCGATCGTGCCGAGGGTGCCGACGGTGACGCGCTGGTGCGGGCCATAGCCGTCTTCGATGATTGCCACCGGGCAGTCCGCGCCGCGCTCGCCGCGGGCGAGGGTGATGGCGGAGTTCGCGAGCGTGCCGATGCCCATGAGGATCACGACGGTGTGGTCGCGCCCACCAGAGAGCTGCGCGATCTGATCGTGGCCGCTGACGACGGTGAAGGTGGCGGCGAGGCCGCGATGGGTGAGCGGGATGCCGGCGATCGCTGGTACTGAGACGGCACTGGTGATGCCGGGCACCACGTCGACGTGCACGCCGGCGGCCTGGCAGAAGGCGAGCTCCTCGCCGCCGCGGCCGAAGATGTACGGGTCGCCGCCTTTGAGCCGCACCACGTTCTTGCCAGCCTGGGCGAGCTGCACGAGCAGGGCGTTGATCGCGTCCTGCGGCACGGCGTGGTGGCCGGGGAGCTTGCCGACGTCCACGACCTCGGCGTCGAGATCGAGGCCATCCAGGACGCTCCGCGCACCGAGCCGGTCGGCGACGATGACGTCGGCGTTCTGCAGGGCGCGGAGTCCCCGCACGGTGAGCAGATCGGGGTCGCCGGGGCCGGCGCCGACGAGCGTGACGAGACCCGCGTTCATCGGGCACCCCCGGACTGCAGGAGACCCCGGCCACGCAGCATCCGTCGCTCCAGAGGACCGAAGAAGACGAGCTCGATGAAGACGCCGATCGTGAGGATCACCAGGATCGTGCCGAGCACACCGGGAAGATCGGCGAGCGTGCGCGACTGGTCGAGCATGGAGCCGAGACCGAAGCCGATCGTGCCGCCCGTCGCGATGATCTCAGCGGCCATCAGCGACCGCCACGAGAACGCCCAGCCCTGCTTGAGGCCGGCGAGGTACCCGGGGAGGGCCGCGGGAAGGATCACGAGGGTGGCGAGCTGGAAGCGACCGGCGCCGAGCACCGTGCCGACCCGACGCAGCTGCGGAGGCACCTGGTCGATGCCGGCGATGAGGCCGTTGACGATCGACGGGATCGCGCCCATCAGGATGACGAAGTAGACCGTGGCATCGGAGAGGCCGAACCAGAGGATCGCAGCCGGCACCCACGCGACCGAGGGCAGCACCTGCAGTCCCGAGATGATCGGGCCCATCGCCCGGCGGAGCGGCTTCACCTCGGCCAACAGCAGCCCGAGCGGCGTGCCCACGGCGATGGCGATGAGGAATCCGATGATGCCGCGCTCGAGGCTCGTGGTGATCGCGATCTGAAGCCGGCCGGATTCCCACGCGTCGCCGAGGGCGAGGGCGACGTCCACCGGGCTGGGCGCGAGGTCCGGCCGCGGGTGGGCGATCATCACGTACAGCTGCCAGACGAGGATCAGCACGCCGACGAAGATCAGCGGGGGCAGGACGCTCGTCGTGAAGGTATGCCACCGGCTGCGCGGACGCTCCGGGTCGGTCTGCAGGCGGTCGAGTCCTGCTTCGAGGCTGCGGAAGTCGTCCGCCGAGGGGAGGCGATCGGATGCCGGGTCCGCAAGCGCGGCGATGTCACGCGGCATTTCGGCGGATCTCCTTGCGCAGCTTGTCGGTGATCTCCACCGAAAGGGCGGCGACCTCGGGGGATTCGATGCGGCGGCCCACGGTCTGGGTGATGCGCCACTCCTCGGCGACGCGGCCGGGGCGGCTGGAGAGGAGCACGACCCGCTGGCCGAGCCGGGCGGCTTCGCGCACGTTGTGCGTGACGAACACGATCGTGCGTCCGGTCGCCCGCCAGACGCGCTCGAGCTCCTCGTGCAAGAGGTCGCGGGTGATCGCATCGAGCGCGGCGAACGGCTCATCCATCAGCAGCACCGGCCGGTCCTGAGCGAGCGCGCGGGCGAGGGCGACACGCTGGCGCATGCCGCCGGAGAGCTCGTGCGGACGCTTGTCCGCGGCATCCGCGAGATTGACGGTGTCCAGCAGCGCGAGCGCCTTCTCGCGGCGTTCGCGCCGGGGCACCCCGCGCAGGTGCAGCGCCAGCTCGACATTGCGGCGGGCGCTCAGCCAGGGCATGAGCGCCGACTCCTGGAACATCACGGCAGATCCGGCGCCCGGGGTGTCGATGTGTCCTGCGGTCGGCTTGTCGAGGCCGGCGATGAGGTTGAGCAGCGTCGACTTGCCGCAGCCGGAGGCGCCGAGCAGGCAGACGAACTCGCCGGCCGCGATGTCGAGGTCGATGCCGTCGAGCACGAGCGGCCCGCCGCCGAACCGCTTGGTGACGCCTTCGATCCGGATCGCCACGGGTGCCGGCGGACCGGGCTGACGCAGCGACGCGCTCTCGTCGAAGCTCGGGCCCAGCAGGTTCGGCACGCCCGCTTCCGGCGCCACCGAAGCGGTGGTGCCGGAAGCAGGAGCGGATGCCGCGGTCATGAGTGTCAGTCCTTGCCCAGGCCGGCCGCCGAGACCGTCTCGCCGCCGTCGGCCTTGAGCAGTCCGTTGAGGAGGCGCAGGTCGAACAGCCCGTCGATCGAGCCGTCCTTCTGCGTTCCGGCCTTGAGGCCGTTCTCGACGAGCGTCGGGAACGTCTCGGCGTGCGGGTCGACCGAGAAGGCGACGTGCTCGAGCGCTCGGGCGATGACCTCGTCGGCGAGCGGCTTGCCGGTCTCGGCCTCGATGGCGCTGTTGATCACGCCGCCCGCTTCGTCGGGGTGGTCGGTGATCCACTGCACGGACGCGATGTGGCCCTGCAAGAGCTGCTTGACGACGTCGGCGTGGTCCTTGAGGAAGTCCGCGCGCACGAGCAGCACCGTCGTCGGGAACGCGCCGTCGTCCCAGAGGTCGGCCTCGTCGACGAGCACATGAGCGCCGGCGTCGAGGATCAGCCGCGAGACCCACGGCTCCGGCAGCCAGGCGCCGTCGAGGCCGCCCTGCTGGAAGAGCGTGAGCGTCTGGGCGTTCTCGGTGGGCGTGATGTGCACGTCACCGCCGCCGGTGGTGTCGGTCTGGTAGCCCTCGTCGTCGAGCCACACCCGCAGCGCGACGTCCTGCGTGTTGCCGAGCTGGGGCGAGGCGAGCGTCGTGCCGGCCAGGTCGGCGGCCGAGTCGATGCCGTCGCGCACCACGAGCGCGGCACCGCCGGTGGCGGCTCCGGCGATGATCCGTGCGGAGGCGCCGGCGGACTGGATGAAGGTGTTGATCGACGGGTTCGGGCCGATGTAGGTCGCGTCGATCGCTCCGGCCGACAGCGCTTCGATCGCGGCGGGGCCGGCGTTGAAGACCTGGGTCGTGAGCTTCACGTCGCCCAGGGCGTCCTGGAAGAGGCCCTCCTGCAGTCCGACCAGTGCGGGCGCGTGCGTGACGTTGGCGAAGTAGCCGAGGCGCAGCTCGGTCGCCGAAGGCCCGTCGTCGGAGACGCTCGCAGGTTCGGCGGTCGCGGTGGCGCAGCCGGTCATCATGGCGGCCACGAGTCCTAGGGTCGTGATCGTCGTCGCAATGCGGGTCTTGTTCACTGTTTCGCCTCCTTCGATGGGCGGTTCGGTTGGGGTGGTGCGCGCGCGGCTGATCAGCCGTGCGTGATGCCGGCGGCGAGGGTGGCGCCGTCGGACGGATGGATGACCAGGAACGATCCCCCGGCGCGGGTGACGCCGTAGGGCTCGATCGGAAGGTCGGCGGCAAGGCGCAGGCGCGCACGGCCGATGTCGTTGACCTCCAGGGTGGAGGCGGGCTCGTGGGCGAGCGTGTCGAGGTCGCGCCGATCGACGATCTCGGCGACGATCGCCTGCACCGTGAGCGTGCCGTGCTTGACGAGCACGCGGGCGCCCGCGGTGAGCGGCCGGCTGTCGAGCTGGAACAGTTCCGCATCGAGGTCGCGGGCGCCGGCCGGCAGGGTGCCCGCGGCGACGATGACGGCGCCGCGCGCGGCATCCACGTCGTCGGCGAATTGGAGCGCGATCGCCTGCGGGGCGATGGCCTCGGTGGCCTCGACGCCGGCGATGGCGATCCCGGTGACGGTGGTGCGGATGCCGGTCGGGAAGACCTGCACCTCATCGCCGATCCGCACGGTGCCGGACGACACGCGGCCGGCGACCGCGCGGTAGTCGCGGTAGCGCTCCGCGAGCGCCGGGTCGGCGGCGAGGTCGGGGGCGAGGCCGCCCTGCGGCCGCAGCACCGATTGCACAGGCAGGCGGAAAGCGTCGTACGCGCCCTGGAGCTCGTCCGCCGCGGGCAGCGCCTCGAGCAGTTCGAGCAGGGCGGGGCCGTCGTACCAGGGCATGTTGGCCGAGCGGTCGACGATGTTGTCGCCCTGGAGCGCGGAGACGGGCAGCACGTGCACGTCGTCGATGCCGAGTTCGCGCGTGACGGCGCGCACGGCCTCGGCGACCGGGGTGTAGGCCTCCTCGGCGAAGCCGAGCAGGTCGATCTTGTTGACGGCGACGATGACGTGCGGCACCCGCAGCAGGGCGACGACGGCCAGGTGCCGGCGGGTCTGCTCGAGCACGCCCTTGCGCCCGTCGATCAGCACGACGACGGCATCTGCCGTGGTCGCGCCGGTGACCATGTTGCGCGTGTACTGCACGTGCCCGGGGCAGTCGGCGAGGATGAACGACCGCGCGCCGGTGGAGAAGTAGCGGTACGCGACGTCGATCGTGATGCCCTGCTCCCGCTCGGCGCGCAGGCCGTCGGTGAGGAGGGCGAAGTCGAAGTCCCCGTGCGCGAACCCGCGCTCCGCGGAGGTGCGGGCGACCTGCTCGAGCTGGTCGGCGAGGATCGCCTTCGAGTCGTGCAGCAGGCGGCCGACGAGCGTCGACTTGCCGTCATCGACCGAGCCGGCAGTGGCGAAGCGGAAGAGCGTGCCCTGCGCGAGTGCCGTACCCATCAGAAGTACCCGTCCTTCTTGCGGTCCTCCATGGCGGCCTCGGACAGGCGGTCGTCGGCCCGGGTCGCGCCGCGCTCGGTCAGCGTCGTCTGGGCGACCTCGGCGACGATCGATGCCAGGTCCGAGGCATCCGATTCCACCGCTCCGGTGCAGCTCATGTCGCCGACCGTGCGGTAGCGCACGAGGCGACGCTCGGTCTGCTCGCCGCGGTCGGCGGGGGAGGACTCGCCCACCGCCCGCCACATGCCGTCGCGGCGGAAGACCTCGCGCTCGTGCGCGAAGTAGAGGGGCGGCAGCGCGATGCCCTCGCGCTCGATGTAGCGCCAGACGTCGAGCTCGGTCCAGTTCGAGATCGGGAACGCCCGCACGTGCTGTCCCGGCGTGTGCCGGCCGTTGTAGAGGCTCCACAGCTCGGGGCGCTGGTTGCGCGGATCCCACTGGCCGAACTCATCGCGCAGCGAGATGATCCGCTCTTTGGCGCGTGCCTTGTCCTCGTCGCGCCGAGCCCCGCCGAAGACGGCATCGTGGCGTCCGGCCGCGATCGCGTCGAGCAGCGGCAGCGTCTGCAGGGGGTTGCGGGTGCCGTCGGCACGCTCGGCGAGGCGTCCGTCATCGATGTAGTCCTGCACGCGAGCCACTTCGAGGCGGATGCCGAGGCGCTCGACGGTCTCGTCGCGGAACGCGATGACCTCGGGGAAGTTGTGGCCGGTGTCGACGTGCAGCACCGGGAACGGCACGCGGCCCGGCCAGAACGCCTTCGCGGCGAGGTGGAGCACGACGACCGAGTCCTTGCCGCCGGAGAACAGCAGCACGGGCCGCTCGAACTCGGCGACGACCTCGCGGATGATGTGGATGGCCTCGGCCTCGAGGATGTCGAGGGTCGACAGGCGCGCTGAGCTGGTCGCTGAGCCTGTCGAAGCGCCGGACCCTTCGACAAGCTCAGGGACCGGCGTTGTCGCAGGGACCGGGCTGGTCGCGGTGATGTCGATGCTCATAGGTGCAGCCCGCATTCCGTCTTGGACAGGCCCGCCCAGCGGCCCGACCGGGGGTCGTCGCCTGGCGCGACCCGTGCCGTGCACGGCTCGCAGCCGATCGAGGGGTAGCCGTTCGAAACCAGGAGGTTCACCGGCACCTGGTGGGAGCCGGCGTAGTCGAGCAGATCATCGAAGCTCCATGCCGCCACCGGGTTGACCTTCACCAGGCCGTTGCGCTCGTCCCAGACCACGAGCGGCGTGTTTGCGCGGGTGGGCGCCTCGTCGCGGCGCACCCCGGTGAACCACACCTCGTAGCCGCCGAGCGCGTCCTGGAGGGGCGCCACCTTGCGACGGGCGCAGCAGAGGCCGGGATCGCGGTCGTGCAGCTTCGCGCCGAACTCGGCGTCCTGCTCGGCGACGGTCTGCTGCGGCAGCACGTCGACCACCCGGACGTCGAGCGAGGCGGCGACCTCGTCGCGGGTGACCCGGGTCTCGAAGAAGTGGTAGCCGGTGTCGAGGAAGAGCACGTCGACCCCGGGCAGGCGCTGCGCCACCAGGTGGGGCAGCGCGGCGTCGGCCATCGAGCAGGCGACGGCCGCGGCATCCGCCCCGAAGTTCTCGGCGACCCACGCGACGACGTCGGCGGGGGATGCCTCGTGGTCGGTGAGGCTGCCGAGTTCGAGGTTGCCCTGCGCGGCGAGGGCTTCGAGCTCCTCGGCGGAGCGCTTCGTCGCGAGACGGGGGGCGAGTGAGACGGTCACTGGAGGGCCTCCTCTTCGGCGCGGTGCGCCCACTGCGCGAAGGTCTCGTCGGACGCGGCATCCCGATCCGCGAGGAACCGCGTGACGATGCGCTCGGTGTAGTCGGCGATGCCATCGGCGGCGACCTTGAGGCCGCGGACAGTGCGACCGAGGCCGGCCTCGTCCCGGTCGGCGTTGACGAGCCCGCCGCCCAGGTGCACCTGGTAGCCCGGCACCTGCTCGCCGTCGATCGTGACGAGCTGGCCCTTGAGCCCGATGTCGGCGGTCTGGATGCGCGCACACGAGTTGGGGCAGCCGTTGACGTGGAGCGAGATCGGGTGCGGCAGGTCGAACTGCTCGAGGCGCTCCTCGAGGTCCAGCACGGCCGCGGTCGCGTAGGCCTTCGTCTCCACGATGGCGAGCTTGCAGAACTCGATGCCCGTGCACGCGATCGTGCCGCGGCGGATGAGGCTCGGCCGGGCCGACAGGCCGAGCTCGTCGAGGCCCGCGATGAGGGACTCCACGCGGTCTTCAGGGATGTCGAGGATGACGACCTTCTGGTACGGCGTCGTGCGCAGCCGCGTCGAGCCGTGCGCCTCGATGAGGTCGGCGAGCTTGCCGAGGTTCGGGCCCGAGACGCGACCGACGATCGGCGTGGCGCCGACGTACGAGCGGCCGTCCTTCTGCTTGTGCACGCCGACGTGATCGCCGTGCGCGAGCGGCTTCGGTGCGGCCGGTCCGTCGGGCAGCGCGTAGCCGAGGTATTCGTCCTGCAGCACCTGGCGGAACTTCTCGGTGCCCCACTCGGCGAGCAGGAACTTCAGCCGCGCCTTGTTGCGCAGCCTCCGGTAGCCGTAATCGCGGAAGATCTGGGCGACGCCGTGCCAGGCATCCGCCACCCGCTCCGGAGCGACGAACGTGCCGAGCCGCTCCGCGAGGCGGGGGGTGGTGGAGAGGCCGCCGCCGACCCACAGGTCGTAGCCGATGCCGAGTTCGGGGTGCTCGACGGCGACGAAGGCGACGTCGTTGATCTCGTGCACGACGTCCTGGCTGGGGTGACCGGTGATCGCGGTCTTGAACTTGCGGGGCAGGTTCGCGAGCGAGGGATCGCCGATGAAACGGGACGTGATCTCGTCGATCTGCGGGGTCGGGTCGATCAACTCATCGACCGAGATGCCGGCGACCGGCGATCCGAGCACGACGCGTGGCACGTCGCCGCACGCCTCGGTCGTGCCGAGTCCGACGGCCTCGAGGCGGCGCCAGATCTCCGGGACGTCCTCGACGCGGATCCAGTGCAGCTGGATGTTCTGCCGGTCGGTCAGGTCGGCGGTGCCGCGGCCGAACTCGGTCGAGATGCCCGCGATGACCCGCAGCTGCTCGGTCGTGAGCTGCCCGCCGTCGATGCGGACGCGCAGCATGAAGTACTCGTCTTCGAGTTCGTGCGGCTCGAGGGTCGCCGTGCGGCCGCCGTCGATGCCCGGCTTGCGCTGGGTGTACAGGCCCCAGACGCGGAAGCGCCCGTGCAGATCGGTCGGGTCGATCGACGCGAAACCGCCCTGGGCGTAGATGTTCTCGATGCGCTCGCGCACGGCGAGGCCGTTGTCGACCTGCTTCCACTCCTCGTTGCCGTTGAGCGGGGTCGTGCCGTCGATCTTCCACTGCCCGTTCGGGCGGGACGAGGGGCGCGGCGGACGCGCCGCAGGCAGCGTCTCAGCGTTGCCCGCATGCGGCGGGCGGGCCGCTGCCTGCTCGGTCTCACTGATGGTCACTGTCGCCTCCACGTCGTCCGGAGAATCCGGGCGCGGACACATAGCACCCGCGTTCACCCGAGGCTAGAAGCGGACCCTTTCTGGACCCAGTCCAGCGTCAGACTCTGCAACGTGAGGTCACACGGCGTCACATGCTGGACTTTGCGGCGGCGGCTGTGCGGTAGCGCTCCACGACGAGGTCGACGAGCGAGTCGGCGGGCGCATCCGCGTCGAGCAGCGGACGGGCGACCGTGGCGCTATCGGAGAGGCGCACCGCGAGGTCGTGGAAATACCCGGGCGCCAGCAGATAGTTCGCGACGATGACCCGCGGACGGATGCCGTCGCCCCGCGCTTCCCGCGCCCCGGCGACCGCGACACCGAGGCGAGGCTCGGCGGCCGCGAGGAATCCGACGGTCACGCCACGGGCGAGTCGCTCGGCGAGCATCGCACCGATGACCCGGCAGTCGTCGTTGGCGCGTTCGTCGCTCGAGCCGGCGACGGCGAGCACGACGGCGTCGGCATCCTCGAGTCCAGCGGCTTCGAGGCGCGCGACCAGCACGTCGACGAGGCGGGGGTCGGGGCCGAGCGCGGGGGCGATCGTGACGGCGCTGCGACCGGCCGACTGCTTCCGCAGGTCGACCCGCACGTGGTAGCCCGCCGAGAGCAGCAGAGGGACGATCACCACCGGGTCCGCAGCGGGAATGGAGGCGAGGGATGCCGCGACATCCGGCTGCTGCACGTCGACGTGCCCGAGTCGCACCGTGACGTCGGGCAGCCGCGCGGCGACCGCGTCGACGAGGTGGCGGATCGCGGCCTGGCCCTCCACGGAGGCGGTGCCATGCGAGATCGCGAGGAGCGCGGGGGTCGTCATCCCCCCATCTTCTCGCCCCGCCCGCACGCCGAAACCACCCCTTCTGCGCGAGACCACCTGTTGGAACAGGTGGTCTCGGCGAAAAGAGGTGGTCTCGGTGGTGGGGTCAGGCGTGCTGGCCCCGGCGGAACCCGGCGTCGAAGCCGCGCTCGTAGGCGTGCTCGGTGTGGCTGCCGCCCTGGTGTGACCGACCGCGGCCCCGACCGTGGTGCTCGTGGTGGCAGGACTCGTCGGCGTGGGTGCGACCATGGCCGTACCCGTGGCCGTGCGCGAACTCGGGGCCGTGGCCGTGGCCGAACTCGGGGCCGTGGCCGTGGCCGTGGCCGTGGTCGGAGTCGGCCGGGTGGCCTTCGCCGTGCCCGTGCCCGTGCCCGTAGCCATGGTGGTGCTCGTGGCCGGCCCGGAAGCCGGGCCCGAACTCGCGGCCGAACCCGGGCCGGAAGCCGGGTCCGAACCCGCGACCGAAGTCACGGCCGAAGCCCCGCCCATACCCGCGGCCGAAGCCGCCGCGCGTCGGTGCGGAGCTCTCGTCCCAGCCGAGCTCGCGGGCGATCGACTCGAGCGACGCCAGGGTGGTGGCGAAGTCCTCGGGGGCGACCGTGTCGGCGATGCGGCGGCGGATGCCGTCGACCACTCCGCCGAGGCGCTCGAGGGCGGCGCGGCCTTCGTCGGTGAGCACCCAGGTGCCGTCGCCGGTCTCGTCCGCCCAGCCGCGCTTCTCGAGGCCGCGCAGGTGCTTGCCCTTGCGGGCGAGCCACTGGCCGGACTCGGGAGCGTCGACCGTGCGGGCGAGTGCGTTCAGCAGCATCCAGTCGCGTCGGGTGACTCCCTCGTCGGCGAACGCGGTGTCGAATTCGCGCGAGATGAGGGCATCGACGGCACGCAGCCAGAACCCGAGCGGGCGCCGGTCGGTGGGGAGGCGCTCTTCGGCGCTGTCCGGGCTGCCGTCGGGCTCGGGGCTGATTTCAGGGTTGATGTCGTTCATGGGTAATCCTTTCGGGAGCCGGCTCAGGAGGCCGACCGATCAATACATGTCAGAGTGCATGTACATGCAGTGTGACATGCAATGTCAATCCATGTCAAGTCGCATGTAAATTTGGGGGATGACCGCCACTCCCGACCCTGCCGAAGCCATCGCCGCCGCCCTGGCGCGTCTGCGCGGACGAGGGATGCCTCGCCCGCCGTGGGACGGTCAGGGCCACCGCCACGGCTTCGAGCCCGGCGAAGGCTGGGGTCGAGGAGGTCCGCACGCCGGCCCCCACGGGGGTCCGCACGGCGCGGCTCATCACGGGGGAATGCACGGTCAGCCGCCGTGGATGGCGGGCGGCCGCTTCGGCGGCCCCGCACGCCTCCGGATGCTCGAGGCGCTGGCCGCGGCATCCGTCCCGCTCACGGTCAGCGAACTGGGCGACGCGGTCGGCGTCGATCAGCCGCGCGCGTCCCGGCTCGTGCAGCAGGGGGTCGAGCTCGGGCTCGTGCAGCGCGAGGCCGACCCCGACGACGCCCGGCGCACGCGCATCGCGCTGACCGATCAGGGACGCGCGATCGTCCGGGGGTTCCGCGGCGAGCGGCGCGAGGCGGTCGACTCCGCGCTCGCCGCCTTCACCGACGACGAGCGCGCCGAACTCGCCCGCCTGCTCGTCAAGCTCGCGGACGCCTGGCCCCGCTGACCTGCCGCTGCCTGCCGAGCCGGATCAGAAGCTCGTGACGAGGTCTCCGAGCACGGCGGTGAGCTTGGTCGGGTCGGTGGCGTCGTAGTAGTGCGCGCCGGTCGCACTCGAGATCGACTGCAGCGTGGCGACGTCGGCATCCGCTCCGTAGGCGAGGGTGAAGATGAGCACCGGGGTGTCGTGATGCATCGCCTGGAGATCAGCGAGCATCTGCTCGGCGCCGATCGTCGGACCGTTGGGCGTGTCGTTCTTGCCGTCGCTGAGCAGCACGATCGCGGTGATGCGGTCGGACGACCACGACCCCGCCTGCTGCGCCGCGAAGGTGTCGACGGCCTGGTAAAGCGGGGTGTCGCCCATCGACTGCAGGCCGCCGAGCGCCCCGAGGAGCGCGTCGTGGTTCGTCACGATCTCGGCCATCGGCGAGACGTTGCCCGGCACCATGGCGCCATCAGGGCTCTGCGCGAACGCGGCGAGTCCGACGCTGTCCCCGGCCGTGAAGTGGTCGAGCGCCTTCGCGATGGCGGACTTGGCCGCGGACAGCTTGGTGTCGCTGGCCGAGATCGGCTCGTCCATCGAGCCCGAGACGTCCATGAGGAAGAGCACCTGAGCGCGCTTGCGAACGTCGGGGAACGCGGTGTTGACCGCGGCCACGACATCCTGCTCCGGCAGCGGCAGGACGCCATGGGGATCTGCGGGGAGCTGGGCGACGTCTGCCACGCCGGCATCCGGCGTGCGGTTGAGGTCGCGATAACCGGACGCGCGGACGATCTCCTGGCCCTGCACGGTGCCCGCGTAGCGGATGAAGTCCGCTGCGGCGTCGGCTTCGTTCTCGTCGACCCAGTCACCGGTCAGCACGACGGCGGGGTTGTCGGCGCCGTAGAAGCCATCCGTGGGATAGATCGGAACGAGCTTCTCCTCCGGCGGCGCGCCCTCGACGCGGGTCACGCCGTCGCGGCTGGTGATCCCGCGGTTGTAGTCCCAGACGGACTTCTCGTCGACGATGACGGCCGAGAGGAAGTCCGCGACCGAGCCCTTGTCGTCGGCCTGACGTGCATGCCAGAGGAAGTGCTCAGGCGTGGCCATGTAGTGGCTGGTGGCGAGCTCGTGCTCGCGCACGGTGTCCTGCACCTTGGGGTCTTCGACAGCCTTGACGGTGAGGCCGGCGAGATCGCCCGAGGCCGTTCCGAAGGACGCGAACATCGCCGCTTCGCCGGATGTCGCGACCACCGGGCTCGTCTTGCCGAGCTTGAAGGCGCCCCACTCGGGATGGCCGAGGTCGCCCCACAGGTCTTTGTCCGCGGCGGCGTCGAACACGTCGCCCCACGTCGGGGGCTTGGCATCCCAGCCGATCGACTCGACGAGGGGAGCCGGCATCGCTAGCACGATGTTGGACGAGCCGACGCTGGTTCCCACCTCGAGCACGGCGGTCGCGCCGTCGGCTCGCGCCAGGGCCAGCCACGTGTAGGAGTCGGGCAGCCAGACGATCGGGCGCGCCTCGGGGGCGACATTCGGGAAGCCGGCGGCGGCGGCCTCGGCCGCGACGCCCGACTTGTCGCGCACGGCGGAGACGACCACGCACCGACCATCGATGTCGCGGGGCTGCGCGTTGTAGCCGGCGGCCAGGTTCCCGACCATCTCGGCGTTCTCGAACGACGACATCACGGTGACGGTGGTGCACGGCTCGGCGCCGTTCGCTGCGGCCGGCACATCGTCGGGGAACTCGATGAACGCAGGGGCGGGCTCGGAGCCCAGTGGCGTCCGGGCGGGCTCGTCGGCGCTCGCGAACGACGTGACGATGGCCGTGCCGACGGTGCCGATCGCGGCGACCAGGATCACGATGCTCGCGCCGCTCACCCAGATCACGAAGCGTCGCTGCTTCGCCTGGCGCAGGCGTCGGCGCTCTTCGATCGCGGACGGCTGCGGTTCGGTGATGCCGCGCTGCGGGCCGCTCATCGGCGTCGACCGATCAGGGCGGAGCGCTCGGCCGCGTGAAGCGGAACGGCGCGAATGTCGAGGGCGAGCTCAGGCATGTCAATAGTCCTCAGGGCGGGGGGCAACCTGAAGCGGGTCGGGTGGGCCCGCAAGCATACACGGGCTCGGGCGCCCGTCCGCCCCCAGACTAGACCGCGATCCTGAGTGCGCGCCAAGGGGGTTTTCGGTCAGGTGGCGGTGTTGAGCATCCCGATGATGACGGCCGTCCACCATGCCGCCTGCGACACGAGGGCGCTCCACACGCACCACAGCTGCACCCGCCGGGGGATGCGCCGGAACGGGATCGCACCGGGCAGGCGCGTGAGATCGGCCGTGAGCCGTGTCATCGCGACCCCGTTCATCGCCACCACGAGCACCGCGGTCATCTTCACCGCGGTGAGCGGCACGGCGAGGTCCGGCTCGAGGAACGCGCCGCTGAAGAACAGGCCCAGGATGCCGAACCAGGCCAGCGCCGAGACCGACTGCTCGGTGTGCCGCAGGTCGGCGAGCGAGCGCCGCCCGATCATCCAGAGCAGCCCGTTGAACTCGAGGAACACGGCGGCGCCGAGGCCCACGATGATCGACGCGAGGTGCACGAAGAGCATCGAGAAGTGCAGCCAGTCCGCGGGGACCACGGCCGCCCCCGCCCAGAGCGACAGGGAGAGCGACAGCATGACTCCCCAGTACGCCAGGGCGCGCCGGTGCCGGGCCGCCCGGCGGCGCTCGGTCAGGGGCATCGACACAGGGCGGACTCGGGCCTTTCACTCGCAGCGGCCGCGATCGGCCCTCGTGCGAGGGTAGTCGAATCCCTCGCGGGTCGCCGCCGCCCGCGGCCTGCCCGCCGTCACCGATCCGAAGTTCGGACAGCGTCGCGAAAATCGGGCCGGATGAGCCGAAGCATCCGATTTCGGCGCGCTTCTCCGAAGATCGGATGCCGCGACCGCAGCCGCGCGGAGGCGCGGGCTAGACGATCCTGGTGTGCTTCGGCAGCTTCACGAACAGCAGCAGGACGAGACCGACGACCAGCACGATCGTGATGCCGATGATGCCCCAGTAGGTGGCGCCGAACCACAGGATGAACAGCGACCACAGCAGCGGCGAGAGGAAGCTCATCACGCGGCCGGTCGTCGCGTAGAGCCCGAAGATCTCGCCCTGCATGCCCAGGGGAGTCACCCGGGCCAGCAGCGACCGGCTCGACGCCTGAGCGGGCCCGACAGCCGCGGAGAGGATGATTCCGCCGATCCAGAAGATCGTCTTGCCTTGCTCGCGGAAGAAGAAGACGAAGAGGCAGCTCACGATCAGGATCGTCAGGGCGGTCACGATCACCGCGCGGGCGCCGAAGCGGTCGTCCAGCCGCCCCGCGACGATCGTGGACACGCCCGCGACCAGGTTGAGGGCGATGCCGAAGGTGATCACCTCGGTGGGGCTGAAGCCGAAGGCGACCGCGGCGAGCACGCCGCCGAACGCGAAGACGCCGGCGAGGCCGTCGCGGTACACGGCGCTCGCGATCAGGAACCAGAAGGTCGGACGGTGGTTGCGGAACAGCGCCGCGATGTCGCGGACGAGCCTGCCGTAGCTCGCGAAGAAGCCGACCTTCGCGCGGTCCGTGCGGGCCGGTGCCTCGGGGACGTTCAGCACGAACGGGATCGCGAACACCACGGTCCACACCGCGCATCCCACGGCGATCAGGCGGTAGGCGAGCCCGTCGGACACATCGAGTCCGAACCAATCGAACTGGTTGAGCACGACGACCAGCACGAGCGCGAGGATGCCGCCGATGTAGCCGAGTCCCCAGCCGAGGCCGCTGACCCGGCCGACGGTGCGGGGAGTCGACACCTCCACGAGCATCGCGTTGTAGTTCACGCCGGCGATCTCGCTCGTCACCGCGCCGAGCGCCATGGCCACCGCGCCGAACCAGAAGAACATCGGATCGGAGGAGACGAAGAACAGCGAGAACTGGATGAGCGCCAGGACCGCCGTCGCCCCGACGACCCAGCGCTTCTTGTTGCCCGCGACATCGGCCCGCTGCCCGAGCACCGGCGCCAGCACCAGGATGAGGATGCCCGCGAGGAACGTCGCCCAGCCGTACCACTCCGACAGATCCGCCAGGCCGCCGCAGTACGCCGTTGCGGCATCGGCGCCGCCGGAGCAGACCAGCGAGTCGTCGGCGTTCTGCGCCGCGACATCCGCCGGCAGGAAGTTCGCCGACACGAGATAGAGCGGCACGAACACGAAGGTGAGCAGCACCGAGTTGAACGGCTGCGTCGCCCAGTCCCACATCGCCCACGACACGACCTGCTTGCGCGGGATGACGCGGTCGGGGTCGGGATCGGGGTTCACCGCCATCGCGGCGGTGGACAGATTGGGGGATGCCACGCGCGGGGCGGCGGGGTCGGGCTCGCTCATGTCGGTCACGCTAGGGCCCTTCCGTGAACGGCGAGTGGCGCCGCGCCCGTGCCGCGACTCAGCGGMGCGCTCAGGCTATGCGAGCCGGCCCGCTCCACGCCACAACGGCTCGGATGACCCGCGCCGCTCGAGGTGCATGATGGTCGCATGCCAGTCCACGTCGAACGTGTCGTGCTTCCGGGAATCGGCGTTCGCCACGACATCCTCACCGTCGACGGCCGCCGCCTCTCGGTCGTCAGCTTCCGCGATGGGGGGCGCGAACTCGCCCTGAGCGACGAAGACGACCCGGATCGCGCGGACGAGACCATCACGTTGACGGATGACGAGGCCACGGCGCTCTCGGAAGTGCTTGGCGGCACCCTCCTGCTGACTCAGCTCGCCGGGCTGCGCGGTCAGATCGCGGGACTGCACATGGAGCAGATTCCGGTGCGGGCGGACTCGCCGTACGTGGGTCGCACCCTCGGGGACACCAAGGCGCGCACCCTCACCCGCTGCTCCGTCGTCGCGATCATCCGGGATACCGGTGTGCTGCCTGCGCCGGTGCCGTCCGACCGGCTCGCCAGCGGCGACAGTCTCGTCGCTCTGGGCACCCGCGAAGGGCTCGACAAGCTCGTCCGCATCATCGCGGGCGGCTGAGCAGCCCGATGACCCACGACGCGCTCGTCCTCATCGAGATCGGCGCGCTCCTGTTGGGCATCGGCCTTCTTGGGCGACTCGCCGCGCGCATCGGCATCTCTCCCATCCCGCTCATCCTGCTGGGCGGTCTCGCCTTCGGTGAGGGCGGGTTCTTCCCGATCGCCGCGAGCGACGAGTTCATCGAGATCGGCGCTGAGATCGGCGTCATCCTGCTGATGGTGATGCTGGGTCTCGAGTACAGCGCCGTGGAGCTCGTGGGCACGCTCAAGACCTCGCGATTCGCGGGCGCCGTCGACATGGTGCTCAACGCGGCGCCGGGAGCGATCGTCGGCTTCCTGCTGGGCTGGGGCCCAATCGGAGCGGTCGCGCTCGCGGGTGTCACCTGGGTCTCATCGTCCGGTGTGATCGCGAAGGTGCTGCAGGAGCTCGGGCGTCTGACCAACCGCGAGACTCCCGTCGTGCTGTCGGTCCTCGTCATCGAAGACCTCGCGATGGCGTTCTACCTGCCGGTGCTCACCGCGCTGCTGATCGGCGCCGATCTGGGTGCCGGCATCGTCAGCGTGGCGCTCGCGCTCGCGTCGGTCCTCGTCATCCTCTACATCGCGCTGCGCCACGGCGCGATCGTCTCGAAGCTCGTGTGGTCCCGGAACGCCGAGGTGCTCCTCCTGTCGGTGCTCGGGCTGACGCTCCTCGTCGCCGGCCTCGCGGCGCAGGTGCAGGTTTCGGCCGCGGTCGGTGCGTTCCTCGTCGGCATCGCGATCTCGGGGCCGGCCGCCGAGCACTCGACACGCGTGCTGACACCGCTGCGCGACCTGTTCGCGTCCGTGTTCTTCCTGTTCTTCGGCCTCTCCACCGACCCGGGCGATCTCGTCCCGATGCTCGTCCCGGCGATCGTCCTCGCCGTCGTCACGATGGCGACGAAGGTGCTGACGGGCTACGTCGCGGCACGACGTGCCGGCATCGGCGAAGCCGGCCGATGGCGCGCCGGCTTCGTGCTGACGCCGCGCGGCGAGTTCTCGATCGTGATCGCCGGCCTCGCCGTCGGGTCGGGGGTCGACCGCTCGCTCGCGGCGCTCGCTACGGCATACGTCCTGATCACGATCGTGGTCGGTCCGATCCTCGCCCGCGTCCCCGAGACGCGCAGGTTCACGCGCTGGACCAAGCGCCGCCAGGCCGACCGCCGCGCCCGCCAGGCTGCCGCGAGCGGTCAGGTCTGACGGCAGGGCGACGGCTCAGGCGAGCAGGTCGGACTGCCGCCACTCGCGCTCGAGGATCGCGTAGACGCCGGTGTCGCTCCACTCGCCCTTGAGCCACATGTGCTCGAGGTGACGGGCCTCGTAGCGCATGCCCAGCCGCGTGCAGACGGCGACGGATGCCGCGTTCCGCGGGTCGAGCTCGGCGAAGACGCGATGCAGGCCGAGTTCGTCGAAGGCGAGGTCGAGCAGCAGCTCCGCGCTCTCCCGCGCGTAGCCCCTGCCCTGGAAGCGCGGTGCGACCAGCCACCCGATCTCTGCGGTGCGATCGTCGACCGAGGTGATGTTGAGGTACATCGTCCCGATCAGCGAGCCGGAGCCGTCCCGGGCCCGGATCGCCGGCTGGATGTAGTCGTCGACGTTCTCCAGCCGGTTCTTGGGCGCGTCGCGGGCGAGCACCTCGGCGACCTTCTCGGCGCTCCGCGGCTCGTAGAGGAGGTAGCGGGTCACCTCGGGGTCGGACTGGATCTCGTAGAGCGCGTCGAAGTCGTCGTCGCGCAGCAGGTCGAGGCGGACGTGGGATCCGTCGAGGGGGTGGAACTCCCAGGGGAGCGGCATGCCTCCATCATCCCGCGTCGGCGGGCGGATCGCTCGGCGAAAATCACTGCGGTCGCGCGGGTGCGCCGTCGGGAACCCGGCCGAGGGCTTCACGCGAGGGCCGGGTCGCCTCCTCGAGCAGCTCGAGGATGTGCCGGTACTCGCTGCCGGTCGCTCGGGTCATGCCGAGCTCGCAGGTGCGGTTGCACGAAGCATGCGCATCGGCCCCGAGCGCCCGAACCTCCGCGGCCTCCGCCGCCGTAGCCGACGCGGTGAGCTCGGGGTGCAGCATCCCGCGGTCGCCAGCGAAGCCGCAGCATCCCCACGCGTCCGGCACCGAGACCGTGCCCGCGACGGCGTCCGCGACGGTCTGCAGAGCGGGGTTGAGGCCCATCTGAGTCGAGGAGCAGGTGGGGTGCAGCACGAGCGAGCCGACCAGCGGCTCGATCGGGCCCAGCGCCGGCAGCACCTCGCGGGCGACGAAGGCGACGGCATCCTCCGTCCGCCATTCCAGTCCGCTGTCCTCGAAGATGTGCGCGAAGCCCTCGGTGCAGCTCGCTGCGTCACTCACGATCGGCAGCGCTCCCTCGCGCGACGCCTCGCGCACGGCCTTCACGACCCGTGCGGCCATCACGTCGCGGCCTCCCGTGAAACCCTTCGACGTCCAAGGCGTGCTGCAGCACATCGCCTCGATGCCCTCGGGCACGATGACGCGCACCCCGCCGCGCTCGAGGAGCCGCGTGAAAGCCTCGGTCGCGCCGACGCCGTCGCCTGCGGCGCCGAACATGCTGTTGACGCACGCCGGCAGGTAGACCGCGACGGGGTCGGCGGCGCCCGAGCCGAGACTTCCCGTTCGAGACCTGCGCGCCGCGCCCCCGCCCGGGAGATCGGCGGAGTAGTCGGGCACCGTGTCGTCGCCGAGCACTGCGCGTCCTACCGTCGTGGCGGCCTTCACGAGGCCGACGGGCACGCGGTCGGCGGCCGAGAGGGCGACCGACCCGGCGCGCGTGACCGGGCCCCACACCTTCGCCGCAGCTTTCCACCCGGTGGCGAGCAGCGGGTTCGCGTCCTCGCGGCGCAGCCGCTTGACGAGCTGTCCCGTGTTGATCAGCACCGGGCAGGCCGTCACGCACATGCCGTCGACCGCGCACGTGTCGACACCGGAGTAGTCGTAGTCGCTCTCGAGCTCCTTCGCGAGTGCGTGATCGCCGGATGCCTCGGCCCGCGCCATCGCGCGGCGCACGACGATGCGCTGCCGGGGCGTGAGGGTGAGGTCCTTCGAGGGACACACCGGCTCGCAGTAGCCGCATTCGACGCAGCGATCGGCCTCGATCTCGATGGGCTCGGCGTGCTTGAAGTCGCGCAGGTAAGCGGTGGGGTCGTCCTCGATGATGACCCCGGGGTTGAGGATGCCGGCCGGATCGCACAGCCGCTTGAGCTCGCGCATCACTTCGTACAGTTCGTCACCGTATTGGCGCCGCACGAAGGGCGCCATGACCCGACCCGTCCCGTGCTCCGCTTTGAGGTTGCCGCCCGCCGCCAGCACGAGGTCGACCAGCTGCTCGGTGAAGCCGGTGAACCGGCCCATCGACGCGTCGCCCTCGAAGCGGTCGGTGAGCATGAAGTGGATGTTGCCGTCCTTCGCATGCCCGAAGATGACGCTGTCGCGGTACGCGTACCGCTCGAAGAGTCCCTGCAGCGCCTCGCACGTCGGCGCGAGGGCGGGCAGCGGCACGACGATGTCCTCGAGCAGGGCGGTCGTGCCGGAGGGCCTGGCGCCCGCGACCGAGGTGTAGAGGCCCTTGCGCAGCTTCCACGCGAGCGCGCGCTCCTTCGCGTCGGTCGACAGGGCGGCTGGGCTCCGCAGCGGCAGCCCCGCGAGCGTCCGCGCGCCAAGGGCGGCCAGGTCCTCCAGCTCCTCGGGGCCGGCGGCCTGGTATTCGATCAGCAGGGCCGCTTGGCTCGTGACGTCGAAGCCGAGGATCTGCGGCGGGGCGTCGGCGAACGACTGGCCGACGCGCAGGCTGGTCGCGTCCATGAGCTCGAGGGTCGCAGCCCCGGTCGACACCAGCTCGGGCAGGGCGCGGGTCGCGGCGTCGAGCGTCGGGAACACGGCGAGCGCGGTGGTGACCTCGCGCATGATCGGAACCGTGCGGTAGGTCGCCTCGGCGACGAAGGCGAGCGTGCCCTCGCTGCCGATGATGAGGTGCACGAGCAGCTGCACGGGCGACTCGAAATCGAGGAACGCGTTGACGCCGTAGCCCATCGTGTTCTTCATCGCGAACTGCCGCTCGATGATCGCGACCGAGTCAGGGTTCTCTCGGACGCGCCGCGCGAGGCGCAGGAGTCCGTCGAACAGCTCAGGCTCGCGCTCTTTGAGGCGGGCGTCGGCGGTGGGATCGGCGCTGTCGACGATGGTTCCCGACGGCAGAACGAACACCATCGATTCGAGCGTGCGGTAGGTGTTCTCGAT
Organism: Microbacterium sp. P5_E9; assembly: GCF_054049175.1. Taxonomy (NCBI): domain Bacteria; kingdom Bacillati; phylum Actinomycetota; class Actinomycetes; order Micrococcales; family Microbacteriaceae; genus Microbacterium; species Microbacterium sp. P5_E9. The sequence goes on along the minus strand of NZ_JBFUMV010000003.1, from coordinate 212,099 downwards.
GATGCCGCACGCCATGCCGCTCGAGTTGTTCGCCACGACGCCGCCGATCGTGCAGGCCGCCTCGCTCGCAGGATCGGGGCCGAGACGGAAGCCGTGCCGCAGCAGGCGCAGATTGACCTGCCGCACCGTCGCCCCTGGCTGCACCCGCACGCGAGCGCCGCCGTCGAGCACCTCGATGCGCCGGAACGCCTGACGGGTGTCGACGAGGAGGTCGTCTCCCGACGACTGGCCGGACAGGCTCGTGCCGCCCGAGCGGAACGTGACGCGCGACCCGCTCGCCGAGGCGGCGCCCAGGATGGCGGCGACCTCCGCGGCGCTTTCGGCGACGATGACGGCGTTCGGCGTGCGCAGGAAGTGCGACGCGTCGCTCGCGTAGGCCACCCGATCGATCGCGCGCGTCTTGATGCGGGATGCCTCGGCCACCGCCGCGGCCACCGCGGCGGGCACGTGCCCTGGCCCGATCGTGCCGTCGTGCGAGTGCTCGCCCATGGTCGTGCCCGCCTTCGCGTTCACGGGGCGACCGGGACCATCCACCCGAGCACCGGCGTCGACTGCAGGTAGATGAGGCCGGTGAAGACGACGAGCAGTCCGAGGCTCCACCAGATGAGCTTGCGGAACAGGTCGCCCTCCTTGCCGGCCGAGAGGGATGCCGCTGCTGCCGCCACAGCGAGGTTCTGCGGTGACAGCATCTTGCCGAGCACGCCCGCCGATGAGTTCGCCGCCGCGGCGAGGATCGGGCTGATGCCCACCTGCTCGGCGGTCGTCGCCTGCAGCAGGCCGAACAGTGCGTTCGACGAGGTGTCGGAGCCCGTGATCGCGACTCCGAGCCAGCCGATCGCCGGCGAGAGGATGATGAAGAATGCGCCGGTGGCGGCGAGCGCCGCGCCGAGGCTCTGGGTCTGCCCGGACAGGTTCATGACGTAGGCGAGCGCGAGGACACCGGTCACCGTGACGATCGTGAACCGCAGCTGGTGGAGTGTCGCCGCGTAGGCGGCGAAAGCGCGGCTGAACCCGACGCGGTAGGCGATCGCCACGATGATCCCGGAGATGAGCAGCAGCGTGCCTCCGGTGCCGAGCAGGTTGAGCTTGTACTCGGTGCCGACCGGGTTGCCCGCGGCATCCGTGATCGACAGCTCCGGCCACGGGAAGTGGATCGTCGTCGTCTCGGCGATCCACTGCTTGACGACGGGGATCTGTGAGATCGAGAAGACGATGATGATGACGACGTACGGCATCACGGCGTTCCACGTGAGCCGCGCCTTCGTGTACAGCAGCTGGTCGATCTTGACGGCCTCGGCGACCTGGACGAGTGTCGTCGGCGATCCCGCGCCCGTCGGGGCGCTCGAGACGTGCGGCTCACCCTCATCCACACGGTCGAATGCGACAGTGTGGACGGGCTTCCAAACACGGAGCATGAGCAGCACCGCGATGACCGTGACGACCGAGGCGACGACATCCGTGATCTCCACGGCGATGAAGTTCGACGTGACGAACTGCGCGATTGCGAACGAGAGCCCTGCGACGACCGCGACGGGCCAGGTCTGACGGATGCCGCGCCGCCCGTCGACGATGAACACGAGGATGAGCGGCACGAACGCCGCGAGGAACGGCGTCTGGCGTCCGGCCATCTGGGAGAGCAGGTGGATGTCGATGCCCGTGACGCCGGAGAGGGCGATGATGGGCGCCGCCATCGCGCCGAACGCGACGGGGGCTGTGTTGGCCAGCAGCGAGACGACAGCCGCCTTGACCGGCTTCATGCCGGCGGCGATGAGCATCGCGATCGAGATCGCGACGGGAGCCCCGAAGCCGGCGAGCGACTCGAGAAGTGCGCCGAAGCAGAATGCGATGAGGATCGCGAGGATCCGCTGGTCGTCGCTGATCGCGCGAATCCGCTCGCCGAGCACCTCGAACCATCCGGTGATGACCGTGAGCCGGTAGACCCACAGCGCGTTCACGAGGATCCACAGGATCGGGATGATGCCGTACAGCGCGCCCTCGAGCGCCGCACTCGTGGTCTGCAGCGGAGGCATCTGCCACACGGCGATCGCGAGCAGAATCGACAGCGCGAGCCCGACCAGCGAAGCCTTCCACGCCTTGACGCGGAAGACCCCCAGGAGGATGAACAGCGTCACGAGGGGTATCACCGCTACCAGCGCGGACAGGAGCAGTGACCCGAACACCGGGTCGAGGATCTGCTGGAACATGGGACTCTCCTTCGAGTCGTACCTGTTATGGGCGTCGTTGTCGCATGGTGGTACCTGGCTTCTACATTGTTAGACAAGTAGACATGTATGTCAAGTGCTCGCGGCAGACAGGCGCAGTAGGATCGGGGGCGATCACAGGAGGACCCCATGCCCAAGGTCGCCGCCGTCTCGATCATCGACGCCGTCAGCGAGGACCTGCGCCGCCGCGTGCTCTCCGGCGAGCTCGAGCCTGAGACTCCGCTGGCCGAGATCGAGGTGGCCGACTCGTACCAGGTGGCTCGGCCGACCGCGAAGGCCGCCATCGAGAACCTCGTGCGCGAGCGGCTCCTCGAGCGCAGCGCGCACAAGACGGCGCGGGTCGTGCGCCTGACGCCCGAGGATGCGCGGGACATCTATCGCACCCGGGCGATCATCGAATCGGAGGTGCTTCGCCGCCTCGCCGCCGATCGACGGGTGCCGGATGCCGCCCGCGTCGCGAACGCCGAGATCGCCGCGCTCGCCGATGCATCGCCGCGGGGGATCGTCGAGCCCGACATGCGCTTCCACCGGAGCCTGGTGGATGCCCTCGCCAGCGTCCGGACGAGCATGGTGTACGACTCGCTCGCTTCGGAAGTCGTCTTCTGCATGTCTCAGGTGCAGGGGGCCTCGCTGCTGCCGACGAGCACCATCGTGGCCGAGCATGAACGCCTGCTCGAGCTCATCGCACAGGGTGAGGGCGATGCCGCCGCTACCCTCCTCGCCGTGCATCTCGGTCGTGCGCGGGAGCGCCTCGTCGAGCGACTCGGCGGGCGGCCCGGCCCCGAGGCCTCCGCCCCGATCGAGCTCTGAAGCGACGGCGGCACCGCGCGGTCGCCCGTGTCGACGGTGCTTTCGCCATCGACCTGACAGTGCGCCGTGAAGTTGAGTCGTCTCGGCTCAAGGTATTTGACGCCGCGCAGGCCCCTCGCTAAGGTTGAGTCATCGCGGCTCAACCCGCCCTACATACTCATCGGAACCCCCCGGGTCGAGGCATCCGCCCCTTCCCGTACTAAGGAGAGAACACATGGCCCGTGCTGTTGGAATCGACCTCGGTACGACGAACTCCGTCGTCAGCGTCCTCGAGGGCGGCGAGCCCAAGGTGATCGCGAACGCCGAAGGCTTCCGCACCACCCCCTCTGTCGTCGCGTTCACGAAGGATGGCGAGGTGCTCGTCGGCGAGACCGCGAAGCGCCAGGCCGTCACGAACGTCGACCGCACCGTCGCGAGCGTCAAGCGCCACATGGGCACCACGTGGTCCTTCGACGTCGACGGCAAGAAGTACACCCCGCAGGAGATCTCCGCCCGCATCCTCGGCAAGCTCAAGAACGACGCCGAGCAGTACCTGGGCGACACGGTGACGGATGCCGTCATCACGGTCCCCGCGTACTTCAACGACGCCGAGCGTCAGGCCACCAAGGAGGCCGGCGAGGTCGCGGGCCTGAACGTCCTGCGCATCATCAACGAGCCGACCGCCGCCGCCCTCGCGTACGGCCTCGACCGCGGCAAGGAGGACGAGCTCATCCTCGTCTTCGACCTCGGTGGCGGCACGTTCGACGTGTCCCTGCTCGAGGTGGGCAAGGACGACGACTTCTCGACCATCCAGGTGCGCTCGACCGCGGGCGACAACCGCCTCGGCGGCGACGACTGGGACCAGCGGGTCGTGGAGTACCTGATCAAGCAGTTCAAGGACACCACCGGCGTCGACGTCTCCAAGGACAAGATCGCGCTGCAGCGCCTCAAGGAGGCGTCCGAGCAGGCGAAGAAGGAGCTCTCGAGCTCCATGTCGGCGAGCATCAACCTGCCGTACCTCTCGCTCACCGAGAGCGGCCCCGTTTCGCTGTCTGAGACGCTGACGCGCGCGAAGTTCGAGGACCTCACCAAGGACCTCCTCGACCGCACCAAGAAGCCGTTCGAGGATGTCATCCGCGAGGCCGGCATCAAGGTCGCCGACATCGACCACGTCGTGCTGGTCGGCGGCTCGACCCGCATGCCCGCCGTGAGCGAGCTCGTCAAGAAGGAGACCGGCAAGGAGCCCAACAAGGGCGTCAACCCGGATGAGGTCGTCGCCGTCGGCGCCGCGCTCCAGGCCGGCGTCCTCAAGGGCGAGCGCAAGGACGTGCTGCTGATCGACGTCACCCCCCTGAGCCTCGGCATCGAGACCAAGGGCGGCATCATGACGAAGCTCATCGAGCGCAACACCGCGATCCCGACCAAGCGCAGCGAGACCTTCACGACCGCCGACGACAACCAGCCGTCGGTCGCGATCCAGGTCTTCCAGGGCGAGCGCGAGTTCACGCGTGACAACAAGCCCCTCGGCACGTTCGAGCTGACCGGCATCGCGCCGGCTCCGCGCGGCATCCCGCAGGTCGAGGTCACCTTCGACATCGACGCGAACGGCATCGTGCACGTGTCCGCCAAGGACAAGGGCACCGGCAAGGAGCAGTCGATGACGATCACCGGCGGCTCGTCGCTGCCGAAGGACGACATCGAGCGCATGGTGCGCGAGGCCGAGGAGCACGCCGCCGAAGACAAGAAGCGCCGTGAGTCCGCCGAGACCCGCAACCAGGCCGAGACGCTCTCCTACTCGATCGACAAGCTCCTCAAGGAGAACGACGACAAGCTGCCCGCCGAGGTCAAGACCGAGGTGCAGGGCGATGTCGACGCGCTCAAGTCGGCGCTCGCCGGCGAGGACGACGACGCGGTGAAGGCGGCCTTCGAGAAGCTCAACGCGAGCCAGGGCAAGATCGGCGAGGCCATCTACGCGTCCGCGCAGGCTTCGCAGGCTCAGCAGGAGCAGTCGGATGCCTCGGCCGAGGCGCCCGAGGGCGACGCCGGTGCGGCCTCCTCTGACGAGGACGTCGTCGACGCCGAGGTCGTGGACGACGAAGACGAGAAGAAGTAGGCGATGAGCAAGAAGGACTTCGAAGGGCCCGAGGAGCCGCCCGTCGGCGACGAGAGTCCCGCGGACGAGTCCGCTGAGCAGGGCGAGGAGGTGCCGGCGTCCGCCGGCGCCTCCGGCCCCGCCGCCGGGGATGACGCCGCCGCCGAGGACGAACTGACGATCGAGGACATCCTCGGCGCAGCGCAGTCGCCCGACGCTGCGGCTGCCGCCGCGGCGGAGGCCGCGGAGGCGGTAGCCTCCCCGCACGAGCTCTCCCTGGTGCACGATCTCAAGCGACTGCAGGCGGAGTATGCCAACTACCGCCGGCGCACCGAGGAGCAGCGGGAGATCGAGATCGAACGCGCCCAGGGTGCGGCCGCCAAGGGGCTCCTGCCCGTGCTCGATGACCTCGACCGCGCCGAGAAGCATGGCGACCTCGAAGAGGGCACTCCGTTCACCGCCATCGCCGAGAAAGTGCGCGGCCTGGCCGAGAAGATGGGCCTGTCGACCCATGGCGTGGCCGGCGAGGCCTTCGACCCGCAGCAGCACGAGGCGATCTACCAGGCTCCGACCCCCGGCGTGACCGTGCCCACGGTGCTCGAGGTCGTCGAGGTCGGCTACCGTCTCGGTGCGGTCGAACTGCGTCCGGCGAAGGTCGTCGTCGCGGTGCCCGCCGAGTGACGCTCGGGAGGAGCATCCATGGCCAGTCAGGACTGGTTCGATAAGGACTTCTACAGCGTGCTCGGCGTCTCCAAGGACGTCACCGAAGCTGATCTGAAGAAGACGTACCGCAAGCTCGCGCGTCAGTACCACCCGGATTCCACTCAGGGTGATGCCAAGGCCGAGGCGAAGTTCAAGGAGATCAGCGAGGCGTACTCGGTCCTCTCCGATGCCGGGCAGCGCAAGGAGTACGACCAGATCCGGGCCATGGGCTCCGGCGCCCGCTTCACCTCGGGCGGCGCGGGCACCGGCGGCTTCGAGGATGTCTTCAGCATGTTCGGCCAGGGACGCGGCGGGAGCCGCAACCCGAACCCTGAGGACTTCGAGGACATCTTCCGGATGTTCAACGAGCAGCAGGCCAATCGCGGGTTCGGCTCGGGCCGGTTCGGCCAGCCCAGCGGCGGCTTCCGCGGTGCGGGTGGGCCGACCAGAGGTGCGGACGTGACCGCTCGCACGACGATGGACTTCGTCACGGCGACCAAGGGCGAGACGATCACGCTGCAGGGCGACGATGGCAAGCCGTTCAAGGTAAAGATCCCGGCCGGCGTCGCCGATGGGCAGAAGATCCGCCTGCGCGGCCGCGGCCGCGCATCGATCGACGGCGGCGAGCACGGCGATGTCGTGGTCTCCGTCACCGTGCGTCCGCACCCGGTCTTCACCCGGGAGGGGCTGAATCTGCGTCTCACCGTGCCGATCACCTACACCGAGGCGGTCTTCGGCGCGACGATCGAGGTGCCCACGCTCGGCGGCGAGCCGGTGAAGCTCCGCGTCGCACCCGGCACGCCCTCCGGGCGCGTACTGCGGGTCAAGGGCCGCGGGGTGGAGAGCCCCAAAGGCACCGGAGACCTCCTCGCCGAGGTGCAGATCGCGGTGCCGTCGCACCTCGACGACGCCGCGCGGGAGGCGCTGGAGAGGTTCCGCGAGGTGGAGCCGAAGGAGAACCCCCGCGCCGATATCGTGGCCAAGGCGAAGGGCTGAGCGCTCCGGCCGAGTGCGACCGATGACAGGGAGGTGATGGCGGATGGGCATCGAAGACATCGACGAGGATTCCCCGATCCTCGCGATCGCCGTCGCCGCTGAACTCTCCGGCATGCACCCGCAGACGCTGCGGCAGTACGACCGGCTGGGACTCGTCGTGCCCGCCCGCACCCAGGGCGGGTCGCGGCGGTACTCGCTGCGCCACGTGCAGCAGCTCCGCGAGGTGGCCCAGATGTCCTCGGACGGCATGGGGCTGCCCGCCATCGCCCGGATCCTCGAGCTCGAAGACCGGGTGCGCGAGCTTCACCTCCGGGTGCGCGACCTCGAAGACCGGGTGCGCACCGAGCTCGATCGCCGGCCCGGCGCGCGCGTGTTCGCCGCCGGGGCCACCGGCTCGGTCGTCACGCTCCGCAACGGCATGCGGGTGCGCCGCGCGACCGAACTCGTGCTCTGGCGTCCGCGGGCACCGCTCGAGGCGGGCGAGTCCGAGGCTGCGGCACCCGGTGCCGAAGCAGGCGAGACGGACGACGGCGCCTGAGCGCGAAGGATGCCTCGGGCCGAGGCATCCCGTCAGCTCAGGACTTCGGCGGATTCGCCGCCACGAACGCGTCGTAGTCGGTGCGCGAGAGCGCCGCGTAGGCATATGCCCATTCCAGAATGGATTCGCCGACGACCCGGCCGTTGCCGATGTAGCCGGCGACCTCGGCGGCCGCAGGCGACTGCGCGTGCGCCCGCGCGAGCACCGCCGCGCATGATTCGGCGTAGCGCTGGAAGGCCGAGTCGTCGAGCGTCTCGATCTCGACGCCGCCCTTCATGTCGTGGAACTGCCGCACATAGAAGTCGCCGGCGTAGGCGCGCAGGTGCCCGAGGAACGGGTCGGACACGGCCTGCAGAATCCGCTGCATGCCGACCACCCGGCCGCCCTGCCCGTTCTCGGCGATGTAGTCGGCGACCGTGGGCGGCTGCTCGATCCCGCCGTACTGCTCCAGCACGCTGCGCTCGGCCTGCTTGCCCTGCAGCAGCAGGGCGTTGCCGATGCTGTCCTGCAGCACGATGAGCGTGCACAGCGTCCCAACGCTGCCGACACCGACGACGCGTCGGGCGATATCCGAGACGGTGTACTGGGTCAGGACGACCCTGATGTCGACGCTGGCGGATGCCGCGTACCGCCGGAAGTTCTCCGCGAGACGCGACTCGACCTCTGCATCGGTGTGGGTCAGGGTGGGGGGCTGCTCGACGAAGGTGAGCCGGCCGTCCGGGCCGGCCGTGGTGAGCTTGCGGGCGGCGCGATCACCGGTGCGCTTCTCCGCGTCCTTGATCGCCGCGCGCATCGTTCCCTTGGAGGCCTTGTCCATGGAGGCGATGCCGGCTTCGGCGTCGAAGTGCTCGAAGTAGCGCGACACCGGGCTGCGCTCCGCGTTCACGGCCATCGAGCGGGCGTACGTGTGGATCGCGGACAGTGCGGCGTCCTGCACGACGACGTGCGCGCGGTCGGTGGCCTGTCCGCCGATCACGACGCTGGCGATCAGGCGCTTGAGGTCCCACTCCCACGGCGCCCAGGCGGACTCGTCGAAGTCGTTCAGGTCGAACATCAGCGTCCTCTGCGGCGAGGCGTAGAAGCCGAAGTTGGACACGTGCGCATCCCCGCACGAGGCGACGAGGATCCCGCTGTGCGGCTCGCGCGCGAGGTCGGCCGCCTGGATCGCTGCAGTGCCCCGATAGAACGCGAACGGGCTCGCCGACATCCGCTCGATCCGCAGCGGGACCAGGTCGGGCTGGCGCAGGGCATTCTGCGCGTCGAGGATGCCGAGCGGATCACGGTCACCGGGCGTGAGCCGGGAGAGCGTGCTGCGCGCGACCCCCCGTCGCGCGTCTCGGCCTTTCGCCATGAGCTCCGGGATGGTGGCGGGGCGGGTCCAGGTCTCTGCGAGCGTTGCGTCCGACATGGTGCTCATCCTGCCACCGGCGGTTGCCGGCCGGGAGGGCTGTGTCCTCCCGCCATCCGGGCGAGCGGCGGCGATGCTCATCCCGCCGATGTGCCACCGGCTCTAGAGTTCAGCCATGGCGCGCGCACGCATGACGATCGGGCATTGGGAGGAGCTGACCCACTGGCCGCTGATCATCGCGTCGCTGCTGTGGCTCATCGCCTACTCCTGGAAGGTCATCACGGACGCGCACGGCACCGGGGCGGTCGCGCTGTGGGCCGTCATGGGCGTGACCTGGGCGATGTTCGTGATCGACTATCTCGTGCGGCTCCTCCTCGCCCGACCGCGTGCGAAGTGGTTCCGCGGGCACCTGCTCGACCTCGCGATCGTGGCGATCCCGATGCTTCGGGCGCTTCGCCTGCTGCGCGTGCTCACCGCGATGACCTTCGGCAAGCGCACCGCAGGGACGGCCCTCCGCAGCCGCATCGCCATCTACGGTGCCGGTGCGACGCTGCTCGTCATCTATCTGGTCGCGCTCGCCGTGCTCGATGTCGAGCGCCGCGCGCCCGGCGCGAACATCACGACCTTCGGCGAGTCCATCTGGTGGGCATTCGTGACGGCCACCACCGTCGGCTACGGCGACTACTACCCGGTGACGGCACTGGGCCGCGTGTGGKCCGTCGGGCTCATGGCGGGCGGCATTGCGATCGTCGGCACCGTCACGGCGACCGTGTCGTCGTGGGTCATCGAGAAGGCCGCGGCAGGACGCGACGACGACGAGGCGTCGACGCGCGGTCAGGTGCGTGCCCTCTCGCAGCAGATCGCCGCGCTCGGCGAAACCCTCACCGCACCCGCTGGTGGGACCAGCGCCTCGCCCGCCGGCGCAGCAAAGGAGAACTCGTGAACACCGGAGAACGAGCCCAGGGACCACGTGCGGCGGTCGCCGACGCCGCATCGAGCGAGCGGAACCTCGAGTCGATGTCGCTCGGCCTCGGCGTCGTCGCGTTCATCGTGACGGCGGTGGCCGCGATCATCGCCTTCCGGTTCCAGCCCGCTCCGATCTCGGGACCGGGCTCGGTCGGCCAGTTCGCCGCGATCGCGTCGGCCGTCATCGCGATCGTCGCCTTCGTCGCGGGCCGGGTCCTCGTCCACCTGCGCGCCGACGGCAAGCGGATCGGCATCCTCGATGTCGTCGACATCGCCGCGCTCGCCTTCGCGCACGCCGTCATCGCGCTGCTGAGCTGGACGCTGGTCTCGGTGATCTTCGAGCAGGCGTTCATCGACGCCGAGATCTTCGGAGTTGCGGCCATCGTGCTGTCGGGCGCGGTCGCGGCGGTGACCGCGTATGTCGCTTTCTTCTCGGCCACTCACATGGACCTGCAGCTGCTCGCGGTCGTGCTGGCCGCGTTCCTGGTCGAGGGGATCGTCGCCAGCATGCTCACCGCTGATGATCCGCACTGGTGGATGGAGCATCTCAGCGCACTCGGGATGACGAACGACATCTCCTCGCTCGCTTTCAACCTGACCCTGATCGTGGCCGGCCTCATCGTCACGACCCTCGCGCGCTACGCGACGACGGGCGTCCCGACCACCCACCCGCACGGCATGGCGCGGGTGCGCCTCACCCTGATTCTCGTGGGGGTGTTCCTCGGATTCGTCGGGGTGTTCCCCGTCGATGACTTCTTCTGGATCCACACCGCGTTCGCCTCCGGAATGGCGGTCGTCTTCGCCGTGCTCGTCATCCGTCTTCCCATCTGGATTCCGGGCATCGCCCGCACCTTCGTCTACCTCGGATGGCTGTTCCTGGCCGGAATCGTCGTCCTCGGGATCTTGTTCGGGATCGGCTACTACACGCTCACGGCGGTCGAACTCGTCGCGGGCACGCTGGTGTTCACCTGGATCATCTTGTTCCTCCGCAACGCCGCGGCTGTGCAGGAAGACGCCCGCGCGGGTGTCTGACGACCTGGCCGCGCGAAGTGCGCGGCCGCTTCTTCGGGCAGGATGAGCCCGAAGAGTGAGGAGCACGGATGACTGAGCCCGAGCGACTGCCGAGCATTCGCGTACTGCTGCTGATGGCGGTTCCCGCCCTGCTGATCGGCATCGGCTCGGCCGTCGTGCTGCGGCTGATCGACCTCGTGTCCGAGGGGCTGATGCACTTCCTGTGGACCACACTGCCCGCGAACTTCGGCGCGACGGAAGAGACCCCGTGGTGGATCTTCCTCGTGCTGACCCTCACCGGTGCGGCCATCGGGGCGATCGCCTGGCTCGTGCCGGGGCACGCCGGTCCCGACTCGGCCACCACCGAACTCGGCGGCACGCCACCCCGGCTCGGGATGGTCCCCACGATCCTCCTCGTCTCGATCCTGGGCCTCGCGGGCGGCGTGAGTCTCGGGCCCGAGAACCCGACGATCGCGGTCAACTCCGCGCTCGCCGTAGCGGTGTTCGGCCGCTTCTCGAAGAAGATCCCTCCCGCGATGCTGGTGATGCTGGCTGTCTCCGGCACGCTCGGCGCGCTGTTCGGCACGCCGGTCGCGGCGGCGCTCGTGTTCACCGGCATGGTCGGCGCGATGGCGCTGCCTGGTTCGCTCTGGGACAAGCTCTTCCTGCCGCTCGCGGCGGCGGGAGCCGGTGCGGTCACGATGCTGCTGCTGGGCGGCGAGGCGATCGCCTTCACGCTCGAGCCGATCGGCGCCCTCCAGCCCTCGTACCTGCTGACCGGCTTCCTCGTCGCCGCGGCGTCGGCGCTGCTCGGCGTCCTCGCCGCCTTCGTGTTCCCGTACCTGCACCGCGCCTTCCACATGCTGCGCAACCCCATCATCTTCACGACCCTCGGCGGCATGGTCCTCGGGGTGCTCGGCATCATCGGCGGACCGATCACCCTCTTCAAGGGACTCGAGCAGACCGCCGCGCTGCTGGAGCACCCGGGCGACTACACGTCGCAGGAGCTCGCCCTGTTCACTGCCGTGAAGATCGTCGCGCTGCTCGTGGCGGCGAGCGCAGGCTTCCGCGGCGGCCGCATCTTCCCGGCGGTCTTTGTGGGGACGGCCTTCGGGCTGCTCGCCTACTCGCTGTTCCCCGGCATCCCGATCTCGCTCGCGGTCGCGTGCGGCGCCATGGGCATCGTCCTGGCGGCCACCCGCGACGGGTGGATCGCGATCTTCGTCGGCATCGCGCTGTGCGGTGACATGACGGTGCTGCCGCTGCTCTGCCTGATCATCCTGCCGGTGTGGCTCATCGTCACGAAGGCGCCCGAACTCGTCGTGCACCCGCGAACGGAACCGGCTGAGGCGAAGCCCGTCTAGAGTTCGTCGCTCGGGACGAGCGGCGCCACCCCGGGATCGCTCGTCACGGTGGCCGGGATGCCCGCGCCCTGCAGGTCGGTCGCGAGGGTGCGGACGACGTCCGCCGTCACCCCGAGCCCGTCCGCCGGCGCGTGCCAGAACAGCACCCGGGCGACGAGCCGGTCGGGACTCACCGCGACGGCATAGGCCCGTGCGGGCGGGTCGGCGTCAACGCCGGGGACGGATGCCGCGGACTCGGCGAGCCGCGTGAGCTCGACATCCAGCGCTCCCTCTGATCGTGCCGTCCGCACCTGCACCTCGCTGCGGCGCTGGCCCCGGCGGGAGTGGTTGACGATGGGTTCGGCGATCATGCGGCCGTTCGGCACGTGCACGGTGCGTCCGTCGTAGGTCTCCAGCACGACGGTGCGGGAGGTCAGCTCTCGGACCACCCCCGTCAGCGCCTTGCCGTCGACGCCCTCGACCTGCACCTCGTCCCCGACCTCGACGGGGCGGGTGGCCTGGATGACGACTCCCGAGGCGAAGTTGTCGGCGACGCCGCGCAGCACCAGCACCGCGATCACGACGAGCACGACCGCGAGAGCGAGAAGGGGCTGCAGGTTCACTCCGAGCACGGCCAGGGCGATGCCCACCGCGAGGAGGACCACCGCGCCGCCGACGAACCGGGCGACGAAGGTCGCGACCGCCTCGGTCAGGCTCGGCGCGAACTTCAGCAGGCGCAGCGTCGCGGTGCGCGCGAAGCGGGAGAGGATCCAGCCGGCGATGATGACGACGATCGCGATGAGCACCTGCCACCACTCGAGGCTCGTGGGCAGCAGCGCGCTCAGGTCCATGCCCGTCACGTTAGCCGGGCGGTGCGCGCGCCCCCGTCGCCTCGCCGCGCGCGGCCGCTAGCCTGGCGCCGTGAAGCGCACCCAACCGCCCGTCGAACCGACTCCGGTCTCAGCCCCCGTCCTGTCGCCGATGCTCCGGGTGCTGATCGGCCTGGCCGCCGCCGTCATCACGCTCGCCGGCGTCTCGTACGCACGCGAACTGGTCGGGCCGCTCGTCCTTGGCGCCGTCATGGTGATCATCTGCCATCCGGTCCGCTTCCCGCTCGAGCGCCGCGGCTGGCCCAAGTGGGCCGCGACGACCGCCGTCATCGTGGTGGCCTACCTGATCCTCGGCTTCCTCGCGTTCCTGCTCGGCTTCGCGGGCGTGCAGTTCGCTCATCTGGTCGGCGATTACGCCGATCAGCTGAAGGGGGCAGCCCAAGGCTTCCTCACCGGCCTGCAGTCGCTGGGGCTGGATAAGGAGGCATCGGATGCCACGGCATCCGTTCTGAAGCCCGCGAACGTGCTCTCTTTCGCCTCGTCGCTCGGCGGCACCCTGCTCGGGGTGCTCACGGCGTTCTTCTTCGTGCTCACCTACGTGATCTTCATGGCAGCGGATGGTGCGCGGTACGCGCGGGCTGAGACGGACTTCGGTCGGTCGGCCCGCACGACGATCCGCCGGGCGGTGCAGTTCAACTCGAACGTGCGTCGGTACTACGTGGTGAACGCCTCGTTCGGCGCGATCGTGGCGATCATCGACGGCCTCGCCCTATGGGCGCTCGGTGTGCCGGCGCCGGCGGTGTGGGCGATCCTCGCGTTCGTGACGAACTTCATCCCGAACATCGGGTTCGTGCTGGGGCTGATTCCACCGGCCGTGCTCGCGCTCGTGGTCGGCGGCTGGCCGCTCATGCTGGCGGTCGTCGCGCTGTACTGCGTCGTCAACGTCGTGCTGCAGGTGCTCGTCCAGCCGAAGTTCGTCAGCGACGCGGTGAGCCTCAGCCTGACGCTGAGCTTCTTCTCGGTGATCTTCTGGACGTTCATCATCGGCCCCCTCGGGGCGATCCTCTCGATCCCGCTGACCCTGCTCGTGCGCACGCTCGTGCTCGAGCCCGACCCGGGGGCGCGCTGGCTGCGCTGGCTCTCCGGTGAGCCCGCCGACACGACGGCGGGCGGCGGAGGCTGAGGGCGCCGTTCTTGGGCCGCGTGGAGCGCCTCGGGTAGGGTGGAGTTCGCGCCTGTCCACCCAGCGGGCGCGCCGCAGAGATAGGCAGCCACCAATCCCGTGACTCCCCCCGCGACACCCGAATCCCCCGCGGACGACCGCGCCCGCCGCCTCACCGTGGTGATCGGCGCCGACACGTTCGCCCCCAACGTCAACGGCGCCGCGCGCTTCGCCGAGCGCCTCGCCGCGGGCCTCGCCGCGCGCGGCCACGACGTGCACGTCGTCGCGCCCAGCCGCAAGCACTCCGAGCATGGGGTGTTCCGCGAGGTGATCGAGGGCCAGGAGATGACGCTGCACCGGTGGCCATCGTGGCGCTGGTACCCACACGACTGGCTCCGCTTCGTCATGCCGTTCATGATCAAGCACTACTCGCGCCGGCTGCTCAGCGAGGTGCAGCCCGATGTGGTGCACATCCAGTCGCACATCATCATCGGTCGCGGCCTCACCCGCATCGCGCGGCAGCGCGGCATCCCGGTGGTCGCCACCAACCACGTGATGCCCGAGAACCTCGTCGACTTCACGATCTTCCCTGACACGATCACGAAGTTCATCGTCAGGCTCGCGTGGGAAGACGCCCAACGCACCTTCGACATGACCCGTGCGGTGACGACCCCGACGCGCAAGGCCGCGGAGTTCCTCGAGCAGACGATCCCGATCCAGAACGTCATCCCGGTCAGCTGCGGCATCGACAAGGCGAACTACACCGCCGACCTCACGCCCCGTGACGCGAACCGGATCCTCTTCGTCGGTCGCCTCACGACCGAGAAGCGCATCGACCAGGTGCTCCGCGCGATCAAGACGCTCGACCCCGCACTCGACGTGCACTTCGACATCGTCGGCGGCGGGGATCAGCGTCGCAACCTCGAGGCGCTCACCCGCGAGCTCGGCCTCGATCAGCGCGTCACGTTCCACGGCTACACCTCCGACGAGGACCTTCGTGCGCTCTACACGCGGGCGAGTGTCTTCGCGATCGCGTCGGTCGCCGAACTGCAGTCGATCGCGACGATGGAGGCGATGGCCTCGGGGCTGCCGATCGTCGCGGCCAACGCCGTGGCGCTGCCGCATCTCGTGCATGACGGTGAGAACGGCTACCTGTTCGAGCCCGGCGACATCCCAGCCCTCGCGGCGCGGCTCACGGACGTCTTCACCGCTGCACCCGAAGAGCGACTCCGGATGCAGCAGGCATCGCTCGACGGCGTGACGGTGCACGACATCCACCGCACCCTCGACACGTTCGAGGCGCTGTACCGCGACGAACCGCTGCCCGAGTAGGCGACCGTGCATGTCGTGATGTTCGGCGACCAGCACGTCGAGTCCCTCGGCGGGGCGCAGGTCTCGATGCGACTGCAGCGCCGGTTCCTCGAGAAGGCCGGGCACACCGTGACCATCGTCGCGCCCGCCATGCATGGGGCGCGGGCCCGTCGGCAGGCGGTCGCTGAGCCTGTCGCGGTCGCTGAGCCTGTCGAAGCGTCCTCGTACCTCGACATGCCCTCGATCCCGATCACCGTCGACCGCGAGTATTCGTTCACGTGGCCGGGTCGACGAGCGGATCGCTGGGTGGATGCCGCGCTGGCGACGCGTCCGCCGGTCGACGTCGTGCACGTCCAGGCGGACTTCTGGGGCGCCTTCATCGGACACCGCTTCGCCGCGCGGCACGGGCTGCCGGTCGTCCACACGATGCACAACCGGGTCGACGTGGGGATCGAGGCCACCGCGCCCTTCCCGGGGCTCGTGCTGCGGGTGCTGAACGCGTGGCAGCGCCGGGCGCTCGGCTCGGCTGCGGTGGGCCGGGACGGCTGGTCGTATCTGCGGCGGTTCGCCGGGGGATCGGATGCGGTCACCGCCCCGTCCTCGCACTTCGCGCGGCGGCTCGAATCCCACGGGGTCGTGCCGGCTGGGCCGCGGGGTGCCCTCGTTTCCGAGCCGCACGTAGACGTCATCTGGAACGGCATCGACGACGAGGCGCTGGAAGCGGCGCTCGCTTCGACAGGCTCAGCGACCGGGGGGGTCGGCTCAGCGACCGGGGGGGTCGGCTCACGCACACCCGGGCTGCCGCGATTCGTCTGGATCGGACGCATGAGTCCGGAGAAGCGGCTGCTGCCGTTCCTCGAGGCGCTCGCGGAGTCGGGGGTGCGCGCAGAGGTCGAGGTGATCGGCGGTGGCGGACAGCTGCGCGCGGCGCACCGGATCGTCGAGAAGCGGCGGCCCGCGGCATCCGTCGTGTTCTCGGGTCCGCTTCCGTACGCGGAGGTGGTGCGCCGCATCCAGGCGGCCGACGCGGTCGTGCAGACCTCGATCGGCTTCGAGACGCAGGGCATGACGCTGTTCGAGGCCGCGTCGCTCGGCACGCCGTCGGTCGTGAGCGACCCCGATATCGCCGCCGAGCTGGGCTCGGGCTTCTGGCCGGTCAGCGCGGATGGAGTGGCGGATGCCTCGACCGCCGCGCTCGCGGCCGCATTGCGCCGCGCCGCGGCCGACATCGAGGCCGGCACCGCGCCGGTGCCCGATCCGTCGATCCGCGAGCGCTTCCGCCAGTCGTCGCGCACCGCCGCGATGATCGAGGTCTACCGCCGCGTCACCGGCTAGGACCTGCCTCAGATCAGGGGAGGCGCGACCAATCGGTCGGCGTGCGACGGTAGCCGTCGTTGCGAAGGGCGGCGATCGTCGAGGCGATGCCGACCGTGGACAGTCCTGCAAGAAGAATCACCATGAACATGGCAGTAAAGCTACGCTTGCGTCTAAACGGCCACGAGTGGCAGAATGGCCACACATCGCACGAAAACTGCCACGCAAGGAGCGAAGATGAAGACCGTCGCCGTGATCGTCCAGGACGGCTTCGCGCCCTTCGAATTCGGGGTCGCCTGCGAGGCCTTCGGTCTCGACCGGTCGGATGACGGCATCCCGAACTTCGACTTCCGCGTCGTGGCGCCGAATCCGGGTGTCGTGAAGTCCAAGCTCGGGTTCTCCCTCAACGTCGAGAACGACCTTTCGTTCGCGTACGAGGCCGACCTGGTGGTGGTCTCGCCGACGCCCCGCGAGTACTGGGGGCACACCGACGAGCGCGTGCTCGACGTCGTGCGCGACGCGGTCGCGCGGGGCGCCTGGGTGCTGAGCGTGTGCAGCGGGTCGTTCATCCTCGGTGCGGCGGGCGTGCTCGATGGTCGCAAGGCGACGACCCACTGGATGTACGCCGACGTCATGGCCCGGATGTACCCCAAGGTGGACGTCGATCCCGACGTGCTCTACGTGCAGGACGGCCGGATAATCACCAGCGCGGGGACCGCCGCAGGCCTGGATGCCTGCCTGCACCTGCTGCGCCAGGAGCTCGGTGCCGAGATGACCAACCGCATCGCACGTCGAATGGTCGTGCCGCCCCAGCGCGACGGCGGCCAGGCACAGTTCATCGACCACCCGCTCCCGCAGGTCGCCTCACTGTCGCTGAACTCGGTGACCGACTGGATGCTCGACAACATCGGCCAGGAGCTCACCGTCGACCAGCTCGCGGCCAAGGCGCACATGTCGCCGCGCACCTTCGCGCGCCGGTTCAAGGCCGACTTCGGTGCCACGCCGGCATCCTGGCTCGCCCGGCAGCGGATCATCCACGCCCAGCGCCTGCTCGAGAAGACCGATCTCGGCCTCGATCGCATCGCGTACGAGAGCGGCTTCGGGTCGGCCGCCGTGCTGCGCCAGAACTTCGCGCGCGTGCTCGGCACCACGCCCACCGCCTACCGGGCGCGCTTCGCCTGCACGCTCGACGAGATGGCGGAAGCCGTCGCCTGACAGGTCAGGAGCGAGCCGCGGCTCGACCGCTAGACGAGGGTCTGCCCCAGGATGCAGGCCTTCTCCAGGTCGGTGAAAGTGTTGCACGACCCGCCTACGATCGGCGGCACGGTCCCGACGCTCTTGGTCACCGTCACAGTTCCGACGGGCGCGCCGGTCACTTTGTAGGTGACGGTGAGGGTTCCCGCCTGGCTGCTGACGTTGTCTCTGGTCAGCAGGACAAGGCTGTCATACGCGCTGAGCCCATTGATGATGATCGAGTTGGCGCCGAGTTTCACGCACCCGTTGAGGTTGACGATCTCGGTGTTGCCGAGATTCTCGTTGTTCAGAATGACGTCGATGATCGTCACGACGATCGGGTCGTTGTAGGGATTCAGAGCGGCGAAGCCCAGGGCGTAGCCCTTGAACAGACCCCCGGAGTTGCCCGGCAGCTTGCACGCCGCCCCACTGGCCACGAGGATGGGCGCTGAGGCCGCATAGGCAGGGACCGAGGCGCTGACGGCAATCACAGGCACCGCCCACGCCATCGCCTTCGTCACGGTGCGGCGCGTGATCGGGCGCGGCACCTCACCGTCGGACTCATCGGGCATGACCCCTCCATCTGTGCGCCACTGGCGCCAGACTAACGGCTGGGCGCAGAAAGTGGCTCATGACCTCAGCCGACGCGGCATTGCCGACAGCATCCGTCGCTTGCTAAACTTGAGCCCGGAAGACTCAAGTTTTCAGGAGAAGCATGAATGCCACGCAGACGCCCGGGCAGGAGGACGCGCAGAGCGCCCTCGAGCAGTTCGGGATCAACCTCACCGACCGCGCCCGCCAGGGCAAGCTCGATCCCGTCATCGGGCGGGATGCCGAGATCCGGCGGGTCAGCCAGGTGCTCACCCGCCGCACCAAGAACAACCCCGTCCTGATCGGTGAACCAGGCGTCGGCAAGACCGCCGTCGTCGAGGGGCTCGCCCAGCGGATCGTCGCGGGCGACGTCGCCGAGTCGCTGAAAGACAAGGAGCTCGTCACCCTCGACATCTCGGCCCTCGTGGCCGGCGCGATGTACCGCGGGCAGTTCGAGGAGCGCCTCAAGAGCGTCCTCAAGGAGATCGCGGACTCTGACGGCCGCGTCATCACCTTCATCGACGAACTGCATGTGCTCATGGGCGCAGGCGGCGGCGAAGGATCGGTGGCGGCATCCAACATGCTCAAGCCCATGCTCGCGCGCGGCGAGCTGCGCCTCATCGGCGCGACCACTCTCAACGAGTACCGCGAATTCATCGAGAAGGATGCCGCGCTCGAGCGCCGCTTCCAGCAGGTCTATGTCGGCGAGCCCAGCGTCGAAGACACCGTCGCGATCCTGCGCGGACTCAAGGAGCGGTACGAGGCTCACCACAAGGTAGCCATCGCCGACGGCGCCCTGGTGGCCGCGGCATCCCTCTCCCACCGGTACATCCCGTCGCGACAGCTGCCGGACAAGGCCATCGACCTCATCGACGAGGCCGCGTCGCGCCTGCGCATGGAGATCGACTCGGCACCCCTCGAGATCGACGAGCTGCGCCGGCATGTCGACCGGCTCAAGCTCGAAGAGCTGGCGCTCAAGAAGGAGAAGGATGCCGCATCCAAGGAGCGGCTCGAGAAGCTGCGCGCCGATCTCGCCGTGGACGAGGTCAAGCTCGGACAGCTGCAGGCCCGCTGGGAGCGGGAGCGCGCGTCGCTGAACCGCGTCGGCGAGCTCAAGACGAAGCTCGACGCGGCCCGCATGGAGGCCGAGCGCGCCCAGCGCGAGGGCAACCTCGAGCGTGCGTCCCGGCTGCTGTACGCGGATATCCCGGCACTGGAGCGCGAGCTCGTCGCCGCCGAGCGGGACGACCCTTCGACAGGCTCAGGGGCCGATTACAAGCGAATGGTCAACGACCAGGTGACCGACGAGGACATCGCGGCGGTGATCGCGGCCTGGACGGGGATCCCGGTCGGCAGGCTTCTTCAGGGTGAGACCGAGAAGCTGCTGCACCTCGAGACCGAGCTGGGCCGGCGGCTGATCGGGCAGAAGGAGGCCGTCAAGGCGGTGTCGGATGCCGTGCGCCGCTCGCGGGCGGGCATCAGCGACCCCGACCGGCCGACCGGGTCGTTCCTGTTCCTCGGACCGACCGGCGTCGGCAAGACCGAGCTCGCCAAGGCACTCGCCGCGTTCCTCTTCGACGACGAGCACGCCATGGTGCGCATCGACATGTCGGAGTACGGCGAGAAGCACTCGGTGTCTCGGCTCGTCGGTGCCCCTCCCGGGTACATCGGCTACGAGCAGGGTGGGCAGCTCACCGAGGCGGTGCGCCGGCGGCCATACTCCGTGGTGCTGCTCGACGAGGTCGAGAAGGCGCACCCGGAGGTGTTCGACGTGCTGCTGCAGGTGATGGATGACGGGCGTCTCACCGATGGCCAGGGGCGGACGGTCGACTTCAAGAACGTCATCCTGATCCTCACGTCGAACCTGGGCTCGCCGATCCTCATCGACCCGACGCTTTCGACGGCGCAGAAGCGCGAGCAGGTGCAGGTGCTCGTGCGGCAGGCGTTCAAGCCGGAGTTCATCAACCGGCTCGACGACATCGTGATCTTCGAGGCGCTCACCGAGGACGACCTCGCCCAGATCGTCGAGCTGGCTGTGGACGCGCTGCAGCAGCGGCTCAAGGACCGCCGGCTCGCGCTCGCCGTCACGCCGGACGCCCGGGCCTGGCTCGCGGAGCGGGGCTACGACCCGATCTTCGGCGCGCGCCCCCTTCGACGGCTCATCCAGTCCGAGATCCAGAACCGTCTCGCGATGGCCCTGCTCTCCGGCGGCGTGCGCGACGGCGACACCGTGCGGGTGGACGTCGACGCGGCCGGGTCCGGACTCGTGCTCACGAGCGAGGGCCAGGCCGTGGCATCCGACTCGTCCGACGATGACGACGTGATCGAGGCGATCCTCGAGGACTGAGTCGCGGGCGCGTACTCAGCTGCGGGGATCGTGCGCGAAACGCCGGGGACGGATGCCTCGTCCCCGGCGTTTCAGCGAACTCGCCCGCATGTGGGCCCGGCCTCGGACCGTCCGGTCGCGGCCCGGCGGCCCGATCGGGTCGGACTACGCGTTGACGAGGAGCGACTCGGCGATCGGACGACGCGCGCGCGGCGCGTTCTCGCGCTCGACGAGGGTCTCGTGCGCGGCGGCGGAGTCGCCCAGGGCACCAACGGCCATGATCGTGATCGGGGTGAAGTTCTCGTCGAGGCCGAAGGCCTCCGAGACCGCGGCGCCGTCGAAGCCACCCATCTGGTGCGTGTAGAGACCGTCGGCGTGCGCCTGCACGGTGAAGTGCGCGGCGACCTGGCCGGTGTCGTAGAGGGCCCACGTCATCGGCTTGCCGTCGCGGGTGGTCTCGGCGACGAAGACGATCAGCACCGCGGCGTCGCCTGCCCAGGCGGAGTTGAAGCCGGCGAGGGTCGCCATGATCTGGGCGTGCGCCTCGGTGCCACGGCGGGCGACGATGAGCCGCCACGGCTGCGTGTTCGCACCGGTGGGCGTCCAGCGCGCGGCTTCGAGGGCGCTCGCGAACGCGACTTCGTCAAGCGAGGCCTGCGCGTCGAAGATGCGCGTGCTCCAGCGTTCGGCGAGGACGTCGAGGATCGGAGCGTGGGTGGGGGCGGTGCGGGTGATGACGTCGGACATGACGACTCCTTGATCGAGCGGATGGATCAGGGACGCCGTCGGCCCAATCCCATGCAACCGCATGCACCTGGGAGGCATTCCCAGGTGCAGGAATGTGACGCGCTACTGTCGCACCATGCAGCTGAGCGCGCGGCGGATGTCGCTCCTCTCGACGGCAAGGGCGCTCTGGGGCTCGACGCACCCGGGGCCGACTCTCGTCGTCTCGATCCTCGCCCTGGTGCTCGGGGTCGCCGTGGGACTGGAACCGTGGCGGCTCACTCTCCTGACTCTCGCCGTCTTCTGCGGCCAGCTGTCGATCGGACTCTCGAACGATGCGATCGACGCGCCCCGCGACCGCGCGGTCGGCCGCACCGACAAGCCCATCGCCCGGGGGGACATCAGCGAGCGCCTCGCGTGGGGCTGGGCGATCGGCGCGCTCGTCGTGGCGCTCGCGTTCTCGTCAGCCCTCGGACCCGGGATGCTGGCAGCCCACGCCATCTTCCTCGCGTCCGCGTGGGCCTACAACGCGGCCCTGAAGTCGACAGTGCTCTCGATCGCGCCCTTCCTCATCAGCTTCGGGATCTTCCCCTCTCTGGTCACCCTTGCCGCGGCCCAGCCGCGGGTGGCCGCCCCGTGGGCGTGGGTCGCGGGTGCCGCGCTCGGCGCGGCTGTGCATCTGACGAACGTCCTGCCCGACCTCGACGACGACGAGCGCACCGGTGTTCGCGGCCTGCCCCACCGCATCGGACCGCGCGCCTCGGCGGTCGTCGCGGCGGTCGGGATCATCCTCGGTGCGGTCGCGGTACTGCTCGGGTCCGCCGGCGGCGACGTCGCGGCAGTGTCGACCGTGTCGTGGATCTTCTTCGGAGCTGTCGTCATCGTCGCAGTTGGCACGGCGGTGCTGGCAGTCGTTCGGCAGCCCAGCCGCACGCTGTTCCGGCTCGTCATGCTCGCCGCCCTGCTGCTCGCCGCCCAGCTCGCCGCAACCGGCGGCGCCGTGGCCGCGTGAGTCATGCGTCGCGGTCGAACCCCATCGCGTAGGCATGCGCGAGCAGTCGCGCCCCGGGGGGCAGCAGGGCGAGCCGCAGCCCCGCCCGCCGCGCCGCGTGCGCCAGGGGCGGGAGGGGGCGACCGAGTGACGTGTTGAGCGTCGCTATCGCGGCGGCCGTGCGCGCCGAGGATAGGCGTCGCGCCTCCCAGCGCGCCAGGGCGGCGTCCGGCGACTCCGCGGTGTGGACCCACCGTGCGAGCAGGGGCGCGAGGGTCACGGCATCCAGCAGTCCCAGGTTCATGCCCTGTCCGCCGATGGGGCTCACCTCGTGTGCCGTGTCGCCGATCACGAACAGGCCGGCGCGGCGCAGTGAGGGTGCCACCGCGCGGCGCACCTCGAACGGCGTCGCAGCCGTGACCCGCGCGGCGGCCTCCTGATCGCCGCGCGCGATCAGTGCGGAGCGCAGCCGCTCGGTCCGCGCGCCGTCGTCGCTGTCGGCCGGAGAGGAATCCCATGCGACGAACCTCCGCCGCCCGCCTGGCAGCGGGAATGACTCCAGCACGCCCGACCGGTCTATGTTGACGACGGCGAGCGCGCCGTCGCGACCCGTCGCGACATCCGCCATGAGATAGCGGTCGGCGTACGGGCGGACGCGGATGCCGCGTGGTCGGTAGACCAACGCGCGGGCTCTCCAGCCCCCCGCGATCACGACGATCGGTGCGCGCGCTGTTTCGCCATCGCCGAAGGAAACGCGGATGCCGTCGGCCCCCGGGGCCACTTCGGTCACGGTCGCCCCGCGCCGAGGCTCGGGTGCGCCGACGGCCAGGGCCGCCTCGGTCGCGGCTTGCGGGAGCGCGGCGACGAACGGAAACCGCCGTCCCAGTCGGTCGAACCGCACGGTTCCGAGCGTTCGGCCGTCCGACCGCGCCTCACCGCGTGAGACCCGGATCGCCGAGGCCAGGAGCCGCTCGGTCGTGCCGGACGCCTCGAGCGCTGCGAGCACCGGCGCGTGGACTCCGATCGCGCGGGTACCGTCACCAGCCGTCGCTCGACGCTCGAGGACGAGGACATCGACTCGCCTGCGGGCGAGCTCCGCGGCGAGCAGCGTCCCCACGGGGCCCGCGCCCACGACGATCACCTCAGCCACGCACGCCTACAGCCAGGACTCGGAAGGGCGACGCGGCGGCCACCCGCCAAGGGTTGCCCAGTGCCTTTTCGAGTTCGTCCGCACGGTAGCTGCGCCGGATAGACCGCAATCCATCGGTCCGAAGGAATGTGCCCGGCGCGAACGGGGTGACCGCGACCGCGTACAAGCCGTATGCCAGGCGGCTCCGGCGAATGTCGGAGTGCACCACGATCCCGTCCGACAACGCCAACGACTGATCGGCGAACTTCCGCAGATCGCTGTCCGCAAGATGGTGCAGCACGTGATTGGACACCACCGCGTCGAACCGCTCACCCTCGCGAGACAGGGCAGCGGCATCCGTGCACCGGAAGCTGACGCCGGGCACCCTGCGTTCCTGCGCGACCGCGATCGCGCGGCGGTCGGGGTCTGCGCCGACCCAGTCCACCTCGAGTCCGTCGCGAGTCGCGAGTCGCGAGAGCCGCACGAGCAGGTCGCCACCTCCGCATCCGAGGTCGAGCACGCGCGCGGGGCGTCCGAGTGACGCAAGATGGGGGCGCAGCCGCGATCGATAGACGTCGCCCCATCCGCTGACGAGTCGGTTGACGGTGTCGAACCTGCGGAGCGTTGCCGCGAGTCGCTGCGGATCGCAGGCGGGGTCGTCCATGAGTTCGGCGACGTCAGCGTCGCGGACGGCCAGGTTCACACCGGTCCTGTGGTGGTGCGGGTGAGCAGGGCCGATTCGACCGTGAGTCCTGGCCCGAAGGCGAGAGCCGCGACGCGGGCGTCGTCCGGAAGGTTCTCGTCGTGCAGCAGGTCCCGCAGGATGAACAGGATCGTCGCGCTCGACATGTTGCCCTGGCGGCGAAGGACCGATCGGGATGCCTCGAGCGCACTCGGGTCGAGGTTCAGGCCGCTTTCGACCCGATCGAGCACGCTGCGGCCGCCGGGATGGACGGCCCACAGGTGGGGAACGTCCGCACCGAGGAAGGACTCGACGGCGTCGCGGATCTCACGCCCGATGATGCGCGGCACCTCGGCGGTGAGGATCATGTTGAAGCCCTCGTCGCCGATGGTCCACACCATGTCGGATTCGCCTTCGCTCGTGAGGACGGTGCCAAATCGCTCGAATTCGAGTCGGGGCCCTGCCCTCCGCGGCCGCTGCGCTACAACGGCGGCTGCGGCGCCGTCCGCGAAGACAGAGGCCGCGACGATCTGCTGCGGATCTTCGGACGATCGGATGTGCAGCGTGCACAGTTCTGCGGCTGCCACCAGCACGACGGCATCCGGCTGGGCAGCGCAGATCCGGGATGCCGCCCGCAGGCCCGGCAGCGCCGCCGCGCAGCCCATGAAGCCGATGTGATACCGCTCGACGTCCCTCCGAAGGCCGAGGTCCTTGACCAGCCGGAAGTCGGGACCCGGGGCGAACATTCCGGTGCACGAGACGGTGACGACGTGGGTGACCTCGTCGGGTGCGACACCGGCCTCGGCGAGTGCCTGGGCAGCGGCCGCCGCGAACAGGGCCGGGGCGAGCAGGATGTAAGCGTCGTTTCGAGCGCCCGTGGACGCGGCGAGGATCGTCCCATCAGGCCCGGCGAGGGATACGCCGAGCGCGGGGTCCGGATTCTCGACACCCGTCGCGGAGGCGACGAGGTCGGCGAGGACGGTGTTGCGGTGGTCGATCGCAGAAGCATCGAAAGCTGCGCGAATGAGGCGCTGAGCGATGCGACTGAGGCCTGGCTGGCTCGCGAACACGTCGCGCGCGACCGTCTGCGACGCACGGGCCGGTGGTACCGCGGTGCCGATCGACAGGATGCTCGCGGCCATGGTCAACCTTAGGCGCGGCGGAGGGCCTCGGGGGCGGTGGCTGGCGTCTAGCGGGACTCTTCGTCCGCCTGCGTGTGCTCGGCGTGCGCCTCGGGCAGCTCGCGCATGCTCCAGAACGGGCCGGTGATGACGAAGAGGCCGGCGAGGAGCTCGCCGACAGCGGCGATCCAGAGGGTCGGGACGACGCCGATCCAGGTGCCGAGTGCGCCGGCGAGCAGCGCCGCGATCGGCATCACGCCCCAGACGACGAACCGCACCGATGCGTTCATGCGGCCGAGCAGCCGAGGCGGGGTGATCCGCTGGCGGAACGTCACCTGGGTGATGTTGTAGAGCAGCACCGTGAAGCTCGCGAAGAAGAACTGGATCACCAGGAACGGGAAGGCGAGCTCCGGCACGAGCGAGATCGCCGGGAGGAAAAACGGCACGAGACAGAAGCCGATCGCGCTGAGCGGGATGGCGCGCGCCTCGCCGATGCGGGCGACGATCCGCGGGGTCGCGATGGCGCCGAGCAGGCCGCCGATCGCGGAGATCGAGAAGACAAGGCCGAACATCGCCGGCGTCAGTCCGAGCTCGCGCAGCACGAAGATCGGCAGCAGCGTCTGCGAGATCGTGCCGAAGAAGTTCGCGACACCGGTGGTGCCCACGATGCGCCGCAGCAGCGGGTTTCCGAACACCCAGCGCAGGCCCTCGCCGATCTCCTTCAGCAGTGGAGCGTGATCCTCGGGGGAGCGCAGCTTCTCGTGGTCCTTCGTGAACAGCAGGGTGAAGAACGACGCGACGTAGGTGCCCGCGTCGATGATGATCGCGATCGGTGCGGTGAACACACCGATCAGCCAGCCGCCCGCGGCCGGACCCGCCAGATGGGCGAGCTGCTCGGTGGCCTGGAGCTTGCCGTTGGCCTCAGCGATCTGATCGCTGCGCACGAGTGACGGGATGAAGCTCTGATTCGAGACGTCGAAGAAGACGGTCGCCACGCCCATGATCAGTGCGACGAGATACATGTGCCAGATCTCCAGGGCTCCGAACGCAGCGAGGATGGGCAGCGCACCGAGCGCCACGGCGCGCACGGCATCCGCCCAGATCATGACGTGCCGCTTGCGCATCCGGTCGATCCACGCGCCGGCAGGCAACCCCACGACGAGGAAGGCGGCGAACTCAGAAGCCCCGAGGACCCCGATCTCCCATTCGTTCGCGTCGAGGATCAGCACGGCCAGCACGGGGAGGGCGAGTCCGGTGATCTGCGAGCCGAATTGGCTCARCGCCTGGCCGCTCCACAGCGTCAGGAAGTTGCGGTCGCGCCAGAGCGATCCTTTCGGCTTCCGCGCCGCGGTGGCTGCGGCCTCCGCGTCGGCCTCGACGTCGGTCGCCTCATCTGGTTGGGACATGCCAACCAGTCTGAGCCACTGATTGAGAACTGTCAATCAGTCAGGTAGCGTGAGGCCCATGAGCGAGCAGACCGAAGAGCGGATCGAGCTGCAGAGCGGCGATCCCGACGCCGAAGCGCGCATGCGCGCCCTCAGTTCGCCACTTCGCCTGCGCGTCCTGCGCCTCTGCGCCTTCGAGTCCCGCACCAACAAGGAGCTCGCGGGGCTGCTCGGGGTGAACCCGGGCACGATGCTGCATCACGTCCGCACTCTCGTGCAGACCGGCTACCTCGCCGCCGAGCCCGAGCGGGTCGGCGCCCAGGGCAGCCGAGAGGTCCCGTACCGGGCGACCGGGCTCTCTTGGCGCACGTCCCTGCCCGGCGGCAGCTACGTACTCGTCGAAACCTTCCTGCAGCAGATCGAAGGCCTCCACGACGACGAACTCCAAGCGACCTGGCTCGGCCTCAAGCTCAACGACGAGCACAAGGCCGAGCTGGAGACGCGCCTGTACGCGCTTGCGAACGAGTTCAAGGAACGCGGACCGGATGCCGATGGCAAGCCGTACTCGCTGTTCACGGCCTTCCACCCCGACCTGAATCCGCCCGCGCCCTGACCGCGGCGGCGGGGCGCGGCATCCGTCAGCCTTTCAGCGCCTCACGGAGCTTGACCCGTCCGCCCATCCGCAGCAGCGAGTTCTCGTAGATCCGCGCGCCGACGAGGATAGCGCCGACGCAGGTCGCGATGAGGATCGCGAGCGACAGCAGGGGCTCCCACCACTGCGCCTCGCCGAGGAACAGCCGCATCGGCATCCCGACCGGGGCGGAGAACGGCACGTACGACATGATCGCGAGCACCGTGGGGTTGTCGTTGAAGAAGATCACGAGGAAGTACGGCGCCATGATCAGCATGGTGAGCGGCATCGTCGTGGAGCCGATGTCCTCCTGACGCGACACCATCGCCGCCGCCGCCGCGAACAGCGACGCCAGCAGGATGAAGCCGAAGAGGAAGAAGACCGCGAACCACGCGATCGGGCCGCCGAGCCCCTGCAGGATCGCGCCCTGCCCGGTCAGCGTGAGTCCGACGATCGCGATTCCGGCGAGGACGAGGATCTGGCCCATCGCGAGCACGGTGTTGCCGATGACCTTCCCGGCCAGCAGCGCCCGCACCGGAATGGCCGAGATGAGCAGCTCGACCACGCGCGTCTGCTTCTCTTCGACGACGCTCTGCGCGATCGTGCCGCCGAACAGCGACGCAGCGAGCAGGAACACCACGCCGAAGCCGATCGCGACGAGGTACCGCAGCGCCTCGTCCGTGGCCGAGGGGTTCAGCAGCTGCACCGTCGGAAGCTCGGCGAGCGAGAGGATCAGCTGTGTCGGCGCGCTCGAGTCCGCGATGACCGCGAAGCCCGTCGGCGACGCGGAGTCGCCGACGATCGCCGCATCGACATCGCCCGACTGGACCAGGGCCTCCGCCTCGGCGCGGTCCGCGGCATCCGTCACCTCGAGACCGGGGACATCCTGCACGTACTGCTGCGCGTCTGCGGTCACGGCGACGGGGGTGCCGCTGGTCGAACCGGCCTGGATGCCGCCCCAGACCACGAGGGCAAGTGCCCCGAGGAAGAGGATGATCGTCGAGATCAGGAAGGCCTTGCTGCGGATCTTCGAGGCGATCTCGCGCTCGGCGACGAGCCACACGCTCTGCGGCGTGCTGGGCGCTCGGGTGGATGCAGTGCTCACTGGATGACCTCTCTGAAGATCTGGGCGAGTGTCGGATGCTGCGGCGCGAAGCTCGCGACATCCCCCTGTGCGATGGCCCGGCGCAGCACCCGCTGCGCGGTCTCATCGCTGTCGACGTCGAACACGGCGTAGCCGCCGTCGAAGCCCTGGACCTCGACGCCCGGCTCGCCGCGGAGCCACCCGGCATCACCCGCCGAGATCAGCTCGAAGCGGCGCGTGGAGTGCTCCGCGCGCAGCGAGTCGCGTGCGCCGGCTGCGCGGATCGTGCCGCCGGCGATGATCACGAGGTCGTCGCACAGTCGCTCGACCACGTCGAGCTGGTGCGACGAGAAGAGCACGGCCACGCCGTCCGYGGCTCGTCCCTGGAGCACGCCGGCGACGATGTCGACGGCGAGCGGGTCAAGTCCCGAGAACGGCTCGTCGAGGATGAGCACCTCGGGGTCGTGCACCAGCGCCGCGGCGATCTGGGCGCGCTGCTGGTTGCCGAGTGAGAGCGTCTCGACGTTGTCGGCGAGGCGCTCGCCG
Organism: Microbacterium sp. P5_E9; assembly: GCF_054049175.1. Taxonomy (NCBI): domain Bacteria; kingdom Bacillati; phylum Actinomycetota; class Actinomycetes; order Micrococcales; family Microbacteriaceae; genus Microbacterium; species Microbacterium sp. P5_E9. The sequence goes on along the minus strand of NZ_JBFUMV010000003.1, from coordinate 183,033 downwards.
AGTCCGAGCTGCTCGAGCAGCGCGGTGGCTCGGATCGCGGCATCCGCTCGGGAGAAGCCGTGCAGCCGGGCGAGGTACACGATCTGCTCGAGCACCTTCATCTTCGGGTACAGGCCGCGTTCCTCGGGCATGTAGCCGAAGCGCCGGCGATCGGATGCCGTCACCTCGACGCCGTCGAGCGTCACAGTGCCGGCATCCTTCGACAGCACGCCGAGGATGATCCGCATGGTCGTGGTCTTGCCGGCGCCGTTGCCGCCGACGAATCCGGTGAGGCGTCCTGGGCGCACCTCGAACGACACGTCGTCGAGCGCGGGTCTCGACCCGTAGCTCTTGTCGATCCCAGCCAGCTGCAGCATCGTGTCTCCTTCGGATGGCGTCACGGCTCACGCTACGCAAGCCCGGACGGAGCGGGCATCCCCCGTCAGACGGGTTTCACACCCCGCCGTGCGGGGGACAGGCGTTCGCAGACGTCACGACGGCGTCGTCAGCCCATGGCGGTGGGCGTAGACCACCGCCGCCACGCGGTCGCGGGCGCCGAGCTTCTGCAGCACGTTCGACACGTGCGTCTTGACCGTCGCCTCGCCGATGTACAGCCGCTGGGCGATCTCGGCGTTGCTGAGCGCCTCGGCGACGAGCCCCAGCACCTCCGCTTCGCGATCGGTGAGCTCGATGTGCGCCGCGGGAGCGTCGGGTGGCTGCGTCCAGGTCGGGCCGGTCCCCGTGGGGAGCTCCGCGAACCGGGCGATCACGCGCCGCGTCACCTCTGGAGCGAGCAGCGCATCGCCCGCCGCCGCGACGCGCACCGCCGAGATGAGCTCCTCGGGGCCGGCATTCTTCAGCAGGAACCCGCTCGCACCGGCCGCCAGTGCCTGGAACAGGTAGTCATCGCGGTCGAACGTCGTCACGATCACGACAGCCGCGTGCAGTGCGGCGTCGGCGACGATGCGTCGCGTGGCCTCGAGTCCGTCCATCTCGGGCATCTGGATGTCCATGCAGATGACGTCCGGATCCAGAGCGCATGCCGCTGCCACGGCAGCGGCGCCGTCCGCCGCCTCTCCGACCACGGTGATGTCGTCCGCGGTCTCGAGGATCATGCGGAAGCCCGCCCGCATCACGGCGTGGTCGTCGACGAGCAGCACGCGGATGCGGCGCCGGGTCATGCGGTGACCCGTGACGGCAGCGGGACGCGCATCCGCACCAGGAAGCCGCCCCGCGCACGGGGACCGACCTCGATCGTTCCGCCGGAGGCGGCGGCGCGCTCGCGCATCCCCACGATCCCGAGCCCTGGTTTGATCGCCGGCGTCACCCGGCCCTCGTTCGCGATCTCGAGCTCGAGGTCATCAGGCGCGAAGCGCAGCCGCACGTCGGCGGCGGCATCCGGACCACCGTGACGCCTCGCGTTGGTGAGTGCCTCCTGCGTGACGCGGTAGATGTTGACCTGCACCAGGTCGGGCAGCTCGATCGGTTCTCCGACGATCGTCAGGGTGGTGGGCATGCCGCTGTCGCGGGCGTGCGCGACCAGGTCGGCGAGCCCCGACAGCCGCACCGTCGACGCGTCGGGAGCATCGCCCCCGGGCGTCCGGAGGGTCTCGAGGAGGTGGTGCAGTTCATCGAGCGCGGAGCGCGCCTCGGTCTCGATGGCGATCAGCGCGGTGCGGGCGGACTCCGGATCTCGGACCATCACCGCGCGCGCCGCACCCGCCTGCACACCCATCGCCGACACGTGGTGCGCGACGACGTCGTGCAGCTCGCGGGCGATGCGAACCCGGTCCAGGGCGACGGCCTGCGCCGCCGTCACCTCGCGCTCGCGCTCCAGCTCGAGCGTCCGCTGACGCAGGGCCTCGCCGGCGAGCGCCGACGCGTACGCCCGCTCGCCCATGTAGTAGGCGCCGCCGAAGAAGGCCGCGTTGACGAGGAACTGCATGAGCATCCAGGCCACGAAGGGTGAGAACAGGCCCGCGCGGGAGAGGCCGTCGTCGGTGTCGGCGGTCGCCGATTGGAAGGTCGTGACGAGCAGCCACGTGAACATCCCCACGATGATCGCGATGCGCACGATGGCGGCCCGCCGGCGATCGTTCACCCACGCGCCGACGGTGTACATGCTGATGAACAGGACGATGTTGCCGACGTACATCTCGGGGATCTGGAAGCTCATGGCGACGAAGAAGGCCACCGCCGTCGCGACGGCGACGGCCTCGGGGAAGCGCCGGCGCACGGCGAGGGGCGCGGTGAGTGCGACCGCGTAGAGCAGCGCCCACTCCATGCCCGGCGTCTCGTCGGCGTAGATCCCGGCGACGGAGCCGAGGGCCGCGCTGAGGATCGCGGCGAGCATCAGAGCGGCGGCGAGCCACACGTCCGCGCGCAGCTCGGCGGCCGAGGGCGGCCGGCGCAGGGGCCTCGGCGGGACGGATTCGGACATCTCTCCACGGTACGGGGGAGGCCGCGCCGCGGCATCCCCCCTGCGACGGAGAGTGCACCCGGTTCACGCGAACTTGCTATTGACAAGCTTGCTTGCTTTTTGCAAGTATCGGTCTGCGGGCACACCGCACAGCGATTGGAGCAGGAAATGACCAGCATCTTCGTGAACATCCCCACGTCCGACCTGGAGCGCTCTAAGGCGTTCTATCTCGCGCTGGGTGCCGAGCTGAGCCCGCAGTTCACCGATGAGAACGCGGCCTGCATCGTGTGGGACGAGAACGTGTACTTCATGGTGCTCACCAGGGAGTATTTCGCGACGTTCACCGACAAGCCGATCATCGACCCCGCCACGAGCGCGCAGGTGTCGATCGCCCTCAGCCGCGACAGCCGCGAGGACGTGGACGCGGTGCTCGCCGCCGGGCTCGCGAACGGCGGCAGCGAGCCGCGCCCGGCGCAGGACTACGGGTTCATGTACTCGCGCGACCTCGATGACCCGGACGGCAACAACCTCGGGTTCCTCTACATGGACCCGGTGGCGGCCGAGAAGGGCCCGGAGGCCTATCTGGCGGAGCAGGCTCAGGTCTGACCCCTTGGCATCTCGCAGCTACGGGCAGTACTGCGGGGTCACCACTGCCGTCGAGCTGGTCGGGGAGCGCTGGGCGATGCTCATCGTCCGCGACCTGCTCGTCGGCCCCCGCCGGTACACCGACCTCAAGCAGGGGCTGCCCCGCATCCCCACGAACATCCTCTCCACGAGGCTCAAGGAGCTGCAGGAGGGCGGTGTGGTGCGCCGCGTGCCGCTCAAGAACTGCGGGCTCGTCTATGAGCTCACCGACTACGGGCGTGAGCTCGAGCCGATCGTGCTCGCCCTCGGGCGCTGGGGATTCGCGCAGATGGGCGAGCCGGGCATCGACGACGTCGTGACGGCGGACTCGCTCACGATGGCGCTGCGGACGGCTTTTCAACCGGATGCCGCGGCCTCGCTGCCGCCCGCAGACTACGAGGTGCACGTGGGCGATGTGGTGCTGCGGGTGCAGGTCGACGGCGACGCGCTGCGGATCGCGCAGCTCGCGCCGCCGTCGCCGCCGGTCGGCGGGCGCATCCCTCCTGGCGACCCGGAGCTCGTCTTCGCGGCCGGGCCCGGCATCCGGCGCATCATTTCGGGGGAGCTGACCCCCAGCGAGGCGATCGATCAGGAGGTGATCGCCGCGGTCCATGGCGACCCGACGCTCCTGGAGCGATTCGCCGCAACCTTCGCGATTCGATCTCTCGAAAGGACACGGCAATGACCGGACGCATCACGATCGATCTGTTCACCACCCTCGACCTGGTCGCGCAGGCCCCGGGTGGACCAGAGGAGGACATCTCCGGCGGCTTCCCGTACGGCGGATGGCAGGCGCCGCTGCCGGACGATCTCGTCGGCAGGGAAGTGATGGCGGGCATCGAGAAGCTCGACGCGCTCGTCCTCGGGCGCAGGACCTACGACATCTTCGCTGCGTACTGGCCGCACCACGACGGGGGCGGGATCGGGCCGAAGTTCGATCGCATCCCGAAGTACGTGGCATCGCGCGGCACTCCCACGCTCGACTGGGCCGGCACCACCCAGCTGGGACCGGATGCCGCGGCCGACGTCGCCGCGCTGCGTGAGCGCCACGAGAACATCCACATCATCGGCAGCATCGACTTCGTGCAGACCCTGCTCGCGGAGCGGGCGTTCGACGAGCTCGTGCTGTGGGTGTACCCGATCGTGCTCGGGCAGGGGAAGAAGGTCTTCCCGGACGGTGCCGCGCCCGCGAACCTCAGGCTCCTGGCCCCGCCCGCCGCAGGGTCATCGGGCGCCGTTTCGCTTCGCTACGGTCCCGCTGAAGGCACGCCGCAGACCGGGGACATGACCACCGAGGACTGACTCAGAAGATCATCGGGCGATCGTCGTCGTCGTCGCCCGTGAGGTCGAGGTCGACGACGACCGGCACGTGATCGCTCGGGGCCTCGCCCTTGCGCTCGTTGCGATGGATCTGCGCACCGGCCACCGCGTCGGCGAACGTGTGCGAGCCGAGGATGAAGTCGATCCGCATGCCCTCATTGCGGGGGAAGCGCAGCTGCTTGTAGTCCCAGTAGGTGAACCCGGTGGGGATGAGCGGCCGCACCACGTCGGCGAGGCCGGCGGCCTCGAGTGCGGCGAAGGCCTCGCGCTCGGGCGGCGAGACGTGGGTCGCGAACCCCTGGACCACCGTCGGATCGCCGTTGTCGGCATCCGTCGGGGCGATGTTGAAGTCGCCCACGAGCGCGAGCGCGAGGTCGGGGTCAGCCTTCAGCGACTCGCGGGTGTACTGCTCGAGGGCGCTGAGCCAGTCGAGCTTGTAGTAGTAGTGCGGATCGCCGAGGGAGCGCCCGTTCGGTACGTACAGGCTCCACACCCGCACCCCGCCGACCGTCGCGCCGATGGCACGGGCCTCCTGCGGGGCATCCGCTCCCTCATGCCCCTTCGCGAACCCGGGCATGCCGGGGAAAGCGGTCTCGACGTCGGTGAGCGGCTCGCGGCTCGCGATCGCGACGCCGTTCCACTGCGAGAAGCCGTGCGCCTCCACGTGGAAGCCGGCCTCTTCGAACTTCTCGAACGGGAACTGCTCGGCCTTGCACTTGATCTCCTGCATGGCCAGCACGTCGATGCTCTCGCGGACCGCGAAGTCGACGATGCGGTCGACGCGAGCACGGACGGAGTTGACGTTCCAGGTGGCGAGACGCATGGTGTCCAGCCTAAAGCCGGGCTGCGACGCTCACCGTTCCGGCCGAAAGCGGGTCGGGTACAGTGTGCGTGTGGCGCGTCACACGTCTCCGCCTGGCTCGCAGAGCTCGCTCCGCGAGGCCAATCGCGCGCGCCTCGTCGAATCGCTCAAGCGCCACGGACGTCTGACGCAGGTCGAGCTCGCCGGCAGCACCGGGCTGTCACCCGCGACGGTGTCGAACATCGTCAAAGAGCTCACCGCAGCGGGCCTCCTGCACACGTCCGTCACGTCCCGCAGCGGACGGCGTGCCACGCTCGTCTCACTCGCCCGCCAGCTGGGCCTCGTGGCCGGCGTGCACTACACGTCGCGGCAGCTGCACATCGCGATCGCCGATGTCACCCGCACCGTCGTGAGCCAGACCTCGCTCCCGCTTCCGCTCGACCACCGCCACGATGCGCAGCTCGACCGGCTGGCGATCCTCCTCAGCGAGCTCATGGAGTCGCTCGGCGGCACGGTCGCCGACCTCCTCGCCGTCGGGCTCGCCCTGCCCGCTCCCATCGATCCGCGCACCGGGATGATCTCCACGCCCGTGCTGCTGCCCGGCTGGGCGGGCATCGACGTCGCCGAGAGCCTTTCCGAGCGGATCGGCCGTCCGGTGCACGTCGACAGCGAGGCGAATCTGGGCGGCCTCGCTGAGGCCCGCGAGGGCAGCGGACGCTCGGCCTCGGCATCCGTCTTCATCCGTGTCGGCCACACCATCAGCGCCGGGCTCATCGTCGGCGGCGACCTCTTCCGCGGCGTGAACGGCAAGGCCGGCCAGATCGGCCATGTCACGATCGACGAGAACGGCCCGGTCTGCCGCTGCAGCAACCGCGGATGCCTCGAGACCTACGCCGGCGGCCCCGCCCTGCTGTCGCTGTTCCCGCCGAGCGCGGGCATGCACCGGATCAGCGACCTCCTGCAGGCGGCCGAGGACGGCGACGGCAGTTCGCGCCGGGTCATCGCCGACGCGGGCCGGCACATCGGCGTCGCTGCCGCGAGCCTGTGCAATCTCTTCGACCCGGAGCTCATCGTGGTCGGCGGCGAGCTCGCGCAGGCGGGCGAGATCCTGATGGCGCCCATGCGCCACTCGCTCGAGCGGACGGCCCTCCCGTCCGCCGACGGGCTGCCCGAGATCGTCGGAGCCACGTTCGGCGAGTGGTCCGAGACGCGCGGGGCGATCGCGATCGCGCTGGACCACGTGACGGTCGACGCCGACATCATCGCCGTCTCAGCGTGAATCGGCACGACCCGATGCCGCGGTCACGGCGACTCGGATCGAAGCTGTCCGCAGCCGCGGCGGCATTCGGTGTCCTCGTGCTCGCGATGACCGCACTCACGGCGTGCATGCCGCAGGCGCCGGGTGGGGAAGAGGGAAAGATCGCGCTGCTGCTGCCCGACGCGAAGACGGCCCGCTACGAGACCTTCGACCGGCCGTTCTTCGAGGCACGGGTCGCCGAACTCGGCGACTTCCAGGTGCTGTACTCCAACGCGGATCAGGATGCCGCCAAGCAGCAGCAGCAGGCGGAATCGGCGCTTGCCGCCGGCGCCGGAGTCCTCGTCCTCGATCCCGTCGACGGGAAGGCCGCCGCGAGCATCGTCGCGCAGGCGAAGGCCCAGGGCGTCCCGGTCGTGTCATACGACCGGCTGATCGCCGGCGGCGACCTGGCCTACTACGTGTCCTTCGACGGCGAGAAGGTGGGCGAGCTGCAGGCGACCGCGCTCGTCGACGCCCTTGACGCCGCTGGTTCATCGGGCGGCGGCATCCTGATGATCAACGGATCCCCGACCGACAGCAACTCCGCCCTCTTCCGCGACGGCGCGGAGGAGGTCTTGGCCCAGAGCGGGCTGCACGTGCTCGCGGCCTACGACACGCCCGACTGGAGCCCCGACAAGGCGCAGGAGTGGGTCGCCGGGCAGATCTCCCAGTTCGGCGACGACATCGCGGGGGTGTACGCCGCCAACGACGGGACGGCCAGCGGCGCCGTCTCGGCGCTGAAGGCGGCCGCCGTGGATCCGCTGCCGATCGTGACGGGACAGGATGCCGAGCTCTCGGCGCTGCAGCGGATCGTCACGGGGGACCAGTACATGACCGTGTACAAAGCGATCAAGCCGCAGGCCGAGCTGGCCGCCAACGTCGCGGTGACCCTGCTGCGCGGCGGAACGGTGACGGCGCCGATGGAGACCGACGGAACGCCCACGACCCTCCTTCAGCCGGTCGCGGTGACGATCGACAACATCGTCGAGACGGTGGTCGAGGACGGGTTCTGGACGATCGACGACATCTGCACCCCCGAATACGCCGCGGCATGCGCTGCGGCTGGCATCCTGTAGCACGATGTCCACCCCGATCACCTCTCCCCCCGCGCGGTCGCGGGTGCTCACGATGCGCGGGATCGGCAAGCACTTCGGCGCCGTCAAGGCGCTCACCGACGTCGACTTCTGGGTCAACGAGGGCGAGGTCGTCGCCCTGATCGGCGACAACGGCGCCGGCAAGTCGACGCTCGTGAAGATCCTCGCCGGGGTTCATCCCCCGGACGACGGCACGATCGAGTTCGACGGCGAGGTCGTCGACATCTCGAGCCCGGCCGATTCCCAGGAGCTCGGAATCGAGACGATCTTCCAAGACCTCGCACTCTGCGACAACCTCGACGTCGTCGGCAACCTGTGGCTCGGCCGCGAGCTGACGACCAGCGGCGGCCTCGACGAGGTCGAGATGGAGCAGCGCACGTGGACGCTGCTGCGGGAGCTCTCCGCGAAGATCCCCTCGGTGCGCATTCCCGTGGCGGCGCTGTCCGGCGGGCAGCGGCAGACTGTCGCGATCGCGCGATCGCTCATCGGCGAGCCGCGCATCGTGATCCTCGACGAGCCCACCGCCGCCCTCGGGGTGGCCCAGACGGCCGAGGTGCTGAACCTCATCGTGCGGCTGCGCGAGCGGGGGCACGGCGTGGTGCTGATCAGCCACAGCATGGCCGACGTCCTGGCCGTGGCCGACCGAGTGGTCGTGCTGCGCCTCGGTCGCAACAACGGCGAGTTCAACGCCGTCGAGGTGACGAGCGAGACGCTGGTCTCGGCGATCACCGGGGCGAGCGGCGCGAGGGTGTCACCGAAGGTGCCCGGCGCACCCAAGACGGGCGAGGGCAAGATCATCCGGATGCCCTCGAACGGAACCCCCCGCCGGCCGGGACGCGTGCAGGGGAGCGAGCAGTGAGCGGGGTGCGCGACGATCGCGCGGCGCCCGCCCACGAGCATCCCGCCGACGAGGAGCGGATGCTGTCACCCGGCGCCGTCCGTCGCGCCATCGCCGCTCTGATCGAACGGATCCGAGGAGGCGACCTCGGATCCCTGCCGGTCATCGCCGGTCTCCTCGTGATCTGGACCGTCTTCCAGGTGCTCAACCCGGTGTTCCTCTCCAGCACGAACCTGTGGAACCTCACGATGCAGTGCGCCGCGATCGGCACGATCGCGCTCGGGATCGTGGTCGTGCTGCTGGTCGGCGAGATAGATCTGTCGGTCGGGTCCGTCTCCGGGCTGGCCGCGGCGATCCTCGCCGTGACGTTCGTGCAGCTGCAGTGGAACGCGATCCTCGCCCTCGTGGCGGCGATCGTCGCGGGCATGCTCGTGGGGGTCGTCTACGGATTCCTCTACACGCGATTCGGGCTCCCCAGCTTCATCGTCACGCTCGCCGGACTGCTCGGATTCCTCGGCCTGCAGCTGTGGGTCCTGGGCGGCACGGGCTCGATCAACATCCCCTTCGACTCGTGGTTCGTGCAGTTCGCCCAGCAGATGGTGCTGCCGGCCTGGGCCTCCTACGTCGTCGCGGTGCTCGCCGTCGGCGCCTATGCCCTGTCGCTCACCCGACGGGCGCGCCGGCGGATGGCCGCCAATCTGGTGAGCCAGACCTACCTCGAGATCGGGCTGCGCAGTGCCGGGCTCCTGGTGTTCCTCGTCGCCTCCGCGTGGTACCTCAACCTCTCGCGCGGCGTGGGGCTGATGTTCGTGCTCTTCCTCTGCCTCGTCGTGGTCATGCATCTCGTCCTCACCCGCACCCGGTGGGGTCGGGCGGTGTACGCGGTCGGCGGCTCGGTCGAGGCCGCCCGGCGCGCCGGCATCCGCGTCGACCGCATCTACCTCTCGGTGTTCATGCTGTGCTCGAGTCTCGCGGCCGTCGGCGGCATCCTCGCGGCGTCGCGCCTCGCCGCCGCGAACCAGAGTTCGGGCGGCGGGGACACGAATCTGAACGCGATCGCGGCGGCGGTGATCGGCGGTGCCAGCCTGTTCGGCGGCCGCGGCACCGCCTTCTCCGCACTCCTCGGGATCATCGTCATCCAGTCCATCTCCTCCGGGCTGACGCTGCTCAGCCTCGACTCGTCGGTGCGGTTCATGATCACCGGAGTGGTGCTCGTCCTCGCGGTCATCGTCGACTCCATCTCGCGACGCACGCGGGCCGCAACCGGTCGCGCCTGAGCGGTCGCACGCCTCGGGCGCGGTCGAGCGCCCCGACCGGTGCATTCACTGGGCGAACCCAGTGACGCCGTTGCCAAAGCGTTACGTTCATGTCTTGACGCCAAGACGTGAAGGTGAGGATGATCGCTTCAGGCCCGAAAGCCCGTGAGGCGGCGCCTCGCGAAATTCAATGACGAATGACGAAAGGCGAATGATGAGGAAGTCATCACTTCTCGCCACTGCCGCACTTGCGAGTGCTGCAGTGGTTCTGCTGGCTGGATGTTCCAGCTCCGGCGGTGGCACGCCCAGCGAAAGCGGTGCCGCTGACGCGGGTCGCGCATGCGTGATCCTGCCCGACTCGGCGTCCTCCAACCGCTGGGAAGACCTCGACCGCAAGTACCTCCAGGAGGGGCTGGAGGCCGCCGGCTTCGAGGCGGACGTCCAGAACGCCCAGGGCGACAAGGACAAGTACGCGACGATCGCCGACCAGCAGCTCACCAAGGGCTGCGGCGTCATGCTGCTCGTCGACTATAAGGGCGCTGCTCTCGGCGTCGTCGACAAGGCCAAGGCCGAGGGCATCCCCGTCATCGCCTATGACCGCCCGCTCGCGGGTGCCGACTACTACGTGTCGTTCGACAACGTGAAGGTGGGCGAGCTCGAGGGCCAGACCGTCGTCGACGGCCTCAAGGCCGCCGGCAAGGACCCGGCCACCGCTGCGGTGTTCTACATGGGCGGCGACCCGACCGACGGCAATGCCGCGATGTTCAAGGAGGGTGCCGTCTCGGCCATGGAGGCCGCCGGTATCGTCAAGCCGGCCCAGGAGCCCCCGGGGATCTGGGACCAGGAGAAGTCCGCAACCAACTTCGAGCAGGCCCTCACGGCCAACGGCGGCAAGGTGGACGCGGTCTGGTCGGCCAACGACGCGAACGCAGCCGGTGTCATCTCGATCCTGCAGAAGAACAAGCTGACCGGTGTGCCGATCTCGGGTCAGGACGCCCAGCTCGCCGCGCTGCAGTTCATCCTCACCGGATGGCAGACCGCCACGGTCTACAAGCCGGTCAAGGACGAGGCTGACGCCGCTGTCGAGACCGCGGTCGCTCTGCTGAAGGGCGACAAGCCCACGGCCGGCGCCAAGCTGGAGGACGGCACGCCGTACATCCAGGTCACCCCGATCCTCGTCGGACCGGACCAGGTCAAGGACGTCGTCGCCGCAGGCGACGCCGACGTGGCCACGCTCTGCACCGGCACGATCGAAGGCGTGAACGTCGCCGACAAGTGCACGGAGTACGGCGTACAGTAAGCGCCAATCGCATCGGGGGCGTCGCGTCGACTGAGGCGCGGCGCCCCCGTGTGCGACCCGCATCGAATTCGCAAGGAAGCGAGCATGCCAGAACCCATCATCGAACTCGTGGGCGTGAAGAAGTCGTTCGGCCCCGTCAGCGTCCTCAAAGGAATCGACCTCAAGGTCTACCCCGGCCGGGTGACCGCCCTGGTGGGTGACAACGGCGCGGGGAAGTCCACCCTCATCAAGGGCCTCGCTGGAGTGCAGCCCTACGACTCAGGCGAAGTGCTGGTCGACGGCACCCACCGCGACCTCCACTCGCCCCGGGAGGCCGGCTCCCTCGGCATCGAGGTCGTCTACCAGGACCTGGCGCTCTGCGACAACCTCGACATCGTCCAGAACATGTTCCTCGGCCGCGAAGAGACCTCGACCGGCACGTTCGACGAAGGGCGCATGGAGAAGGAGGCATCCGACACCCTCCGTTCGCTCTCCGTGCGCACCGTGAAGTCGGTGCGGCAGAAGGTGTCGAGCCTGTCCGGCGGTCAGCGCCAGACCGTCGCGATCGCCCGCGCGGTGCTGAAGAAGGCGCGCGTCGTCATCCTCGACGAGCCCACCGCCGCACTCGGCGTCGCCCAGACCGAGCAGGTGCTCAACCTCGTCCGGCGGCTCAGCGAGCAGGGCGTGGCCGTGGTGCTGATCAGCCACAACCTCGTCGACGTGTTCGAGGTCGCCGACGACATCGCCGTGCTCTACCTCGGGCAGCTGGTCGCCCAGCTCGAGACCAAGGACACCAACCGCGACGACATCGTGGGGTACATCACAGGTACGAAGACCCAGGGCGGCATCACGCTGCTGGAGACATCCACGATCGGCACCGAAGGAGAGATCGTATGAGCGCCCCGACCAGCACCCAGACGCCCCCTGAGCCGGCGCCGGCATCGAGCGACCTGATCGGCAGCGGACACGAGGGCGGACTCGGCGACCAGGTCAAGGCGTGGTGGCAGGGCGTGCGCGGCGGCGAGATGGGCGCGCTGCCGGCGGTCGGCGGACTCGTCGTGCTCTGCCTGCTGTTCGGTCTGCTCAGCGGCTTCTTCTTCACCGAGCGCAACTTCGCCAACCTGTTCAATCAGGCGGCGCCGCTCGTCATGCTCGGCATGGCTCTCGTCTTCGTGCTGCTGCTCGGCGAGATCGACCTGTCGGCCGGCGTCACAGGCGGCAATGCGATGGCGATCTTCGTGGTCCTCAACGCCAACGGCGTACCGTGGCCGCTCGCGCTGCTGGCCGGCTTTCTCTTCGGCATCGCGATCGGCGGCCTCATCGGGTTCTTCGTCGCCCGAGTGGGCATCCCCTCGTTCGTCGTGACCCTGGGGCTGTTCCTCGGTCTGCAGGGCCTGGCGCTGCTCATCATCGGAGAAGGCGGCCTGTACCGGCTCGACGTGCCCGAGCTGCGGGCGCTGCAGAACGGCAACCTGCCGGTATGGGGCGGCTGGGTGATGCTGGCGATCATGCTCGCGATCTCGGCAGGCACGTCGTTCTGGGACCGGGCCCGCCGCACGCGCGCGGGTGTTCCGAACCGTCCGCTGTCGCTGGTGTGGATCAAACTGGGCGTCATCGCCGTGCTGGGCGGCGTGGTGGTCTACTTCCTGAACCTCGATCGCGGACAGTCGATCAACGTGGTCCAGGGTGTGCCCAACATCATCCCGGTGACGCTCATCATCCTCTGGATCGGCACCTTCGTGCTGGACCGCACGAAGTTCGGCCGCTACATCTACGCCATCGGCGGCAACGCCGAGGCCGCGCGCCGCGCCGGCATCAAGGTGCGGTGGATCAAGTGGTGGGCGTTCGTCATCTGCTCCTCGCTCGCGGTGGTGGCGGCGCTGTTCAGCATCACGCGCGTCGGCTCGGTGGACGCGAGCGTCGGGCGCGACATCGTCCTGAGCGGTGTGGCCGCGGCGGTCGTCGGCGGTGTCAGCCTCTTCGGCGGGCGCGGACGTCTGATCCACGCGGCGATCGGCGCGCTGGTGATCGCCGTCATCACGAACGGCCTCGGCCTGCTCGGGCTGACGTCCGGCATCAACCTGATGGTCACCGGCGGCGTGCTGATCCTCGCCGCGACAGTTGATGCCGTATCGCGCGTGCGGTCCGGCGGCGGCGCCCGAACCTGATCGCGCCGGACCCCGGCCGAAGATCGGCCGGGGCACCCGTCGCCTAGCTGAGGAAGCCCGCCCGGATCGCGGGAAGCCGGTCGAGGAAACCCTCGACCCGCTCCTGGGTCCGTGCGGGCTCTCCGTGTGCCTGGAGCGAGATCATGCCAGGGTCGCCGCGCTCGATGCCCGCCGCGATGCGCTCCGATGCCCTGGTCATGCGGTCGGCCACGGCGTCGAGCAGAGAGGATGCCGCGACCCCGCCATAGGCGCGGGCGACGATCGCCACGCGGTGCGCGGCATCCTTCGCCGCAATGGGGCGGAAGAGCGGAATCGCGGTCCAGCAGAGGAAGGCGAGATCGTCGAGTGGATCTCCGGGCCCGGCCTGATCCCAGTCGATGAGTCCGACGAACGTGTCGCCGTCGACGACCCAGTTGTAGGTGCCCGGATCGTTGTGGCAGATGATCTGACCCGGCGCGAGGTTCGAGGAGCTCTGGCGCCACACCCGCGGACCGTCCGGATGGAACCCGGACGCGGCGTCGTGGAAGTGGCGAAGCCAGGTCGCGGCGCCTTCGAGCAGCGCCGCCGACGGCTCCTCATCGTCGGGTGCCAGCGTGCGCCCCGCCACGAACGCCACCATCTCATCGCCGCGGGAGTCGATGCCGATGACCTCCGGCACGCCCGCCACCGAAGCCTGATGGAGGAACCGGAGGTACTCGTGCACCGCGCTCGTCCACGGACCGGTCGGCCGATGCACGATGCGCCCGAACACGGCGTCCTTCTCGTACCAGACTCCCCCGGAGCCGCCGGGGAGGTACGTGCGGGAGGTCATGCCTCCGACCGTACCGACTCGGTGTTGCGCGCGTGTGTCAGAGCTCGCGCAGGATGTCCTCGACCCGATCCTTGGCGTCGCCGAACAGCATCTGGGTGTTCTCGCGGAAGAACAGCGGGTTCGCGACGCCGGCGTAGCCCGACGCCATCGACCGCTTGAACACGACGACCGAGTCGGCGTCCCACACCCGCAGCACCGGCATCCCGGCGATCGGGCTCGAGGGGTCGTCCATCGCGGCCGGGTTCACGGTGTCGTTCGCGCCGATCACGAGCACGACGTCCGTGCGTGCGAAGTCGTCGTTGATCTCGTCGAGCTCGAGGACGATGTCGTAGGGCACCTTCGCCTCGGCGAGGAGCACGTTCATGTGGCCGGGCAAGCGGCCTGCGACCGGATGGATGCCGAACCGCACGTCGACGCCGCGCTCGCGCAGCCGGTGGGTGAGCTCGGCGACCGGGTACTGCGCCTGCGCGACGGCCATGCCGTAGCCGGGGGTGATGATGACGCGGGATGCCGCAGCCAGCAGCTCCGCGACGCCCTGCGGGTCGATCTCGCGGTGCTCGCCCTGCTCGGCGTCATCGGCGCGGGGCGCCTCGATGCCGAAGCCGCCGGCGATCACCGACAGGAACGACCGGTTCATGGCCTTGCACATGATGTAGCTCAGGTACGCACCCGATGAGCCGACGAGCGCGCCGGTCACGATGAGCAGGTCGTTGTTCAGCAGGAAGCCCGCCGCGGCGGCCGCCMAGCCCGAGTAGCTGTTGAGCATCGAGACCACGACCGGCATGTCCCCGCCGCCGATCGAGGCGACGAGGTGCCAGCCGAGCGCGAGCGCGAGCAGCGTCACCGCGATCAGCAGCCACAGGTCGGGGGTGATCACGTACCAGACCGTGAGCGCCACGAATGCGACGAGGGCGCCGATGTTGAGGATGTTCTTGCCCGGCAGCATGAGGGGCTTCGACGACGCGCGCCCGGAGAGCTTCAGGTACGCGACGATCGACCCGGTGAACGTGACCGCGCCGATGAAGACCCCGATGAAGACCTCGGCGTGGTGGATGCCGACGAGATCGGGCGCGACCTCGGCGATCGAGAAGGCGCCGTTCCACCCGACCAGCACAGCCGCGAGGCCCACGAAGCTGTGGAAGAGGGCGATGAGCTGCGGCATCCCGGTCATCTCGACGCGCCGTGCGCGCCACAGTCCGATCGCGCCGCCGACGACGACCGCCACCACGAGCAGCAGCAGCCCGGTCGTCGCCTGCGGCTGCCCCCACAGGTCCTCGACCGTGAGCCACGCCGTGGCGAGCAGTGCGATCGTCATGCCTGCGATGCCGTAGCTCACGCCGCGGCGCGAGGTGTCGTGCTTGCTCAGGCCCGCGAGCGCGAGGATGAACAGCAGCGCCGCGACGATGTACGCGGCGCCCGCGACGGATGCCGCGATCGTCGGAACCGCGACGTACTCGGCGGAAGCGCCTGCCGCGATCATCGGCTGCCGTCCTTCTGGAACATCGCGAGCATTCGCCGGGTGACCGCGAAGCCGCCGAAGACGTTGATGCTCGCCAGCAGCACCGCGATCGCGGCGAGCACCTGCACGACGAGGAGCGGCGAGGCGAGCTGCAGCATCGCGCCGACGACGATGATGCCCGAGATCGCGTTCGTGACGCTCATCAGCGGGGTGTGCAGGGCGTGGTGCACCTTGCCGATGACGTAGAACCCGACGACGACGGACAGCATCAGCACGAGGAAGTGCTGCGGCAGCGGCGGGGGTGCGAAGGCGCACACCGCGAACAGCGCGGCGATGCCGGCGACGACGAGTCCGCTCCGTCGCGCGGGCGACATGGTCCGCTTCGCCGGCGGAGGAGCGGATGCCGCGGCAGCGGCCGGCTGCACCGGCGCCGCCGACACCTGCACCGGGGGCGGCGGCCAGGTCGATTCGCCGTCCCGGACGACCGTGATGGAGCGCTGCACGACGTCGTCGAAGTCGAGGACGAGCCGGCCGTCCTTGCCGGGGGTGAGGAGCTTCACGAGGTTGACGAGGTTCGTGCCGTAGAGCTGCGACGCCTGAGTCGGGAGGCGCCCGGCGAGGTCCGTGTAGCCGAGGATGACGACGCCGTTCTCGGTCACGACGCGCTGGCCCGCCACCGAGCCGTCGACGTTCCCGCCCTGGCCCGCGGCCATGTCGACGATGACGCTGCCGGGCTTCATGGCCGCGACATCCTCCGCCGTGATCAGGCGGGGCGCCGCCCGCCCGGGGATCAGGGCCGTCGTGATGATGATGTCGACGTCTCGGGCCTGCTCGGAGTAGAGCTCCGCGGCCCGCCGG
The DNA here is from genome assembly GCF_054049175.1 of Microbacterium sp. P5_E9. Classification (NCBI taxonomy): domain Bacteria; kingdom Bacillati; phylum Actinomycetota; class Actinomycetes; order Micrococcales; family Microbacteriaceae; genus Microbacterium; species Microbacterium sp. P5_E9. The sequence continues at coordinate 166,829 of NZ_JBFUMV010000003.1, read as the reverse complement.
TCGTAGGCCGCGCTCGTGGCTTTCGCATAGCCGTCGGAGGACTCCATCGCCTCGGCGACCTCGACCGGGAGGTACTCGCCCCCGATCGAGCGCACCTGGTCGGCGACTTCGGGGCGCGGATCGGTCGCGCGCACGATCGCGCCGAGGCTCGAGGCCGCCCCGATCGCAGCGAGGCCGGCGACGCCGGCGCCGGCGACGAGCACTTTGGCCGGGGGCACCTTGCCCGCGGCGGTGACCTGCCCGGTGAAGAAGCGGCCGAACTCGTGCGCCGCCTCGATGACCGCCCGGTAGCCGGAGATGTTCGCCATGGAGCTGAGCACGTCCATCGACTGAGCGCGCGAGATGCGCGGCACCGCATCGAGGGCGAGCGCGGTGAGGCCGCGGCCGGCGAGCGACTCCCGCACGTCGGGGCGGAGCGCGGGGCTCAGCAGCGCGATCAGGGTGGCGCCATCGGCGAGGAGCGCGACCTCGCCCGGTGTCGGGGGATCGACCTTCAGCACGACGTCGGCGCGCCACGCCTCGGCGCGGGCGACGACGAGCGCGCCCGCCTCGGCGAACGCGGAGTCGGGGAAGGCGGATGCCGTACCCGCGCCCGTCTCGACCACGATCTCGTAGCCGAGCGCGCGGAGCTTCGCGACCGTGGCCGGCGTACCCGCGACCCGCGCCTCACCTGGCCGCTCCGCGACGATTCCGATGCGCGTCATGCTCCGCTCCCTGCTCAGTGCCGGATCGGAGCGAGTTCGCCGGCGACCGCCGCCACTGGATGTGCCGTGTCGACTCTATTTGCTCAGCGGGGCCGTCGGCGGATGCCGGTGTCGATCGGGAGGTCGGCGCCGCCGGGTGGGCCCTCATAGACTCGTGCGCATGACCGCTGCCTCGACATCCGCCATCGAATCCGACCGGCTGGCCCTCATCGACCTGATCAAGGCCGAGGCCGTGTTCCACGGCGACTTCACGCTCTCGAGCGGCAAGAAGGCCACCTACTACGTCGACATGCGCAAGCTCACGCTCGACCACCGCGCCGCCCCGGCGATCGGCCGGATCATGCTCGACCTGATCCGCGAGGTCGACGGCATCGTCGCCGTCGGCGGTCTCACCCTCGGCGCCGACCCGATCGCGAACGCGGTCATGCACGAGTCCGCACGCACCGACACCCCCCTCGACGCGTTCGTCGTGCGCAAGGAGCCGAAGGACCACGGCCGCGGTCGTCAGGTGGAAGGGGCGGATGTCGCGGGCAAGCGCGTCATCGTCCTCGAGGACACCTCGACCACCGGTCAGTCCGCGCTCAAGGCCGTCGAGGCGCTGCGGCGCGAAGGCGCCGAACCCGTCGCGGTCGCCGTGATCGTGGACCGCAAAACCGGAGCCCAGGCCGCCGTGGAGGCCGCCGGGCTGCAGTGGCTGTTCGCGATCGACCTGGACGACCTGGGCCTCGCGCCGCAGTAGCAGTGCGGCCGGGTGAGGATCCCGGCTGCCCGGACCTTCTCTGAAACCTCATTGAACTTCAGGGTCACACGGCGTTCTACGGCTCGTGTGAACCCGAAGTTCAATGGCGTTTGAGGACACATCTGGCGTCCAGAGCCGCGTCAGCGCGCGGGCTCGCCGCGGTCGCTAGGCCCGGAAGAACGTCTGCGACGCGAGCGCGAGCAGCACTCCGACGACCGTCAGCACGACGATCGCGATGCGGGTGCCGCGCTGATGGATGCCGTCGTCGCCGAACTTCTTGCTGCGCTGCCAGAGGTAGGCCGCGGCGATGAGGCAGCCGAGGGCGAGGATGACGATGGCGAGGGCCATGCGGGGCTGCTCCGATCAGTGGTCGCGCTGGTCCGGGTCGTCCAGGTCTGTCGGGGGGTCGCCGGTGTCGCGCGTCTTCCGACCGTACATGCGGCGGTACTGGGCGACCCACACGATCAGCGTGCCGACGAGGATCAGGATCGTCACGCCGTAGAGGAGCATCAGCTCGCCGGTCACGTCGGGCGCTTCCCCGCGGCGGCGTCGGCGACGACCTTCGCGATCCGGGCGGCCCTCGTTTCCGGGCGGCGGGCGGAGTCGACGGCGGCGATGCCGAACTTGCGACTCGACGGCGGGAAGGCGCTCCAGTTGGCGCGGGCCGCGGCATCCGCATCCAGCGCAGACGCGAGGTCGGCCGGCTCGATCATCGCCTCGGCGTTGTCGAGGATCGTCCAGGAGCCGTTCGCCTTCGCCTGCGCGACCGCGCGGACGCCGGCGGGGGTCATGAGGCCGGCCGCCTCGAGCTCGATGAGCCGTGCCTTGTTGGTGGCAGCCCAGCCGCTCGACGGCCGCCGCGGCGAGAACCACAGGCCGCCGATCTGCTCATCGAACGAGCGCACCGGGCCGTCGATCCAGCCGAAGCAGAGCGCGTGGCGGATCGCGTCCTCGTAGTCGACGAGCGCGAGACCCGACCCCGGTCGGGGCCGGACGAGCCACGCGCCCTTGGAGCGGGCGTGGTTCGCCTCGAGCCAGGCGCGCCAGGTCGCGGCATCCGCCGCCACGACCCGTTCGCCCTCTTCGAGTGCTCCCACTAGAGACCCTCGGGCAGATCCGGCAGGTCGGTCTCGACAGGCTCCGGCGCGAGCAGGTCGGCGACGGAGTCCAGGATCTCGTCGGGGCGGAACGGGTAGCGCTCCATCTCGGCACGGTCGCTGATGCCGGTGAGCACGAGGATCGTGTGCAGCCCGGCCTCGATGCCCGCGACCACGTCGGTGTCCATCCGGTCGCCGATCATGCCGGTCGTCTCGGAGTGCGCGCCGATGCGGTTGAGCGCCGAGCGGAACATCATCGGGTTCGGCTTGCCGACGACATAGGGGTCCTTGCCGGTCGCCTTCGTGATGAGGGCCGCGAACGACCCGGTCGCCGGCACGATGCCGTGCGGGGTCGGACCGGTCGCGTCGGGATTGGTGACGATGAAGCGCGCACCGGCGTTGATGAAGCGGATCGCCTTGGTGATCGCCTCGAACGAGTACTGCCGGGTCTCGCCCACCACGACGTAGTCGGGCTGCGACTCGGTCATGATGTAGCCGGCCTCGTGCAGCGCGGTCGTGAGACCGGCCTCGCCGATCACGAACGCCGTGCCCCCGGGCAGCTGAGACCGCAGGAAGTCGGCGGTCGCGAGGGCCGAGGTCCAGATCCGCTCCTCGGGCACGTCGAGCCCGGAATGCCGCAGCCGGGCGCTCAGATCCCGCGGCGTGGAGATCGGGTTGTTGGTCAGCACGAGGAAGGGGGTGCCCTCGTCGCGCCACTGCGCGAGCAGCTCCGCGGCGCCCGGAATGGGCCGATTCTCGTGGACGAGAACGCCGTCCATGTCGGTGAGCCAGCACTCGATCTCGGCGCGTGTCCGCATGGGGCCAGCCTATCCGGGCGCCGTGGCCTAGCCTCGAATCGTGGCCCGCCCCGACTGGGATCCCCAGCACCTCCCCGACCTGCACGAACGGCGATTCCTCATCACCGGGTCGAACGCGGGCCTGGGCTATTTCTCCGCAGAGCAGCTCGCCGCCGCGGGCGCGACCGTGATCATGACGGGCCGCAACCCCAACCGGCTGGCCGCCGCTCGCGCCGCCGTCAATCGACGGGTTCCCGATACCGCGGCCGATGGCCGCGTCCAGACCCTGCTGCTCGACACCAGCAACTTCGGCTCGGTGCGGGCCGCCGCCGCGACCGCCCGGACCATGGGGGGCCTGGACGGCCTCCTCCTCAACGCCGGCATCGTCCACCCACCGAAGGAGCGCGAGACCACCGCCGACGGTCACGAGATCGTCTTCGCCACGAACGCCCTCGGCCACTACGCGCTTGCCGGAGAGCTGCTGACAACCCTGGCGGCGGCATCCGGTCGCATCGTGTGGCTCGGCAGCATGTCGACCTCGCTGTCGCCCTACGACCCGATCGACCCGCAGCTAATTGACAACTACTCGGGGTGGCGGGCGTACGTGCAGTCGAAGGTCGCCACGAGCGTGCTGGGGTTCGAGGCAGACCGGCGCCTGCGAGCCGCCGACGTGCCGGTCTCCAGCGTCGTGGCGCACCCCGGCTACGCCATCAGCGGGCGCACGGCCGGGATCGTCGGCGTGAACGAGCCGACGAAGGTCACGCGGTTCGCCGACAACCTGCAGGCCCTGATCGCGCAGTCGAAGGAGCGCGGCGCGTGGCCGCTCGTCCGGGCGCTGGCCGACCCCGAGGTCGAGGGCGGCGCGTTCATCGGGCCGCGCTTCGTGGCCCGGGGAACACCCAAGGTCGCGAGGCCGTCCAAGATCGTGCGCAGCGAGGAGATCGCGACCCGCCTCTGGCGGGTGTGCGAGGACGCGACCGGGGTGCGCTGGCCCTTCGCTGCGGCAGCCCGGCGCTGAGCGGGACTCTCCTCGCCCCGCGCGGGTTCGCGCTGTCGAAACCGGTATCCGCTGCCTGTTCGCTCGGGCGCGTGTGGCGGTTCGGGCAGCGTGAGGGAAGCGGACCGGATGCGGCAGCTCGGTCAGGCCGTGAGCCACACGGCGGTCGCCGCTTCCGGAGGCAGTGACACCGCTACCTCGCCGACGCGGAGGGTCTCGGCATCCGTCACGGTCACAGCGGCGCCGACGGTCACCCCGGCGGCCTCCACGGCCCGCAGCAGCTCCGGATCGCGGTCGCTCACCCGCAGCACCCGACCGGCATGGCCCGCCGCGGCGGCGCCGAGCAGCACGAACGGCTCGCGGTGCACGTGGCCCGCGGCATCCGGAATCGCATCGCCGTGCGGATCATGCGTCGGGCGGCCCAGCCGCTCGTCGATGCGCTCGAGCAGCCGGTCGCTCAGAGCGTGCTCGAGCACCTCGGCCTCGTCGTGCACTTCGTCCCAGCCGTAGCCGAACTCGCGCACCAGCCAGGTCTCGACGAGGCGATGCCGGCGGATGATCGCGGCGGCGCGGCGTTCACCCTCGGGGCTCAGCTCGATCGGGCCGTACGGCCGGTGCGTGACGAGACCCTGCGCGGCGAGCTTCTGCACCATCTCGGTGACGCTCGACGGCGCGAGCCCGAGCTCGAGCGCCAGCCGTGACGGCGTGATGCGATCGTCCTGCCACTCGGTGTGGTGGTAGATCGTCTTGAGGTAGTCGTCGATGGCGGGGGACGGCACGCTGACAGGCTACCCGCCGCTGAGGATCAGCCAGAGGAGGGTGCCGTTGAGCGCGATCAGGAAGACGGATGCCGCGATCCCGGCCGCCGTCGTTACCTTGCGGTTGCGGAACGGCCCGAGCACCTCGGCTTTCGCGGTGAGCGCGACGAGCGGGATGAGGGCGAAGGGGATGCCGAAGGAGAGCACCACTTGGCTGAGGACCAGGGCGAGCGTGGGGTCGACGCCGATCGCCAGGATGATGAGCGCGGGGATCAGTGTGACGAGGCGCCGTGCGAGCAGCGGCACCCGGATGTGCAGCAGGCCGTGCATGATCTCGGCACCCGCGTAGGCGCCGACCGACGTCGAGGCGAGGCCGCTCGCGAGCAGGCCGACGGCGAAGAGGGTGGCCACCAGCGGCCCGATGCCGTCGCGGAGCGCCGCGTACGCGCCCTCGAGCGAGTCGGTGCCCGGCACGCCCGCGAGGTTCGCGGCGGCGAGCAGCAGGATGCAGAGGTTCACGGTGCCGGCGATGATCATCGCGATCGAGACGTCCCACCGGGTGGCGCGCAGGAGCCGCTTCGTGCTGATTCCGCGCAGCTGCGCGAGGTCGGGCCGGGGCGCGGCATCCGAATCGTGCGGGTGGAGTTTCGGGGCGGCGGCGGGGGCGGTCGCGACTTCGGCTGTCGCGGTCGGGGCGAATGCCGCGGCCATCCGGCTGGGGGCGAACCGGTCGCGCGCCAGCGCGGAGTGCGCGTAGATGGCGTGCGGCATGATCGTGGCGCCGAGGATGGATGCCGCGAGCAGCACCGAACCCGCACCGTCGAAGCGCGGCACCAGGCCGCCGACGACCGAGCCGGCCTCCGGCGGCGCGATGATGACGCCGAACGTGAAGCCGACCGAGATGATCACGAGCAGTCCGATGATCACGAACTCGAAGGTGCGCGGGCCGCGTCTGGACTGCAGGAGCAGCAGCGCGAGCGAGACCGTTCCGGTGATCACTCCACCCCACAGCAGGGGCAGCTGGAACAGCAGGTTGAGCGCGACCGCTCCGCCGATCACCTCGGCGATATCGGTCGCCATCGCGACGAGCTCGGCCTGCAGCCAGAACGCGCGTCGGCCCCACCGACTGCGGATGCGGTCGCCCAGGGTCTCGGGGAGGCTGCGCCCGGTGACGATCCCGAGCTTGGCGGAGAGGTACTGGATGAGCCAGGCCATCACGTTGCCGAGCACGACGACCCAGACCAGGAGGTAGCCGTACACGGCGCCCGCGGTCATGTTGCTGGCGACGTTGCCCGGGTCGAGATACGCGACGCCGGCGACCAGGGCGGGACCGATCAGCCATGCGAGGCGCGGGAACGACAGCCGCCGGGTCGCGCGGCGCGCGCGCGCTTCATCGCGCCCCTCAGGCGGTGCAGATCGGGGCGCCGTCGCCTCGAGACTTTTCGGCATACCGAAAACCTAGCGCATAGTCGGGGGTGCGGGAAGCTTCTACACACATCCCGGTGCCCTAACCTGGCCCGATGACCGAGGAGCACCCCCACGTCGAGCCGGAGCTCCCGTACGGCGTCGGTCCGTGGCCGGGCGGCCCGGCGGCGTGGCCCGACGACCCCCGGTACGACCCCGAGCTGCTGGCGAACGGCGACGCGCGCAATGTCGTCGATCCGTACCGGTACTGGTCGATGGACGCGATCGTGGCCGATCTCGATGAGCGACGGCATCCGTTCCATGTCGCGATCGAGAACTGGCAGCACGACTCCAACATCGGGTCGATCGTCCGCAGCGCCAACGCCTTCCTCGCCGCCGAGGTGCACATCATCGGGCGGCGGCGCTGGAACCGGCGCGGCGCGATGGTGACCGACCGCTACCAGCACGTGCGTCACCACGATGACGTGGCCGCCTTCGCCGCGTGGGCGGATGCCGCGTCCCTCCCGATCCTCGCGATCGACAACGTGCCCGGATCGGTGCCGGTCGACCGCGCCGAGCTGCCCGAGCGGTGCGTGCTGCTGTTCGGGCAGGAGGGTCCTGGGCTCTCGGCAGAGGCGCTGACCGCGGCATCCGGAGTCGTCGAGATCACGCAGTACGGGTCGACGCGCTCGATGAACGCGAGCGCCGCCGCGGCCGTCGTGATGTACGAGTGGTGCCGCCGCTGGGCGTGAGCCAGCTCACGCCTGTCGCGGGGCGAGCGTGGCTGCCGCAGGGCTGCTGCTCCGGGTGATGGGGTCGGTGCGCTGGTCGAGCGGCGTCAGCACGAAGCGCGCGAGGTCGGCGACGACTCCCGCCGCGCGGCGCCGGGATGGCATGAAGCGCAGGAAGAACACGAGCCGCAGCAGCCAGGCGGAGGCGCCGGTGAACGGGATGCCGTAGAGCTCGGCGATCCCCTTTCCGAAGCCGAGTGACGCGGCTCGGCCGAGTCCGCGGTAGCCGAACCGGGCTGCTCGGCGGCCGCGCAGCTCCTGTGCGATCGCACGCCCGATGTGATCACCGCCCTTGATGGCCCACAGCGCATTGGCCGGCACGGCCTGCGCCGTCACCGGGTGCCGGACGCGAGCTGCGTCTCCGGCGGCCCACACGCCCGCCGTGACGGCGAGCGTGCGCTGCGTGCGCAGTCGGCCGCGGTCGTCGCGCCAGCGATCGAGACCGGGGATCTGCACCGGGCGCTGGCCTGTCGTCGCCACGACGGTGCCGCACTCCAGCACGCTGCCGTCGGACACGCGGGCGGTGGTCGGCGTGACCTCCACCAGCCGGCGATCGTTGAGCACGGTGACGCCCGACCGGGCGAGCTCGGCCTGCGCCCGTGCCACCAGTCTGGGCTGGTCGTCCCACTCGCTCGCGACGTGTCTGGCGGCGTGCACCAGGGTGACCGGATGGCCGCGATCGGCGATCGCGGCGGCGAGCTCCACGCCCGCGACGCCGCCTCCGGCGACGACGACGGGCGAGCCGGGCGCGGATACCAGGTGGTCGGCGAGCGTGCCGATCTGGCCGGGTCCGCGCAGCGTGTACCCGTAGCGGCTGAGGCCCGCGACATCCGTCGTCGGCTCTTTGGCGCCCGTCCCGATGACCAGCTGGTCGTAGCGCAGGGTTGTCACGGTGGCGTCGTCGCCGGCGCGGTAGGACACGCGACGTCGGTCGGCATCGATGTCGACGGCACGGCCGACGATGATGCGCGCGAGCGGCATCACCTCGGCGAGCGGGGTGGCGAGGCGGTCTCGGCCGATCATGCCCGCGATGAGCTCGCCGGTGAAGCCGTGGAACCGATGTGCGTGATCGGCGGAGATCACGACGATCTCGACGTTCCCGCGCCGCACGTCGCGGCCCAGACGACGAACGAGGTTCGCGTAGACGTGGAGCGTGACATAGCCGCCGCCCAGCAGCACGATGCGGTTCATGCGATCACCGCCGTGCGCGGCTCGAGGGCGACCGCGCGGCCGAAGCTCGTCGGCTCGGCGGCGCGGAACCCCAGGTGGCGGAGGGTGTGCGCTCGCTCGCGGATCGCGTCGATCTGCGCGAGCGTGGGATTTCCCAGCGAGAAGTGACCCTGGTGGCCGGTCAGGGCGAGGATCGCGGTCTCGGCGAAGCAGGCGTACGAGCGGCCGTCGGGCAGTCCGATCTCGCCGCCCGTGATTCGCAGGCTCGGGATCGAGACGATGCCGCCATCCACCACGAGCACGTCCGGTCGCTCTGCGGCAAGGCTCGGGGACGTGTTCCGTGGCTGTGTGGCGTCGAGCACCACGGCTCCGGGGGCCAGGTGCTCGGCGCCGAGAAGGGCGTCGGCGGATGCCGTCAGAAGCACGATCAGGTCGGCGTCGCGGACCGCGTCCATCGTGTGGGCGACCGACACGTCGATCTTGTCGGCGATGTCAGCCGCGAGTGCCTTGAGGCGAGGCGCGGTGCGCGCGATGAGCGTGAGGCGCGCGCCCGCAGGATCCCGTGCGAGGAGCCTCGTGACCGCCGAGCCGACGCTGCCGCTCGCGCCGACCACGGCGATGTGCGGCTGCGTCGCGCGCTCGAACACGCGGGGGAGCAGCATCCGGATCTGGTCCTCCACGATCGCCGCGGTGAAGGCGTTGCCGTTGGTCACGGCGATGTCGGTGCGCTCACGGAGTGTGGCGCCGCCCGCGGTGACGGTCGCGGTGAGGGCGCCGAGGCCGACGACGTCTGCTCCGAGAGCGACGGCGCGGTCCACCGCCTGGTGCACGCGACGCCTTCCGCCCGTGACATCCGCGAGCAGGTGCCGAGCGCCGAACGGCACGAGGATCACGTGACCGACCCGCTCGCCGCCGATCTGCACGCGCGCCATCGTCACCGGCGGGAGTGGCAGTCGCCGCAGAGCCGTCTCGTACACGGCCTCGGGCACGATCCCCAGAGGACGCCACGCACGGGCCAGATCCTCGCGAAGTCGTGCTCGTGGGTGAACGGTGAAGGCGAAGGCTCCGGACACGACATGCTCTCTCTCCAGCGTCGCGGAGTGCGCGCCATATGAGCGAGGAGCAGCAAGGAGCCGTCGTGATACCGACACGCTCGATCGGGTCAGACCTCGACGGCCATCCAGGCGGCGCCGCGGACGCGCCAGCCGAGGGTCGCGAGGCGGGCGAGCATGTACACCCCGAAGAATGCGAGCGCGAGCCACGCGAGCCCGGCGGCGCCGGTCGGGTGCAGCGCCGCGATCAGCACGAGGCACGGCAGGTACGGCACGAGATTGAGACCGCCCGCCACCGCGAGGTAGCGGCCGTCGCCCGCGCCGATCAGCACGCCGTCGAGCACGAACACCGCGCCGCAGAGCGGCTGGGCGACGGCGAGCACGATGAGCGCGGGCTGCACGAGGGCGGCGATCTCGGCATCCCCGGTGAACAGCAGTCCGATGACGCCGGACAGGGCCCCGATCACGAGCCCGACCGCGATGCCGAACCACGCCCCCCAGGCAAGCGTGCGGCCCAGCACATGGCGCACCAGGGCTCGATCATCAGCACCGAGGCCCTTGCCGATCAGCGCCTGCGCGGCGATCGCGAGGGCGTCGAGCGCGAAGGCCGCGGTCGAGAAGATCGTGAAGGCCACCTGCCAGCCGGCGAGCTCCTCCGTGCCGAGCCCGGTCGCCACGACGACGGTCGCGAGCAGCGCGACCCGCAGCGACACCGTGCGCAGGAACAGCCATCCGCCTGACCGGGCCGAGCCGCGCACGCCTTCGCGATGAGGACGGACGGATGCCTCGTGCCGGCGTGCCAGCCGGCCCACGACGACCGCGAACGCGGCCACCATCCCCCACTGGGCGACGACGGTGCCGGCGGCGGACCCCGCGATCCCCCAGCCGAGGCCGTAGATGAACATCAGGTTGAGCAGCGCATTGGCCCCGAACCCCACCCCCGCGATCCACAGCGGGGTCACGGTGTCCTGGAGCCCGCGCAGGAGCCCGGTCGCGGCGAAGACGACGAGCATCGCGGGGAGGCCCCACACCGAGATCTGCAGGTAGACGATCGCCTCGCTGGCGACCTCGGGCGTCGCCCCGAAGAGGCCCACGAGCAGCGGGGTCGCGAAGAAGCCGGCCAGCGCCAGCCCGGCGCCGAGTCCGAGCGCGAGCCACATCCCGTCGATGCCGACCGAGACCGCCTTGGTGAGGTCGCCGCCGCCGAAGCGCCGCGCGACCGCGGGGGTCGTCGAGTAGGCGAGGAACACCATGAGCCCGACGATGGTCTGCAGCACCGCCGAGGCGATCCCGAGCGCGGCGAGCTGCGTCACGCCGAGGTGGCCGACCATCGCCGCATCGACGATGAGGAAGAGGGGCTCGGCGATCAGCGCCCCGAGCGCGGGTACGGCGAGCCGCAGGATGTCGCGGTTGAGGGTCTGGCCCGGGCTCGTCACCCTCAGAGCCTACGAGGATCCGCGGGCGCGGCATCCGTTCGGATCACGATGCGGTCACGGCTTGCGATCCGTCCCCGTTCGGGTGGTGCGGTGCGCCCGGGGACATATCCTTGAGCAATGACCGAGGCCCCCCGATCCGGTCTCATGCTCGATGATCTGAGCGCTGAGATCCGCCCCCAGGACGACCTGTTCCGCCACGTCAACGGCGCGTGGCTGGAACGCACCGAGATTCCCGACGACAAAGCGCGCTGGGGCTCGTTCCACCTCATCGCCGAGCAGGCGGAGAAGGACGTCCGCGCGATCGTCGAAGAGTCGCAGGATGCCGAGCCGGGCACCGAGTCGCGCAAGATCGGCGACCTCTACACGAGCTTCATGGACACCGACCGCATCGCCGCGGCCGGCGCCGCACCGCTCGCCGAGCAGCTCGCCGCCGTCGACGCGATCGACTCGATCCCGGCGCTGCTGCGCACGGTGGGCGCGCTCGAGCGCGATGGGGTCGGCGGCATCGCCCTGCTCTACGTCGAGCCCGACCCGGGCGACCCGACCCGCTACGTCCCGTTCCTCATCCAGGGCGGACTGTCGCTGCCCGACGAGTCGTACTACCGGCTGGAGAACTTCGCTGAGACGCGGATCGTCTTYCGGGGGCACGTGGAGCGGATGCTGGAGCTCGCGGGCGTCGCAGAGCCCGCGGCCGCGGCCGATCGCATCACGACCCTCGAGACGGAGCTCGCCACCCACCACTGGGACAACGTGCGCAGCCGCGATGCCGTCGCCACCTACAACCTGAAGACCTGGGACGAGGTGCAGGCGCTCGCCGGCATCGACCTCGGACCGTGGCTCGAGGGCCTCGCGCCCGACCACGCCGAGGCATTCGCCGAGGTCGTCGTGAGCCAGCCGAGCTTCGTCGAAGGGCTCGGCACCCTCCTCGTCGAGGAGCGTCTCGAAGAATGGAAGGACTGGCTGCGCTTCTCGATCGTGCACGGCGCGGCCACGTTCCTGTCGGACGACTTCGTCGATGAGAACTTCGCGTTCTACGGCACGCAGCTTTCCGGCGTGCCGGTGATCCGCGAGCGCTGGAAGCGTGCGGTGGGTCTCGCCGAAGCGGCGATGGGCGAGGCGATCGGCCGCGTCTACGTCGAGCGGCACTTCCCGCCGGCCGCGAAGGAGGCGATGGACGTGCTCGTCGCGAACCTCATCGAGGCCTACCGGCAGTCGATCGCCGAGCTCGAGTGGATGAGTCCAGAAACCCGCGAGCGCGCGCTGGCGAAGCTCGACGCGTTCACGCCCAAGATCGGCTACCCGGTCAAGTGGAAGGACTACTCGGCGCTCGAGATCGACCCCACCGACGTCGTCGGCAACATCCGCCGGTCGCACGTGGTGGAGCACGACCGCCAGCTCGACAAGATCGGCAAGCCGATCGACCGCGACGAGTGGTACATGACGCCGCAGACCGTCAATGCGTACTACAACCCGCTCATGAACGAGATCGTCTTCCCCGCAGCGATCCTGCAGTACCCGTTCTTCGACGCCGACCGCGATGCCGCAGCCAATTACGGCGGCATCGGCGCGGTCATCGGACACGAGATCGGCCACGGCTTCGACGACCAGGGCAGCCGCTTCGACGGCGACGGGTCGCTGCGCGACTGGTGGACCGATGCCGACCGCGAAGCCTTCGAGAAGCGCACCTCGGCGCTCATCGCGCAGTACAACGCGCTCGTTCCGCAGGGCCTGGCCGAAGAGAACAAGGTCAACGGCGCGCTCACGATCGGCGAGAACATCGGCGACCTCGGCGGCCTGGGCATCGCGCTGAAGGCGTACGAGCTGAGCCTCGGGAAAGAGTCGGTCCCTGAGCTTGTCGAAGGGTCGGACGGGGACGCTTCGACAGGCTCAGCGACCCGAGCGACCGGACCCGAGATCGAGGGGTACACCGGCATCCAGCGCCTCCTGCTGAGTTGGGCGCAGATCTGGCAGCAGAAGGGTCGGGATGCCGAGACCATCCGCCTGCTGACCATCGACCCGCATTCGCCCAACGAGTTCCGCTGCAACCAGATCGTCCGCAACATCGACGCGTTCTACGATGCTTTCGGCGTCACCGACGCGGACGCCCTCTGGCTGCCGGAGGATCAGCGCGTCACCATCTGGTGACCTTCACGCCTCCCCCGGACCCCCGGCCGGGTGGAGAATCCGCTTCATCGCGACGCATCGCAGCGTCGGATCACCCGCACGAAAGGAAGCATCTTCGTGGGCACGCCCCCTGAGTCATTCGATGCCCCTGCGTCGTCCACTCAGGAACCCCGAGGACTGCGCCGAGGTGCGCGACGTCTGCCTCGTCGGGCCGCCGTCGGCCGCCGATCCTTCACCTCGACGCTGAAGGCGCTCGACGAGCTCGCCTCGTCCGGAGCTCGTGTCTCGGTGCGGGTGAACGACCTCGACCGCGGCACGACAGTGCTCCAAGGCGACGATTTCGTGACCCTGCCCGTCGCCGGCCTCGGCATCGTGCCGCTGCTCATCGAGGTCGCGGCGGGGTTCGAGGCGGGCACGCTCGAGCCGCTCGAGATCATCGAGCGCACCTCGGTCAAGCCGGTCGCGGTCGGGGGTGTCTGGCAGCACCTCAAGGCGCCGGCGCTCCCGCTGCAGGACCTCGCCGTGCTGGCGGCCGCGACGGGCGACGCGACTGCGGCGAACGCCCTGCTGGCGCGCGTCGGCCTCGAAGCGGTCCGGGCGCGCATCGACCAGCTCGGCCTGACGCGGTCGGCCCTGCTCGATCGCTTCCGCGACGAGCGCGGACCCGACGACGCTCCGCATTTCGCGCTCGGCTCGGCGCGGGAGCTCGCGGACGTGTTCGCCTCGCTGGTGAACGGGCACGCCGTTTCGCCCGGCGTGAGCGCTCAGGTCGCCGAATGGCTCAGCCTCAACCACGACCTGTCGCTCGTCGCGTCCGCGACCGGCCTCGACCCGTTCTCGCACGAGAACGACGAGCACGGGCTGCTCTTCATCAACAAGACGGGTCGGGATGCCGGCATCCGCGTCGAGGCGGGCGTGCTGGCCGGGCCCCGGGCCGGGGTGTCGTATGCGCTGATCGTGTGCTTCGACGACCTGTCCATCGCGCATCGCCTGCGCGCGCACGAGGTCTTCCGCACGCTCGGGGTCGAGCTGATGGAGTACGTCTTCTAGGTTCAGAAGACGATCGTGTGGTTGCCGTGTCGGATGACGCGGTCCTCGGCATGCCACTGCACCGCGCGCGACAGCACGGCGCGTTCGACGTAGGCGCCGTGCGCCTGCAGGTCGGACGCGGTCATCGCGTGGGTGACCCGCGCGACGTCCTGCTCGATGATCGGGCCTTCGTCGAGGTCCTTCGTGACGTAATGGCTGGTCGCGCCGATGAGCTTCACGCCGCGGTCCTTCGCCTTGCGATACGGGGCGGCCCCCACGAAGGCGGGCAGGAACGAGTGGTGGATGTTGATCACCGGCACCGCCACGTCCTCGAGGAACGTGTCCGACAGGATCTGCATGTATCGGGCGAGCACGACGAAGTCGACGTTGCCCTTGAGCAGCTCGACGATCTTCGCCTCCGCGGCCGACTTGTCCGGCCCCTGCGAGGGCACGTGGAAGAACGGGATGCCGAAGGACCGGACGTCCTCGGCGGTGTTCGTGTGGTTCGAGATGACCATCGGGATCGTCACGGGCAGTTCGCCACGGCGGTGCCGCCACAGCAGTTCGAGCAGGCAGTGGTCGCTCGTCGACGCGAGGATCGCCATCCGCTTCGGAACCGACTGATCGGTGAGCTTCCACTCCATCCCGTACGGGGTCAGGGTCGTGGCGAGGTCTGCCTCGATCTCGGGCAGTGCCGCCGTCAGGTTCGGCCGGTTGAAGACGACCCGCTGGAAGAACGCTCCGCCCTGCGGATTGTCGGAGTACTGGTCCAGGGTGACGATGTTCCCCTGATTGCGGGTGATCAGGGCGGTGACCGCGGCGACGAGTCCGGCCTTGTCGGGGCCGTGGACGATCAGGCACGCGTGATCGCGCAGGGATTCGTGGTGCAGTGTCATCGGGAGCTCCTCCAGCCGAGTATCAGCCTCGCTCAAGTCTGGCCCGTGCCGAACCCGTGCGCGCAATCGGGGGCGGTCAGACCTCCAGCGGCCAGCCGGTGTAGGCCTCGGCCAGATAGGTGCGGCCCGCCTCGGATTCCACGACCGAGCGCAGCTCGCCGAGCTGGCGGCGGCGGTCGAAGTCCGAGGCATCCGGTGCCACGTGGAGCATGCTCGTCATCCACCAGGAGAAGTGCTGCGCCTTCCAGATGCGGTGCAGCGCCTTCTCGGGGAAGGCGTCGAGCAGCCGCTCGTCACCGTCGAGGAGCAGCGCCCGCAATGCCCGCTCGAGGATGATCACGTCGGCGACCGCGAGGTTCATCCCCTTCGCGCCCGTCGGCGGGACGGTGTGGGCGGCATCCCCGACGATCGCCACGCGGCCCCGGCGCAGCTCGTGTGCCACGAAGCTGCGGAAGCGGAGGACGTCGCGCTGGAAGATCGGACCCTCGGTGAGCGTCGTGCCGGGCACGCGGGCCTGCAGCATGTCCCAGATCTCGGCATCCGACAGCGCATTCGGGTCGGCTTCGGGGTCGCACTGGAAGTACATCCGCTGCACCGTGGGGCTGCGCTGGCTGATCAGGGCGAACCCGTCGGGGGAGTTGCTGTAGATCAGCTCGTGAGCGCTCGGGGGTGCTTCGGTGAGGATGCCGAACCACGCGAACGGGTATTCGCGGAAGTAGCCGCCCGTCGACGAGCCGGCCACCGCCGGGCGGACGACGCTGCGCGAGCCGTCGGCGCCGACGACGAAGTCGGCCTCGATCACGTAGTGCTGGCCGTCCGCGTCGGTGGCCACGACGCGGGGCAGGGTGCTCTCGGCATCCTCGACCCGCTCCACCGTCACACCGAAGCGCAGGTCCTGGCCTCCGGCGAGACGCGCGGCGATGAGGTCCTTCAGGGCTTCGTGCTGCGGGTACAGCCACACGCTGCGTCCCACCAGACCCTGAAAGTCGATGCGGTGACCGTGGCCGGCGAAGCGCAGCTCGATGCCGTCGTGCCGGGTGCCGACGGTGCGCGCACGACTGAACTCGCCGAGCGTGTCGAGCAGTTCTACGGTGCCCTGCTCGAGGATGCCCGCGCGGATCGTGCTCTCGATCTGCTCCCGCGACCGCTGGTCGACCACGATCGACGCGATCCCGGACTGGGCGAGCAGGTGCGAGAGCAGCAGGCCGGCTGGGCCGGCGCCGACGATGGCGACCCGGGTGCGGATGGTGGCGGTCAAGGCGTCTCCTTCGACGGATGGCAGCGGATGCCGCAACCCCAGTGTGCGATCACAGCCGGCTCGATCCGCCCTGCGATCCCATTGAACGGGAAAGTGCTCTCACCCGCGGAAGCCGAGAGACCGCTCGATCTCGCGCTTGCCGGCGTGCAGTTCGACCAGGGCGGGTTCGACCGGGTCGTCTCGCCGCAGGACGACCGACAGCGCGGCGGCGACCGCGCCGGTCTCGTCGCGCACCGGGACGGCCACGCCCGTCGATACCGATTCGATGAAGCCCCGGGCGACGGCGTGCCCGAGCGCACGCACCTCCGCGAGTTTGCGGCGCAGCGCCGTCGGGTCGGTGATCGTCTCGCGGGTGAGTGGCACGAGCGGCGCCGCGAGGACGCGCTCCTGCAGGTCGCGGTCGCCGAACGCGAGCAGCACCAGCCCCGAGGACGACGCGTGCAGCGGCAGTCGCCCGGCGATCCGGGTGACGTTCGAACCCGAGCCCGGCCCGCTCAGCCGCTCGAGGAAGAGCGCCTCGTCCTGCTCGAGGATCGCCAGCTGCGTGTGCTCCCGCACCCGTGCCTGCACCCGCTCCATCGCCGGCATCGCGGCCTGGCGGAGCCGCAGCGCCTGCGACGAGCGGGTGGCCAGCTCCCACAGCCGCATGCCGATGCGGATGCGGCGGTCGTCGTCGCGCTCGAGCAGCCCGGCGTCGACCAGCTCGCCCACGATCCGGTGCGCGCTCGAGCCGGGCAGCCCCGCGCGGCGCCCGATCTCGGCGGCGGTCTGCACGGTCCGCGTCGGGGTGAAGGTCTCGAGCACGCGCACGAGCCGGTCGGTGACGGAGTCGCCGGAGGTCGAATTGGCCATGAGCAAGGATGACACGACTCCCATTGGATGGGAATCGCGGTGCGGGCGGCCTCGCTCCCGGGGGACCATAGGTGGCCCCTGGCAATCGTGCCGGTGCGCGATCGACCTCGAAGGAGACGCCGATGACCCCAGCCGCTGCGCCGGAGAGCCTGCTCGCCTCGCCTGACCAGCTCTCCCAGGCCGAGATCACTCAGGAGATCATCGACTGCCACGCCGCCGCGGACGCCCGTGAGGCGGCCGGTGAGCGGGTGGCGCCGACCCTCCACGACTTCCCGCCGTATCGCTCCAGCATCCTGCGGCACCCCACGAAGAACCCGAAGCTGGTCGACCCCGAGACGATCGAGCTGTGGTCTCCGGCGTTCGGGCAGCGGGATGTCGCCGCGATCGAGTCCGACCTGACCCTGCAGCACACCGGCGAGCCGCAGGGCGAGCGGATGACGGTGCAGGGCCGCCTGCTGGATTCGTGGGGGCGGCCGCTGGCGAACCAGCTGATCGAGCTGTGGCAGGCCAACGCCGCGGGGCGCTACATCCATCAGCGCGACCAGCACCCCGCTCCGCTCGACCCGAACTTCACCGGCGCGGGCCGCGTGGTCACGAACGACAACGGCGAATACAAGTTCACGACGATCAAGCCCGGGGCGTACCCGTGGAAGAACCACGTGAACGCGTGGCGGCCCGCGCACATCCACTTCTCGGTGTTCGGGTCGAGCTTCACGCAGCGCATCGTCACGCAGATGTACTTCGAGGGCGACCCGCTCTTTCCCCTGGACCCGATCTACAACACGATCCGCCGGCAGGCCGACCGCGACCGGCTCATCGGGCACTACGACCACGACCTCACGGTTCCGGAGTTCTCGATGGGCTACCGCTGGGACATCGTGGTCGACGGCCCGGATGCCACCTGGTTCGAGCCCGAGGAAGGAGACCACTGATGGCCGAGAACACGGTTCCCGAGAAGACCCACCTGCCGAGCCCAGGGCAGACGGTCGGACCCTTCTTCGCTTTCGGCCTCGACTATGCGAAGAAGCACGAGGTCGCCTTCCCGCACAGCCCCGGTGCGATCGTGGTCGGCGGCACGGTCTTCGACGGCGCCGGCGCGCCGATCCCGGATGCCGTCATCGAGATCTTCGGCGCCGACTCCGATGGCACCGTCCCGCGGTCGCGCGGCGCGTTCCGCCGCGACGACCACAGCTTCACCGGCTTCGGCCGCGCGGCGACCACCGACGAGGGCCGCTACGAGTTCTGGACCCGCAATCCCGGCTCGATCGGCGGCGGCGCACCGTTCTTCGCGGTGATCGTCTTCGCCCGAGGCCTGCCGGACAAGCTGCACACCCGCATCTACCTGCCCGAGGACGAAGCCCGCCTCGCCGCCGACCCGCTCCTCGCCTCCCTCGGGCCGGACGAGCGCGCTACGCTCATCGCGACCCGCACCGCTGAGGGTCACCTGCACCACGACATCCGGCTGCAGGGCGACGAAGAGACCGTCTTCCTCACGTTCTGACCCGCCCACGCCGCTGAGCGATCACGCGGACACCCTGGAGGCACGAGTGGGACTGCTGTCACCGATCACTGTCGGGTACGACGACGAAGTGACGGATGCCGCGATCCTCGACGCGCTCGTCACCGTCGAGGTCGCCCTGGTGCGCGCGTACGGAGCCGTCGGCGTCGCGCCGCCCGCGGTCGTCGCAGCCGTGGACGAGGCCTTCGCCGACGGACATGGGATCGACCCGGCCGCGCTGGCCGCGGCATCCGTCGCCGGAGGCAATCCGGTGATCCCGCTCGTCGGGCAGCTGCTGGACCGCGTGCCCGCCGAGGCGCGCCTCTGGGTGCACCGAGGGGCGACGAGCCAGGACATCCTCGACTCCGCCCTGATGCTGGTCGGCCGCGCGGCTGTCGAGCAGATCCTGTCCTCCCTGGGCGACCTCGAAGGCGCCCTGACGTCGTTCGCCGCAGCGCATCGCGACGACGTCGCGGCAGCCCGAACGCTGACCCAGCACGCCGTGCCGACCACCGTCGGGCTGCGCGCGACGACCTGGCTGCGCGGCATCCGCCGGGCGAGCGAGCGACTTGATGCATCGGCCCAGGCGCTCCCGGCGCAGCTCGGCGGCGCGGCCGGCACGCTCGCATCGTTCGTCGAGATCGCCGGAGCCGAGGCCGCCGCGGCCCTTCCTGCGGCGTTCGCGCACGAACTCGGCCTCGCCGCCCCGGACGCTCCCTGGCACACGACACGCTGGCCGATCACCGAACTCGGCGACGCGCTCGTCCAGGTCATCGACGCCGTGGCCGTCATCGCCGCGGATGTCGCAACCCTGTCGCGCACCGAGATCGGCGAACTCGCGGAGGGCTCAGGGGGCGGATCGTCGGCGATGCCGCAGAAGCGCAACCCCGCGGCATCCGTCCTCATCCGCTCCGCCGCGCTGCGCGCCCCGCAGCTCGGCGCGACCCTGCACCTGGCGTCCGCAGTCGCGGTCGACGAGCGGCCGGACGGCGCGTGGCACGCGGAGTGGCCGACGCTCACCGAGCTGCTGAGCCTCGCCCGCGGCGTGGCCGCGCACGGCGCGGCCCTGGGCCGGGGGCTGCGGGTCGACGACGCCGCCGTGGCACACAACCTCGCGCTCACCCGCGGGCTCATCGTCGCCGAACGGCTCTCGATCGTGCTCGGTCCGGTGATCGGCAAGGATGCCGTGGCCGGGCTGGTCGCGGCGGCCGCACAGGACGAGGACCTCGGCGCGCTCGTCACGGCCGCACTCGAAGGCGCGGGCGCCGCGCCCATCGACGTCGCTGCGCTGCTCGATCCCGCCCAGTACGTCGGGCTCGCCGCGCGGCTCGTCGACCAGACCACCGGGCGTGGGCCCACACCGAAAGAGGCTCCGTGACCGTTCCACCGATCGCCCTCACCGCGCCCCAGGGTCCGGCCGGGGCACCGCTCCTTGTGCTCGGCTGCTCGCTCGGCACCTCGGCCGTCCTGTGGGAGAAGGTCGTGCCGCTCCTCGGCGACGGGTACCGGGTGGCGATCCTCGACCTGCCTGGGCACGGCCGGGCGCCCGCCGCGACGTCGCCGTTCACGATCGGCGAGATCGCCGACGCCGTCGCCCAGGCGCTCGACGTGCTCGGCGAGACCGACGTGCGGTACGCGGGCGTCTCGCTCGGCGGCGCCGTGGGGCTCGAACTGCTGCTCCGGCATCCCGGACTCGTGAGCTCCGCCGCGATCATCGCCTCCGCCGCGAAGATCGGCGAGCCGGACGGCTGGCACCAGCGGGCGGCCCAGGTGCGGGTGCAGGGCACCGCGTCGCTCGTCATCGGCTCGGCCCAGCGCTGGTTCGCGCCGGGTTCGATCGAGCGCAATCCCGACATCTCCGGCCGGCTGCTGCACGCTCTCCGCGACACCGACGACGAGAGCTACGCCCTCTGCTGCGAGGCGCTCGCCGCCTACGACGTGCGGCACCTCCTCGGCGACATCGCCGTGCCGGTGCTCGCGGTCTGGGGCGCTCACGACGAGGTGACGACCGAAGCGGACCTGCGGCGCATCGCCGAGGACGTGCAGCACGGGCGGCCGATCGGTCTCGCGGATGCCGCACACCTGCCGCCCGCCGACGACGCCGAGGGCACCGCCGCGGTGCTGCGGGAGTTCTTCGACGGCATCGCCGAAGCGGCGGGCTACGACGTGGAAGGAGCGGTACATGACCAGACCTGAGGGTGAAGGGCTGACCGACGAGGCGCGCTACGACCAGGGCATGGCGGTGCGCCGTGCCGTGCTGTCGGACGCGCATGTCGACCGGGCGGTCGCAAACACGACCGAGCTCACCGCCGACTTCCAGGACTTCATCACGCGCGTGGCGTGGGGCGATGTCTGGTCGCGGCCGGGCCTCGACCGGCGGTCGCGATCTGTCGCGGTGCTCTCGTCGCTCATCGCGCACGGCCACCACGAAGAGCTCGCGATGCACCTGCGCGCGGCCCTCCGCAATGGGCTGACCGTGGACGAGATCCGCGAGGTGATCCTGCAGTCCGCGATCTACTCCGGCGTCCCCGCCGCGAACACCGCCTTCCGGATTGCGAACGAAGTATTCGCGGGCGAGCACTGACGAGCGGATGCCGCGCCCCTAGGCTGGCGCCGTGAGCACGCCGACACCCCTTCGCACGGCCGGTCGCGACGACCGGATCACGCTGCGTTTCATGACGACGCCCGCCGACACGGCTGCCGGAGGACGGTCCATCGCCGCCGGCAGCGTCATGGAGTGGATCGACAAGGCCGGCTACGCGTGCGCCGTCGGCTGGTCGGGCGCGTACTGCGTGACTGCCTACGTAGGCAACGTCACGCACCGCCGCCCGATCCGGCCGGGCAGCCTGGTCGAGGTCCAGGCACGGATCGTCCTCACCGGCCGCACCAGCATGCACGTGGTGGTCACGGTCTCGGCGGCGGAGGTCAGCACCCGGTCGTACCGCCCTGCGACGACCTGCGTCCTCGTGTTCGTCGCGAAGGATGCCGACGGACGTGCGACCGAGGTGCCGGTCTGGGAGCCGGCATCCCGCTCCGATCACAAGCTCGAGAGCGCGGCGAAGGATCGCATGGCCGCGCGGGCCGAGATCAAGCGGCTCATGCTCGACGAGGAGTACACCGACGCCGGCCGGGGCCCGCGTGTGACGCTGCGCTTCCTGGTGCCGCCGGGCGTCGTCAACTGGGGCGGCAAGGCGCACGGCGGCACCGTGATGCGGTGGATCGATGAGGCCGCCTACGCTTGCGCGGCCTCCTGGGCGCGGGACGGCGACCGCGAGAGCGAGGCGGTCGCGGTCTATTCCGGCGGCATCCACTTCTTCGCGCCGGTGCGGATCGGCGACCTCGCCGAGGTCGAGGCCCGGCTCATCTACACCAGCCCGCACAGCATGCACCTCAGCATCCGCGTCTCGACCGCCGACCCTCGGGCTCCGCACGAGCTGACCCTCACGACCCAGTGCATGAGCGTTTTCGTCGTGCCGGGCGACGACGGGGTCGCGCAGCCGGTGCCGCGGTGGGATCCCACCACCGCGGAGGACGTGCGCCTGCACGACCACGCCCGCGAGGTCATCGTGCTGCGGCAGGGGATCGTGCCGATCCCGGCCTCGCTCGCGCTCGAGCCGTAGCGCGCGGCGACCGGTCGTCGGCTCCCCTCAGTCGTCGGCGAGGAGGCGCCAGCCCAGGCGCTCCGCGGCATCCCGATCGAAAGTGACGGTCTCTTCGGCGCCGAAGAGCTCCATGTTGCCCTGGATGAGCGCATCGGCGAAGTCGGCGCCTTCCTCGGCGAGGGTGAGGGCGCGCACGACTGTCTCGCCGTCGTCGAACTCGAGCACCTCGGTCTCGACCAGGCTCCGGATGACGGCGAGGCAGGTGTCGCGCGACAGGCGTTTGGCGCGTGCCATGACCCAATACGTCTCGGCAAGCGTGACCTGCGTGAGGAAGCCGCGACGGCTGGGCGTGAGTTCGCGGAACAGGCGTGCAGCGATGGCCGACTGCTGTGGGTCATCGCGAAGCACTGCCCGCAGGACGACGTTCGTGTCGATGCCGATCATCGTTTCTATGGGCATCAGCGCTCGTCCTCGAGTCCGCGCATTCCACTGGCTGCGCCGCCTTCAGCGATGGCGTCGTTGATCTCTTCGATGGTGAGCGCGGGCTGGTCGGGGTCGTAGAGCATCCCGATGAAGTCGTCGACGCTGCCGGTGCGGGCGATCAGGCGGTACTGGCCACCGCGCAGCTTCACGAACATGACCTTGGAGCCCGTCACCAGCTTGAGGTCGTCGCGCACCTCCTTGGGCACGGTGATCTGGCCCTTGCTCGTCATCGTCGCGGTCGCCATGGTGATTCCTTTCTCCTATAACTGCACCTTACTTCGGACACCAGGTAAGGACTAGGGGAATTCGCGCGTTCACGCTATTCTGTATCGACAGACGAACACACGTTCGCACAGCGAACGGATTGGACGCGCATGATCGACAAGACGGTTCCGGATGCCGCTGCCGCAGTCGCCGGCATCCCCGACGGCTCCACCGTCATGATCGGCGGGTTCGGGCGGGCAGGGCAACCGGTCGAGCTCATCGACGCCCTCATCGAGCAGGGGGCGGGCGACCTCACGATCGTCAGCAACAACGCGGGMAACGGCGATGTCGGGCTCGCCGCGCTGCTCGCCCGCAAGCGTGTGCGCCGGATCATCTGCTCGTTTCCTCGGCAGCACGACTCGTGGGTGTTCGACGGCCTCTACCGGGCCGGTGAGATCCAGCTCGAGATCGTCCCGCAGGGCAATCTCGCCGAGCGGATCCGCGCGGCAGGCGCCGGCATCGGCGGCTTCTTCTCGCCGACGGGCGTGGGCACGCTCCTGGCCGAGGGCAAGGAGCTCCGCCAGATCGAGGGCCGCGACTACGTGCTCGAGTACCCGATCAAGGCGGACTACGCGCTCGTGAGCGGGCTGCGGGCCGACCGGTGGGGCAACGTCGTCTACCGCAAGACCGCGCGCAACTTCGGCCCGATCATGGCGTCCGCCGCGACGACCACGATCGTCCAGGTCGATGAGATCGTGCCGCTCGGCGAGCTCGATCCGGAGGCGATCGTCACCCCGGGCATCTTCGTGGAACGCGTCGTCGCGGTGGGCGAACGCCCGTGGCTGCACGACGGCGCCTTCGTCGGCGGGGTCGATCTCGAGGGTCTCCCGCTCGATCAGCCGTCCAAGAAGGAGTCGCACCGATGACCACCCGCATCAGCCGCGACGAGCTCGCCGCGCGCATCGCCGCCGACATTCCGGAGGGCTCGTACGTCAACCTCGGCATCGGCGCACCGACCCTCGTGGCGAACTTCCTGCCCGACGACCTCGAGATCGTCCTGCACACCGAGAACGGGATGCTGGGGATGGGCCAGGCGCCCGAGCGCGACGCCGTCGACCCCGATCTCATCAACGCGGGCAAGCAGGCGGTCACCGAGCTGCCCGGCGCCGCGTTCTTCCACCACGGCGACTCGTTCGGCATGATGCGCGGCGGGCACCTCGACGTGTGCGTGCTGGGTGCGTTCCAGGTGTCCGAGAACGGCGACCTCGCGAACTGGTCGACGGGCGCACCCGGTGCGATCCCCGCCGTCGGCGGCGCGATGGACCTCGCGATCGGCGCCAAGTCGGTCTACGTCATGACCGACCTCCTCACCAAGGACGGCGCGTCCAAGCTCGTCGCGGAGTGCACCTACCCGCTCACCGGCGTCGCCTGCGTCACCCGCGTCTACACCGACCATGCCGTCTTCGACGTCACGGCAGACGGACTCGTGGTCCGCGAGGCGTTCGGCGACAACACGGTCGCCTCACTCGCCGAGCTCACCGGACTCCGATTGACGGATGCCGTGACCGGCATCGCAGAAGGGTACTGACATGACGCCAACCCCGGTCGTTGAGCGAGCAAAGCGAGACGAAACGCCAGAGGAGCACTGACATGACCGCGACCTACATCTACGACGCTGTGCGCACCCCCTTCGGGCGCGGCGGCGGCGCGTTGTCCGGCATCCGTCCCGACGATCTCGCCGCCGTCGCGATGCGCGCGGCCGTCGAGCGCACCGGAATCGACCCTGCGCGCATCGACGACGTCATCTTCGGCGACGCCAACCAGGCCGGGGAAGACAACCGCAACGTCGCCCGCATGGGCGCGCTGCTGGCGGGGTTCCCCTCGAGCGTGTCCGGCGTCACGGTGAACCGCCTGTGCGGGTCGGCGGTCGAGGCCGTGATCCAGGGGTCGCGGGCGATCGAGTCCGGCGACGCCGACCTCATCCTCGCCGGCGGGGTCGAGTCGATGAGCCGGGCGCCGTTCGTCGTCGAGAAGTCGCCGAAGCCGTGGCCCGCCGTCGGCAACCAGACGCTCTGGAACACCTCGATCGGGTGGCGGATGACGAACCCGGCGCTGCGCAAGGACTGGACGATCTCCAACGGAGAGTCCGCCGAGAAGCTCGCGCAGCTCTACGGCATCTCGAGGGAGGCGCAGGACGAGTTCGCGCTGCGGAGCCATCGCCTCGCCGCCGAGGCCTGGGCAGCCGGCGTGTACGACGCCGAGATCGTGCAGGTGCCCGGTGCTGAGCTCGCGCGGGACGAAGGCATCCGTGCCGACACGACGCTGGAGAAGCTCGGCGGGCTGAAGGCGCTGTTCGCCGCGGACGGCACCGTGACGGCGGGCAACGCGTCCTCGATCAACGACGGCGCCTCGGCCGTGCTGCTCGGGCGGGAGGGCGCGCTGGATGCCGAGCCGCTCGCCCGGATCACCGGCCGCGGGGTCTTCGGCAACGACCCGGATGTCTTCGGAGTCGCCCCGGTCGAGGCGGCCAACCGTGCGCTCGCGCGCGCCGGGCGCACCTGGGCGGACGTCGACCTCGTCGAGCTCAACGAGGCCTTCGCCTCGCAGAGCCTCGCGTGCGTGCAGCTGTGGCCCGAGCTCGACCCCGAGCGGGTCAACATCCACGGCGGCGCGATCGCGATCGGACATCCGCTCGGCGCGTCCGGCGGACGGATCATCGGCCACGCGGCGCACGAGCTCGCCCGGCGCGGCGGGGGAGTCGCGGTCGCCGCGATCTGCATCGGCGTCGGCCAGGGCCTCGCCGTCGTCCTCGAGCGGTGAAGCCTCAGGTTGCGGCATGACTGACGCTGAGGCATCCGTCGACTTCGTGCAGTCGTTCGCGCGGGGGCTCTCGGTCATCCGTGCGTTCGACGCCGCGCACGCCGAACTGAGCCTCAGCGAGGCCGCCCGCCGCGCCGACATGCCCCGGGCCGCGGCCCGGCGGTTCCTCCGGACCCTCGAGACGCTCGGCTACGTGCGCGGGTCGGGCGAGTGCACGAGCCGCACCTACGCGCTGACCCCGCGGGTACTCGAGCTCGGCTTCAGCTACCTCTCCGCCCTCTCGCTCCCCGAGATCGTGCAGCCGCACCTCGAACGGCTGTCACGGGATGTCGACGAGAGCGTGTCGGCGGCCGTGCTCGACGGCCCCGATATCGTCTACGTCGCGCGCGTGCCCACGCGGCGGATCATGAGCGTCCGCATCACGATCGGCACGCGCTTCCCCGCCTACGCGACCAGCATGGGGCGGGTGCTGCTGGCCGGTTTGCCGGAGGCGGAATCGGATGCCGCGGCCGCGGCATCCCCTCTCCTCCCGCTGACCGACCGCACGGTGACCGACGTGTCGGCACTGCACGAGGAGTTGGTGCGGGTGCGCGAGCAGGGCTGGTCGCTCGTGGACGGCGAGCTCGAGCCTGGACTCCGTTCGATCGCGGTGCCCCTGCGGGACCGCACCGGCGCGGTCGCTGCGGCGCTCAACGTCTCGACGAGTGCGACGCGCGACACGGTCGACCGGGTGGTGGAGGTCTACCTGCCCGCCCTGCGGTCCGCCGCGCACGCGATCGAGGCCGAGCTTCGTATGGTCTGAGGCGCGACCGCGACCGCTCGGTCGTTGAGCGAGCGAAGCGAGACGAAACGCAGCGACCCCCGCGCCGCGCGGGGCGATCTGCTTGGCTCCTGAGAGCCGCAGACCACGGCATCCTCTCCTCCCCAGCCGCCTTCGAATCTGGCGTATCCACAGGCGCGGATTCATAACCTGATCTGGTGGTTTTCGGGGCGCGAATGTCGGTGGCCCTCACCAGAATGGGGGTATGAACCCACCCGCAGTCGACGTTCTCGCGTCGCTCGCTGAGCACGTCGACCAGGTGGTTGACGAGCTTTTCGGGGGCGGGTCGGTGCGGTTCGGCAACGACGCCGAGTTGGTCGATGCTCTGACTCTGGCGGGCCGGATCATGCGCAGGTTCGAGAGCGTCGTGATCGAGACCGTGGGTGCGGTGGCAGAGCGCTCCGAGACCGCCGTTCTCGACGAGCGGCTCACGTCCCGGTTCGGGTGCCACAACGTGAGCGAGCTGGTGCAGCGCACCACTTTGGCCGGCCCGCAGACCGCGGCCCGATGGCAGCGCGCAGCCCGATCGGTGCGGCAGGAGACCTCTCTAGTCACCGGAGAGCCCCTGGGTGCCCCGTTCCCCGCGATGCGCGTCGCGCTGCTGCGCGGTCATGTCGGAGTCGACGGGCTGCTCGCCGTGGCCACACCGCTGGCCGAGATCGAACGGCGCGTGGGCCGAGAGGTCGTGCTGCTCGCTGAGGGCGGGCTGGCAGCGTCGGCGCGCGGGGAAGGGGTGGATGCCGCGCCCCCGGCGTGCGCGGACCTGCTGCGGGTGCAGGCCATGGTGTGGGCGACGGTGCTCGACCCGGATGGCAGCGAGCCCCGGGAGCGTGAGGCGCTGCACGGTCGCGGCTTCACCCTCGGCACGCCGCGGCGTGGAGTGGTGCCGTGCCACGGAAACCTGCTCCCCGAAGTCGCCGGCCAACTGCAGCGGATCATCGACGCCGTCGACTCCCCTCGCGGCCGCGACGACACCGGAGGCGTGCGATTCCGCCCCGAGTGCGACCCTGAAGGCGATGGTGACCGCGACTCCGAGGCCGACCGCGACGACGATGAGAGGATTCCGCTCGACGACCGGACTCCTCCGCAGCGCCGCCATGACGCGCTCGCCACCGCGTTGTTCGCCGCGGCGGCTTCCGGCACGCTGCCGACGATCGGTGGGGCGGCACCGGTGCTGGTCATCTCGGCCCGCGAGTCAGATGTGCTCGAAGGGAAAGGCTG
Organism: Microbacterium sp. P5_E9; assembly: GCF_054049175.1. NCBI lineage: Bacteria > Bacillati > Actinomycetota > Actinomycetes > Micrococcales > Microbacteriaceae > Microbacterium > Microbacterium sp. P5_E9. Next base: position 139,077 of record NZ_JBFUMV010000003.1, on the reverse strand, counting down.
GGCGCACGCCGAGGGTTGCGAGGAGCCGCTGCCGATCGGCGCCGCGCACCGGGCGGGGTGCGCCGGGATCGTGCAGAGGATCCTGCTGAGCAGTACGGGCCGGATCCTGCGGATCGGCACAGAGGAGCGCGTCTTCAACCGGCATCAACGCCGCGCCATCGCGCTCCGCGACGGCGGCTGCATCATCCCCGGCTGCAATGTCCCCGCCGCCTGGTGTGAGATCCATCATGTCGTCGAACACCACAACGGCGGCCCGACGCATACCGATAACGGGGTGCCGCTCTGCTGGTATCACCATCGCTTCATCGACTGGCACGGCTGGAAGATCCGGATGAACCACGGCGTCCCCGAAGTCCAAGCGCCGCTGTGGAACGACGCCTCCGGTCGATGGCGACCCATCACAAAGTCCAAGATCCGCCTCACCGACCTCCTCGTAGGGCGCACGTGACGCGATGCGGCTGTCCTGTCGCACCGCCTTGTCGAGCCGCCTTGTCGAGCGGTGACTGTATGGTCGCCGTATGTTCCCCGGCCGCTCTGAGGTCGTGCGATGACCGCACTGTCGCCGGAGCGGCGCGGGCGACTGCATCGACGCGTCCGATTCATCGTCGCCTTCACGATCAGCTACAACGTGTTCGAAGCGATCATCGCCATCACCGCGGGCGCGCTCGCGTCCTCCACAGCGCTGATCGGGTTCGGCCTGGACTCCGTGGTTGAAGTCCTCTCCGCCGTCGCGGTGGCGTGGCAGTTCACGCGCAAAGATCCGGCGCGGTGGGAGAGGGTCACGCTCCGAGCGATCGCGGTTGCGTTCTTCGCCCTGGCCGCCTATGTGAGCGTCGACGCGATCATCAGCCTCGTCTCGCGGGAAGGGCCAGATCACAGCCCCCTCGGTATCGGGATCACCGCCCTCAGCCTGCTCGTGATGCCGCTGCTCGCCTGGTACGAGACCAGGACAGGCCGCGAGCTCGGATCCAAGAGTGTGCTGGCGGACGCGAAGCAGCTGGTCCTCTGCGTCTATCTGTCCGGAACCGTCTTCCTGGGGCTGATCCTCAACAGCCTGCTGGGCTGGTGGTGGGCAGACTCCGTTGCCGCCCTGGTCGTCGCCGGACTTGCCATCCGCGAGGGTGTGGAAGCCTGGCGCGGCGACGTCGAGTCACCCTTCGATGCATTGACCGATGACGACCACGCGGACTAGGCGCGACGGTGTCTTCGAGGTCTGCCGACCTCGAAGCCACCGAGTCAGAGCCCCCGCGCCTCGCGCACCAGGCCGGCGTAGACGCTCGCGCTCGGCTTAGCGGTCCGCTCGAACGTCTCGCGGTCGACGCTGTGCAGCCCGAGCTTCGGGCCGTAGCCGAAGATCCACTCGAAGTTGTCCATGAGCGTCCAGTGGCAGTAGCCGAGCACCGGCACGCCGTCGGCGATCGCCTGCGCGAGGCCAACGAGCGAAGGCTCGATGAAAGCGGAACGGATGCTGTCATCCTCGGTCCCGATGCCGTGCTCGCTGACCAGCACGGGCACCTGTGCAACCGAGTACACGTATTCCACGGCACCGCGGAGCGAGTCGGGCTCGACCGCAGTCCCCATCCCGTTGACCTCGGCACCCTCGGGAGCTGCGACCATGCCGTCGGCCCCATAGATGATGCGCTCGTAGTTCTGAACGCCGATGAAGTCATCCTCACGCGCAAGCACGAGCCAGTGCTCGTAGACCTCGGCGCGCTTGCGATCGCGCAGGTCTTCACCGCCGGGGGCGGCCACGTCGTCGACGATCGCGAGCGAGAGTCCGACCGGCAGGTCGGACCGTCGTGCCTTGATCGCGGCCTTGGCCGCCCGGTGGGCGGCGGTCATGCCCGCACGCATCGCGGCGAAGTCCTCGCGCAGCATGACGTTCCCGGCGCGGTAGCGCTCCACGCCGGCCTCGCGCGATGCGGCCTCGAGGGTCGCGCGCTCGAGCTCGACGATGAACTCCGGCAGGTGCGCCCACGTCAGCATCTCGGGCAGGTCGGGCTCGTTGAAGGTGACCGCGAGCTGGATGCGATCGCCGAACCGGTCCATCACGACGCCGCAGTACCGCGCGAACAGAGCGGATGCCTCGGCATCGAGCCACGCACCACGCTTCGCGAACCAGTGCGGCGACGTGAAGTGGTTGAACGTCACGATCGGGGCGAGGCCGCGGGCGAGGCATCCGTCCACCATCGCCTCGTAGTGCGCGAGCGCCTCGTCCGAGAACTCGCCCTCGACGGGCTCGATGCGGGCCCACTCGACCGAGAAGCGGTACGCGTTCAAGCCCATGCCGGCGACGAGGGCGAGGTCGGACTCCCACAGCTCCCAGCCGTTCGCCGCCTTGCCGGAGCGGTCCTTGAAGATCGTCGGCGTCACATTCTCGAGGAACCAGGTGTCGCTCGTGATGTTGTCGCCTTCGTTCTGGTGTCCGGCGGTGGCGACGCCCCAGAGGAAGTCGGCGGGGAAGGTGGGCAGGGTCATGGCGTGCCTTTCGGGGCTGCGAGTCGGGCGCTGAGGAATTCGACGGCCCGTCTGATGGGAGGAAGCGGGTCGGCGCCCAGGAAGACGTGATCGCCGCCTTCGACGATCAGCAGCTCCGCGGGCACACCGGCGGCCTCGAGCACCTCGAGGAGCTGATCGCTCTGCGAGAGCGGAACGACGCCGTCGGCGTCCCCGTGCACGAGCAGGAACGGCGGGCCGCCGGCGCGGGCGTGATGGACGGGCGAGAGCAGCCGCCGCGCATTCGCGGGGTCCAGCGGCGTCCGGGCCAGGATCACACTCGTGGGATCGGCTTCGGATGCCGGACCCTGGGCGAGGATCTGCGCCACCCACTCCGGCGGCAGAGTGTCGAGGAACGGCGGGAGTGTGTCGACGTCGGAGACGCCGTAGAAGTCGACGACCGCGGCGACGGCGCTGCTCTCGCCGAGTACGCCGTCCGTGCCCTCGAGTGCGGGGTCGTCCACGAGGCCGAGCAGCGCGGCGAGGTGTCCGCCTGCGGATTCTCCCCACGCGCCGATGCGGCTCCCGTCGATGCCGAGGTCATCGGCGAACCGGCGCAGGTAGCGCACCGCTGCCTTCGCGTCGTGGAGCTGGGCGGGAAACGAGGCCTCGCGCGAGTGCCGGTAGTCGATGGACGCCACGGCCAGTCCGGCATCGATCGCCGTCTGGAAGAGTGCGCCGTCGGGCCAGTAGTCGGGAGGTGTCTGGCGACTGCCGAACAGCCATGCGCCCCCGTGGATCCAGACGACGCAGGCGGCAGGCGTCTGTAGTCCCGCGGGCACATAGACATCCATGTGCAGCGGCCGATACCCATCCGGCGTGGAGTACGTCAACGACGGGTGAATGACCGCGCCGATCGGATGCTGTCGCTCTGCCGTCCCGGGAGCCGAGAACGCGGGAGGTCCGATCCGCACCGTCGATTCCTCTGCGATCACCGTGCGATCGTCGACCATTTCGCCTCCTCGCGGCACGGGTCAGGGAGCTCTTCTCCTCGATCACCGGTTGTTCATTCAATGAAAGCATGTTTCACTAGAGAGAAGCAACCAAAGACGCATGTTAGGCATCCGCTAACGGCATGGCTTGCGAATCCGAATGGCCAAATGTGCATGGCGCGGTCACTCTGGTCGAGGGAAGCCGGTCTTGCAGCGGCCCTCCCCTGACACCGAAGTCCTCAGCAGCAACCGATCACAGGAGATCAGATGTCCCGAATCATCACAGCGCGAGCAGGCGGCGTGATCGCCGCCGTCGCGGTCGCAGCGCTCGCCCTCACCTCATGCTCGGGCGGGGGTGGCGGTGACAGCGCGAGCGGCGGCGCGGCCGACACGGCGAAGCTCATCATCGCCACCGATTCCGACCAGGCCGCGTTCGGCTACGACCCGATCCGCTATGGCAGCGGCCAGCGGATGTTCTTCGAGGGCATCTACGACTCGCTGTTCGTGCTCGACCAGGACGGCAAGATCGTCCCGCAGCTCGTCACGAACTTCGAGTACAGCGAGGACAAGACGCAGCTCACGCTGGACCTCGACACGAGCGCGACATTCAGTGACGGCACCGCGCTCAGCGCCGAGCTCGTGAAGGAGAACCTCGATGCCCGGGGCAACCCCGACCTGAGCGGCTACTCCTCGTTCGCGACGGGTGGTCAGAACGAGATCAAGGATGTCGCGGTCGTCGACGACGACACCGTCACCCTCACGTTCGCAGCTCCCAAGCCCGGCTTCGAGTCGAATCTCGTTTCGCCGACCGGCATGATCGTCGGCCCTGCCGGCGTCGCCGATCGGTCCAGCCTCGATGCCACTCCCGATGGATCCGGCCCCCTGACGGTGGATGCCGACGCCACGGTGAAGGGCAACTCCTATCTGCTCGTCAAGAAGGAGGATGACGCGGACGCCGATGCGTACCCGTTCGACTCCTACGAGTTCAAGCCGATCCTCGACCCGCAGGCACGCGCGAACGCCGCGATCTCAGGCGAAGTCGACCTCGCCCTCCTCGCGGCGGAGACGCAGGATCAGGTCGAGTCGGCCGGAGTCGGCCTCGTCGCCAACGGCGGGACCATCCAGAACATCATCGCCTTCGACAAGGTGGGCGCCCTCGGCCCCCAGTGGGCGGAGCCGCTGGTCTACCAGGCGCTCTCCACCGCGATCGACCGCGACGCCTTCGTCAAGGCTATCCACCCGGGTGAGGTCCCGACGGCGAACGCGCTGCCCGCCGACAACCCGGGCTACCTTCCGGAGCTCGACGAGCAGTACGCGTATGACCCGGATGCCGCCAAGAAGCTGCTGGCGCAGGCCGGCTACCCCGACGGCTTCGAGTTCGACTTCACGATCAGCCAGGGAAGCCAGCGCGACCTGGAGGCGCTCCAGCCCTACTGGGAGGCCATCGGCGTGAAGATGAACCTGAAGAACGCGGCATCCACGGAAGAGATCTTCAAGACCGTCCAGACCGAGCCGCTCGGCGGACCGATCCCGTTCCAGTGGACCAACCCGCTCGGCCCGGTCTACGGCGCGCTCTTCGGATTCGCCAACTTCCACGGTGCGACGAACGACGAGATCCAGGCCGCAGCCGGCGCCGTGGGCGCCGCTCAGGGTGCGGGCGACGCCGACGCGGAGGCCGCAGCCCTCAAGGACCTGAACCGCGCGATCGTGGACTCCGKGTGGCTGATCCCGCTCTTCGAGCAGCTGGCGCCCTGGGCGTACGACACGGCCAAGCTCGCCGAGCCGACCTTCCCCGGCGCCGAGGCGTTCCCGCTCCTCGCGTCGCTCCAGCCCGCGTCCTAACCTGATGCCGGTGCCGGCGGCTGCGGTCGCCGGCACCGGCTTCGCAAGGGAGTGATGATGCTCATCTTCGTCTTGAAGCGAGTCGCCTGGGCGATCTTGACGCTGCTCGTCGCGTCGTGGATCGCCTTCGTGCTCGTTCACCTCTCCGGCTCGACGCCCGGCGGCGTCGCCCTCGGGCAGTCCGCAACGCCGGAGCAGGTCGCGGCCTACAACGAGTCGATCGGCTGGTACGACCCCTGGCTCCAGCAGTACTTCGCCTGGGTGGCGCAGGTGCTGCAGGGCAACCTCGGCGTATCGCTGATCGACGGGCGTCCGATCGGGCCCGACATCGCCAAGCGACTGCCCGTGACCGCGGCCCTCGCGGTGGGCGGCACGATGGTGAGTGCCATCATCGGCATCTCGCTCGGAGTGGTCGCGGCCGTCCGTCGTGGTTCCGTCGACCGCTTCATCACGGTGCTGACGGGCATCCTGCTCTCCCTACCCGCCTTCTGGGTCGGCATCCTGCTCGTCTATGTCTTCGCCGTGCAGCTGCGACTGCTGCCCGCCACCGGGTTCGTGCCCTTCGAAGTGAGCCCCGACAAGTGGTTCAAATCGCTGGTCCTCCCCGTCCTCACGATCGCGCTCACCTCGGCGGGCTTCATCGCCCGGCAGACCCGCGCGTCGATGTCGGAAGCCCTGGCTCAGGAGCACATGCGCAGCCTCCGCGCCGTCGGCACTCCGACGTGGCGGATCATCTACGTGCACGCGCTCCGCGGCGCCAGCCTCCCGATCCTCGCCACCATCGCCGTGCAGTTCATCGTCCTCTTCGGCGGCTCGGCGGTGATCGAGGTGCTCTTCGCGCTCCCCGGCATCGGCCAGGCGATGCAGTCGGCTGTCGGATCGGCTGACCTGCCCTTCGTCCAGGCCCTCGTCCTGATCGCGACGCTCGTCGTCGTGGTCGTGAACGTCGTGCTCGAGACGCTCAACCGCACCCTCGACCCGAAACTGCGCACATCATGACCGTCTCGACGACAGCGATCCTCACGATCCGCCGCGCGGACCGCAAGCGCGCGAATCGGCTCTTCCGCTCCCCGACCGCCGTGCTGTCACTCGTCTGGCTCATCGGCCTCACGCTCGCCTCGCTCACCTCGCCGCTGTGGCTGCGCTACGGGCCCCTCGAGCAGGACCTCTCGGCGGTGCTGCAGGGGCCGTCGGCGGCGCACATCCTCGGAACGGATGAGCTCGGCCGCGACCTGCTCTCGCGCATTGTGACCGCTGCCGCCTCCACCATGGCGATCGGCTTGATCCCGCCCATCGTCGCCGTCGCGATCACCGTTCCGGTCACGCTGTGGGCCGTGCGCAGCCGTCGCGCCGAGGGCACGATGAACCGCATCAGCGAGATCGTGATGTCGCTCCCGGGCACCGTGATCATCCTCGCCTTCATCGCCGCCGTCGGAACCAACATGCCCCTGGTCATGGCTCTGTTCGGCGTGCTGCTCTTCGGCGCCCTGTACCGGGTGCTGTTCGGTCAGGCGAAGAACCTGCAGAAGCAGCTGTTCGTCGAGGCGGCCGCGATCGACGGGGTCCGTCCGACCGCCTCGAGCTTCCGCCATGTCCTCCCCAACATGTCGACCACGGTGATCGTGCAGTTCGTGCTCTTCTTCGGCGTCGGCATCATGATGCAGGCCGGTCTCGCCTTCATCGGCCTCGGCCCGCAGCCGCCCGAGCCCACCTGGGGTGGCATGATCCAGAGCGCTTCGCGCTTCATCTTCCAGCAGCCGTGGATGATGGTGCCGACCGGCGTCGTCCTCGCGCTCACGATCATCGCCGCCAACGCGCTCGCCGACGTGATCTCCGGCGGCGCCGCCACTCCGCCACCGCTCATCGCGATCCGCCGACGGAAGAAGAAGACGACGGCTCCGGATGCCGAGTATGTCGTCGCCCTCGCGCCCGCGCCGGTTGCGGCATCCGACGGTCCCGCGGAAGCCACCGTGCTGTTTCCTGTGGAGCCGACCCTTCCGGAGGCCGTCGCCACGCTGCCCGCCCAGAACATCGAGACGAGCGCCCCCGACCTGACCACCCACACCCCGGCGGGAGCCGCGGCGGACGGCGAGCTCATCATCGAGAACCTCGTTCTCGGCGTCGAGGGAGGCCCCGCGCTCGTCACCGGAGTCTCGCTGCACGTCAGGCCGGGCCGGGTCATGGGGCTCGTCGGCGAGTCCGGCTGCGGCAAGAGCGTGACCTCCTACGCGATCCTCGGCCTCCTGTCGCCGGGTCTCTCTGTGCGCTCGGGACGCATCCAATGGGGCGCCACCGACCTCGCTCAGGCCGACGAGAAGACCCTCGCAAAGGTGCGCGGCCACGACATCGCGTTCATCTCCCAGGAGCCCAGCCGTGCGCTCGATCCGATGTTCACGGTCKGGTGGCAGCTCGGCGGCGCCATCAAGCGCCTGCGCGGGGTCGGCTCCCGCACCGCCAAGGGCATCGCGGCTCAGCTGCTCGAGGACGTCGGCATCGTCGATGTGCCGCGTGTGCTCGGGAGCTACCCCCACCAGATCTCGGGCGGGATGGCCCAGCGTGTGGCGATCGCCCTGGCCCTGGCCGGCTCGCCCCGCCTGCTCGTCGCGGACGAGCCCACGACCGCGCTCGACGTCACCATCCAGGCTGAGATCCTGGCGCTGCTGCGCGAGCTGGTGGCGTCCCGAGGCATGTCGATCATCCTGGTCACGCACGATCTGGGGGTCGTCGCGGACATCTGCGACGACGTCTCGGTCATGTACGCGGGCCAGATCGTCGAGACCGGAACCGTGCGCGACGTGCTGGTCCGTCCCGAGCACCCGTACACGATGGCCCTGCTCGCCGCAGACCCGCACGCGATCCTCGACTTCGCGGGCACGACGCGCCTGGCGTCGATTCCCGGCCAGGTGCCGCTGCCCGGCTCGTGGACGACGGGATGCCGGTTCGCCCAGCGCTGCCGGTTCGCGCGCGACGAGTGCATGACGGGCATCCCGCTCATGGAGCGTGCGGAGGGCGAGGGTGGCGTCCGCTGCATCAGGCGCGACGAGGTGCGCGGACGTCAGGAAGAGTGGCGACAGCCCGTCGCGATCGGAGGAGGAGACCTGTGAGCACCGCGAGTACTGTGCCGTCCGCAGCGGAGCGCACCGATTCCGCGCCTCTCCTCGAGGTTCGCAATCTCGTCGTCCGCTTCAACAAGAATGGCGCGCCCGCCGTCGACGACGTGTCGTTCTCGATCGGTCGGGGCGAGACCCTGGGGCTCGTCGGGGAGTCCGGTTCGGGCAAAACCACGATCGGCCGCGCCATCCTCGGGTTGCAGCCGGTCACCAGCGGCCAGATCCTCTTCGAGGGTCGTGACATCACGCGTCTCAGCGCCTCCCGCCGGCGCGCTCTGCAGGGCGATCTGCGAGCGGTCTTCCAAGACCCGTTCTCGTCGCTCAATCCTCGCCGGCCCATCGGCGACGCGATCACCGAGCCGATGCGCGTCGCGGGGGTTGCGCGCCCGGAGCGCGATCGGCGCGTCAAAGAGGTGCTGGATGCCGTCGGGCTCGCCCCGGGGTCCGAAGCGCGATACCCTCGGCAGTTCTCCGGGGGCCAGCGTCAGCGCATCGCGATCGCGCGCGCCCTCGTGACGGATCCGCGGCTCGTGGTCTGCGACGAGGCGGTCAGCGCGCTCGACCTCTCGACGCAGGCCCAGGTGCTGAATCTGCTCTCGGACCTCCGCGCCGGGAAGGACCTCGGCTACCTCTTCATCGCCCACGACATGGCGGTCGTCGAGTTCCTCGCCCAGCGCGTCATCGTCCTCAATCGTGGCCGGCTCGTGGAGGAGGGGATCACCGCCGAAGTGATGCGCAACCCTCAGCAGCACTACACGCGAGTGCTGATGGCGGCCTCGCCGGTGCCCGATCCCGACGAGCAGGCCCGACGTCGCGAGGCCTGGCAGGCGCTGAAGGCGGCCGCGCCGGCGGCGTAGAGACGTCGGTCAGTGGAGCGTGGCATCGACCAGCGGAGACAGGGCTTGCGCGGTCTCGCGGAAGGTGGCGACCATCGGGTTGGGCGAGTCGCTGAGGCTGCAGAGCACGATCATGGCGGGATCGATGTCGGTGATCGGAATGAACCCCAGTTCGTCGCGCCGGTACTGGCGCGACGCCGACTGACCGGCGATGTTCACGCCCGCACCGGCGGCGACGAGCTCGAACAGCCCATCGACGCTGTCGGCGGTGGGGCCGCGCTTGACCCGCGAGCCATCCGGGCGCGGGTCGACGATCCACCAGTCGACCACCTCCGGTGTGCCGCCGGCGACGGACACGAAGACCTCGTCGTTCGTCTCTGCGATCGCGACCGACTCGCGATCGGCGAGCGGATGACCGGCCGGCACGACGAGCACCCGCGGCTCGACCCAGAGCGGCTCGACCCTGATGCGCGGGGGGAGTCGCATGGGCGAGGGCGCGAAGACGACGTCGACGTTGCCGGACTCGAGTTCGGAGGCGACGTCGAAGAAGCCGAGCCGGCGCATCTCGATGCGCGCCTGCGGAATGGCCTGCATCGTCGAGGCGATGGCGGCCGTCGTGAGCGCGCCCGCTCCCGCCGCGACGACCCCCACCCGCAGCAGAGGCGTCTTCTGCTCGCGCTGGAGTGAACGGCCCCAGGCGAGCAGCTGGTCATGATCGTCCTGCACGCGCCGCGCCAAGGGCAGCAGCTCGCGGCCGTGGCGGGTCAGTTCGACCTTGCGCGGACTCCGATCGAAGAGCTTGACGTCGAGCTGCTGCTCCAGGCGGCTGATCTGCTGGCTCAGCGATGGCGGGGTGATGCTCAGCCGCTCAGCGGCGCGACCGAAGTGGAGCTCCTCGGCGAGCACGCAGAAATAGCGGATGACGTGAATCGGCACATCCATGCTCGGATCTTAGTCCGAGGCTAACGCCGGGTAGGGATGTCGAACTTCCTTGCCCCGCGGATCCTGGTGAGACTTGAGGCACTAAGAGCGATTCGCGGGCACCGTCCGCCGAGTTCTCCGCCTAACGGCACCCACTGCTTTCACAAGGAGGTAAAGCATGACCACTTTCCCCGCAGACGACCCGGACAAGGTGCCCTTCGCGGGCATCCTCCCGGCGGCCCCGAAGCCGTTCGTCCTCGGCAACGGCGAGGGGGAGAAGTCCCTCGTCTTCGACCAGCTCTTCTCGATCCTGCTCTCGGCCGACGAGACCGACGACCAGTACGGCGCGTTCACGATGGTCGGACCCAAGGGCGACCGCATCCCCGCGCACAAGCACTTCAAGACGCACGAGATCTTCTACGTCGTCGACGGCGAGATCAGCATCTGGATGGATGACGAGGCCGATTACCACACCAAGACCACGCTGACGACGGGCGACTTCGCGTTCATCCCGGCGAACGTCGTGCACGCGTTCCAGATCCACAACACCACCAAGGTGTTCGGCGTCGGCACGGCCGGCTTCGAGCGCTTCTTCCACGCGATGGGGCAGCAGACCGATCTCACCGAGCCGCGGGGGGTCTACGTTCCCGACTACCCGACCATGCGCGCCGCGGGCGAGAAGTACTGGACGCAGTTCATGCCCGAGTTCCAGTTCCGCGACTGAGGTCGTGATGACTTCGATCCTCGAGATCGACTTCGCTCAGCCCGCGGGATTCCGGCCGCTGTCGCTGGACCTGCGGACCCCGGACGCCGCATCTTTCGGCAACGCAGCCGCCCCCCTCGTCGTGTTCCTGCACGGCGGGGGGTGGCTGCGCGGAAGCCGCAAGGTGTTCACGCCTGGCATCAGCGACACGGAGTCGTTCGAGCGCATCGTGGCCGCCGGGTTCGCCATCGCCTCGTGCGAGTACCGCCTGAGCGGCGAGGCGCGCTTTCCCGCTCAGCTCGATGACGTGGACGCGGCAATCGCCTGGCTTCGCGAACACGCGCCGGAATACGGAGTGGATGCTTCGCGCATCGCGCTGTGGGGAGTCTCGGCCGGTGCGACCCTTGCGGCGCTGACCGCGTTCCGGCGCGACGATGTGCGCGCGGTCGTCGACTGGTTCGGCCCGGCCGACCTCTTCACGATGGCTGACCACGACCTCGGCGAAGCCCCCGCCGACACGCGCGAAGCCCGGTGGATCGGCGGTCCTGCGGCTCAGCATCCCGAAGCCGCCCGTCTGGCGAGCCCCGTGCATAGTGTGCGGGCGGGCGCCCCGCCCTTCCACATCGCGCACGGCACAGCCGACGAGCACGTGCCCTTCTCGCAGAGCGTCGCCCTCGCAGAGGCGCTTCGCGGTGCCGGCGCCGAGGTGGACTTCCACCCCGTCCAGGGTGGCAGGCACTTCTGGCAGGGCTGCGCGGACACCCGCCCGCTCTTCGACCGGGCTATCGACTTCATCTCGCGCCACACGGCGCGCTGACCCAGAGGATCACCATGACCGATACGCACGAAATCGCGCTCGAGGCCGGGGGCTACGACTTCCGGGTGCGCGTCTACCCGGCTTCGGAGCCCGGCGGAGCCGCCCTGGTGTGGCTCCATGGTGGAGCGTTCATGTTCGGCACCCTCGAGATGCCCGAGGCCGATCAGGTCGGCCGGAGGCTGAGCGAAGCCGGCATCACGGTGGTCTCGGTGGATTACACGCTGGCACCGCTCGATGGGCTGGCCGCACTCGCACCGCCCGACCCCGATGCCGCCTTCCCGTCCCCCGAGCAGCTGCGGGCTGAAGCCGAAGCAGCCGGTCCGCGGGCTCGCTTCCCGGTCGCCGGCCTGCAGACCGTGGCCGCCTTCGACTGGGCGGTGCAGAACGCCGGCACGTATGGCGCCGACCCCGATCGAGTGGCCCTGGGTGGCGCGAGTGCCGGCGCCAACCTCTCGGCGGGGGCGGCGATGCGACTGCGCGACCGGGAGGCGGCCATCCCGAGCCTGCTGGCGCTGGTCTACCCCTCGCTGCATGACGGCATCCTGGAGCCCAATGAAGAGCTGGCGCGCCTGCTTCAGACCGTCCCTCCCGCCCGCATCTTCACGTCGGAGGCCCGTGACGCCATCAATCGCAACTACCTGCCCGATCCCGCGGGCGACCCGGACGGGTACGCCTTCGCGGGAGGTCACCATCTCGCGGGGCTTCCTCCGGTGCTCATGGTGAACGCCGAGCTCGACAGCCTACGTGCGTCGGGGGAGGCCTTCGCCGGCGAGCTCGCCACAGCCAGCGTCGATCTGCACGTCGTACGGGCGCGGGGTGCCATGCACGGGTATCTCAACGAGGTCGGCCATCCCGCCGCGGAGCAGACTCTGAGGCTCCTTCAGGATGCGATCGCGGCGCGCTGAGACCCGCCCAGCGAGCGGGTCAGGTCCGCGACACCGGGATGCCGCGCACCGACCTCGGGTTGTGTCAGGTCGCGCGCAGCAGCCGCGAGATGTCCTCGGCCGTCGCGCGCAGCCGCTGCAGAATCGGCCCCCGGAGGGAGGCGAGATCGTGGCGCTGCGTCGACACGGCGATGTTGATGGCGGCGGCCGGCTTCGCGGCATTCCGCCCGAAAACCGGCACCGAGACCGACCGCAGACCGGCGGCGACCTCCTGGTCCTGCAGCGAGTAGCCCTGCTCGCGGATGGCGGCGAGGCGCTCGCGCAGTACGTCGAGCGACCCCGCGGCGTTGGGGCCGGCATCCCTCGAGAAATCGTGGTTCGCGAGCGCCGCCTTCAGCTCCGCGTCACTGAGGTAGGCGAGCAGCAGCTTGCCCATCGAGGTGTACGCAGCGGGGAGCGTCGAGCCGACCTGGATGTTCGCGGTCACGAGATCGGAGTTGCGCAGCCGCGCGAGGTACAGCACCTGGTCTCCGACCAGCACGCCGAGGTTGACCGTCTCGCCCGACTGCTCGGCGAGGTGCCGCAGGGGCTGCTCGCTCAGCTGCACGAGGCTCGATCCGCGAAGTGCGGCCGAGCCCAGCAGCAGGACGGCGACACCGGGACGGATGCTGCCATCCGGAAGTCGCTCGAGATATCCGCCCTCTTCGAGTGTTGCGACGACGCGGAAGGCGGTCGGCATCGGGATGCCGGTGCGGTCGCTGATCTCGCGCAGTTTCAGCGAGGTCACCGACTCGTCGAAGAGCCTCAGGACATCCAGGCCCTTGGCGAGCGCCTCGATCCGGTAGCGGCTGGGCGTCTTCTCGGCCGCATCGGCCGGCTCATCAGTTTTCATTGTGTGAAACCGTATCTGCGGATGCGAGCCGGTGCAACGTCAGGCCTCCACCCGGAATACCCGCAGCTGCAGCGCGAGGGTCGCGTAGTAACCCACGAGCACCGTGAGCTCGAAGACCACCTCCGCACCGAGGGCCGTGGATGCCTCGTCCCACAGGTTGTCGTCGAGGTCGCCGTCGAGCAGCGCCGCCGTCACCCGCGCCACCAGGCCCTCGTCACCAGAACAGCCGGACGTATCGGCGTCGCGCAAGGCGGCGAGCTCGGCATCGGTCAGCCCCGCGGCGGCACCCACCGCTTCATGCGCCTCGCGCTCGAAGGCACTGTCCCAGTGGGCGGCGACCAGCAGGATCGCGATCTCGCGCGAGCGGTCGCTGAGCGCGCCGCGATAGCGGATCGCGGCTCCCACATCCTGGAGCGCGGCGCCCAGCCGCGGTGCGAGAAGCAGCGCGTTGAAGGGCCCGCGGAGAGACCCGTCGCGGCGGGTGAGGGCGAAGTGCTGGGGCCCCTGCGACCGCGGGCCGCCGGCGATCGCGTCGTACAGGTCGCGCTGCGCGCCCGTGAGCGATTCGGGGGTGAAGGGGTGCACGCGTCCGGCCATCGAGGTCCTCCATTTGACGAATCGCTGAGATCAGCATACATTCAATCTACGAAAACAACTTTCATTGAATGAATCAATCGAGGAAACGTCATGACAGACACCGCCCTGAGCACGGGGGCCGACTGGCTCGGACTCGACGGCTCGCGGGTCCTGGTCGCGGGTGCCGGCGGAATCGGGGGAGCCTGCGCGCTCGCGTATGCGAACGCGGGGGCGTCGGTCGCCGTCGTCGACCGCGACCAGCGTGCGCTGGAGGCCATCGGGGATGCACTGGCCGCTCTCGGCACACGGCACGAGCTGATCCAGGCCGACCTCATCGAGCACGGATCGGGCGACCGCGTCGTCTCGGAGGTCGTGGAGCGGCTCGGCGGACTCGACGTGATGCTGCACGCCGTGGGCATCAACGACCGGCGTCCAATCCTCGATTTCACCGAGGACGAGTGGGACCACATCCTCCGCGTCAACCTCTCGTCCCTGTTCGGCCTGGCGCAGGCCGCCGGCCGCCACATGGTCGCCCAGGGGCATGGACGGGTGCTCGCACTCTCGAGCGTCTCGGGGCTGCTCGCCCACCACTCGCACGGTCCGTACGCGGCGTCCAAKGGTGGCATCAACCAGCTTCTGCGGGTCATGGCACGCGAATGGGCCTCATCGGGCGTGACCGTGAACGCCCTCGCCCCCGGCTACATCGAGACGCCGCTCACCGCCGGCGAGCTCGCGAAGCCGGGCAAGCGCGCAGACCTCGAGAGCCTGGTGCCCGCCGGGCGCCTCGGCACCCCCGACGAACTGACCGGTCCAGCGCTGTTCCTGTCGTCACGCCATGCCGGCTTCATCACCGGCCACGTGATGTACATCGACGGCGGCCGGACTCTGGTCTGAGACTCGAACGACGATAGGAGAGACACATGTCGCAGATCTTCCCCCGCTTCGCGGGCAAGACCGTGCTCGTCACGGGCGCCGGCACCGGCTTCGGCGCCGAGATCGCGGTTCGCGCCGCGCAGGAGGGCGCCAAGGTCGCCGTCCACTACCGCTCGTCCAAGGCCGGCGCCGAGGCGACGCTCGAGCGCATCCGCGAAGCGGGCAGCGACGGCATCCTCGTGCAGGCCGACATCGGCTCGTGGGCCGAGATCAAGCGCATGGCCGACGAAGTGTGGGCAGCGTTCGGCGTGCTCGACGTGCTCGTCAACAATGTCGGCGACGTCTCGAGCGAGCAGATGAACTGGGACGAGCTCACGCAGGAGGCGCTCGATGCGGTCATCGACATCGACGTCAAGGGCACGCTGCTGATGACCCATGAGTTCGGCGAGCGGATGCTGGCGCAGGGTCACGGCAGCATCGTGCAGGTCGGCTCCACCGTCATCGTGCGGGGGTCGGCGCGCGCGCCCCAGTACGCCGCCGCCAAGTACGCGATCCTCGGCATCACCAAGTCCTACGCCAAGGCCTTCGCCCCCGCCGTGCGGGTCAACACGTTCGCACCCGGCTTCATGGAGACCGAGCGTCTGCTGAACCGCGAGGACTGGAAGAGCGGCCGCCGCGAGGTGCTGCTCTCGCAGACCCCGATGGGCATCATCCCGCCGCCCGAGTTCGTCGCCGGCACCTGCCTGTGGCTCGCGACCGACGAGGCCGCGCACCTGACCGGCGGCTACATGCTCGCCGACGGCGGCTTCAACATGGTCGGCGCCTAGGCGCTCACCCCACGACGTAGAACCAAGGAGAAAACCAATGAAGCTCATCACTTTCGACGACGGTCGCGTCGGCCGGCTCGAACTCGAGGAGAACCTCGTCATCGAACTCGACGTGCCCTCGACCCGCACCTACTTCGAGCTCGAGGGCAAGGTCGGCGAGACCGGCGAGCGCCTCGCCTACAGCGACGTGCGCCTGCGCGCCCCCATCGTTCCCAAGAAGTTCTTCCACACGGCCGGCAACTTCGCGGCCCACCACGAAGAGCTCGAGAAGGTCAACTGGTCGCACCCCGTTCACAAGGGCATCGTGTTCTTCCAGAACGTCGACGCGATCATCGGCCCCGACGACGAGATCGTCTACCCCGATCACCTCACTCGCGAGATGGACTACGAACTCGAGATGCTCGCCGTCATCGGCAAGCCGGGCAAGTTCTTCAGCCCTGAGGATGCCGTGGAGCACATCGCCGGTTTCACGATCTTCAACGACATCTCGGCGCGCGACATTCAGCGCAAGGAGATGGAGTCCGGCGTCTTCTCGTTCTCGAAGGCCATCGACACGTTCTGCCCGATCGGCCCGTACATCGTCACGATCGATGAGGTGCCGGACTATCAGAACCTCGCGATGGAGCTGCGGGTCAACGGAGACGTCCGGCAGAAGGGCAACACGAACGAGATGGTCGTGACGCTGCCGCACCTCATCTCGTACCACTCGCCGCAGATCTTCAGTGCGGGCGACCTCATCTCGACCGGCACCATCCGCGGCGTCGCGGCGATCCAGGAGAACCCCTTCGACTTCTACCTCAAGCCCGGTGACGTGGTCGAGGCCGAGATCCAGGGCCTGGGCATCCTCCGCAACAAGGTCATCAGCTGGGAAGAGCGCTACGGCGAGCCCGCTCCGAAGCGGGTCGACTGGTGAGAATCGCCAACCTCGCCGGCCGTGCCGTCCTCGTCTCCGAGGGCGGCGCGGTCGACGTCGCCACGGCGTCGGACGGTCGTTTCGGCCCCGATCCCCAGGCGCTGTTCGACGACTGGGCCGCCTTCGCGGAGTGGGCATCGACGGTTCCGGATGCCGCGGCTGCGGCATCCGTCACCTTCGACGCCACTGACCTGGGCGCCCCCGTGCCGCGCCCCCGCCAGGTGTTCGCGATCGGCCTGAACTACGCCGAGCACGCCGCCGAGGCCGGCTACCCGCCGGACGCGATGCCGGTGACGTTCACGAAGTTCCCCTCGTCGATCGTGGGCCCCGATCACGTCGTCGAACTGCCCGAAGGGCACGTCGACTGGGAGGTCGAGCTGGTCGTCGTGATCGGTCGCGAGGCGCACAAGGTCGATCGCGAGATGGCGTGGGAACACGTCGCCGGACTCACGATCGGTCAGGACCTCTCCGAGCGCATCACTCAACTGCAGGGCTCGGCTCCCCAGTTCAGCCTCGGCAAGTCGTTCCCGGGCTTCGGCCCGACCGGCCCGTGGCTGGTGACCACCGACGAGTTCGCGGATCGCGACGACCTCGGGATCTCGTGCAGTCTGTCGGGCGAGGGGATGCAGTCCTCGCGCACGTCGATGATGCTCTACGACGTCCCCGAGCTGATCGTGCGCCTGTCGGCCGTGTGCCCGCTGCTGCCCGGCGACATCATCTTCTCGGGGACGCCCTCCGGCATCGGCAACCGCCGCACTCCGCCGCGCTTCATCGGCCCGGACGACGTGCTGGTGAGCGAGATCGAGGGCATCGGCACTCTGACGACCAGGTTCACCGCCGGCGGATGACCGTCGGACCGTCGCTATCCCCTGGAGCACACATGGTCACCCCGCGATGGCGCGTGATCGTCGACAACGACTTCGCCGGCGACCCCGACGGGCTCGTCTCGCTCGCGCACGTGCTGCTGACCGATGATGTGCAGGTCGAGCTGATCACCTGCACCCCGGTCGATCCGGTGCTCGCCCATCTCGCGGGGGTGGATGCCTCGGCGACCGCATCCCTCGGGGCGCGGGCCGCGCACGCTCTGCTCGAGGTGCTGGGCTCGACCGATCACGACGTCGTGGGCGGTGCGGAGGACTTCGCCCCGAGGGATGAGCCTTCACCGGCTGCACGGGCGATCGTGGAGGTGTGCCTGGCGGAGTCCGACGTGCCGCTCGCGATCCTCTGCGGTGGGCCGCTGACCAATGTGGCGGCGGCGCTCGCTCTCGAGCCGGCGCTCCGCGAACGCGTAACCCTCGTGTGGATCGGCGGGAGCCTGAATGATGCTCCGGAGTACAACAGGGACACCGCCCCCTCCGCTGCGGCATCCGTCCTCGCCTCGGGCATTCCGGTGGTGCAGATTCCGCTCGAGACCTATGAGCGCATGCGCGTCTCGGTCGCAGAGGTCCGTTCGGGGCTCGCCCACTCGTCGTACCCCGGCGGCTGGCTCGCCGAGCGCCTGCTCGACCTTCCGGCGTTCGTCACGCTGCATGGCGTCATCACCCTCGGAGACGGCGCGCTCGCCGCGGTAGCGGGGCTCGACCCCGGCTTCCGGCCGGGTACCAGCCGCATCGTCACTGAGATCGACATGCGCCTGCTCTGGGGAGACCTGCTCGCCAAGCTGAGTCTCCATCACCAGGATGAAGACGGACGAGCTCCGTGAAGCCCATCCTGCCCGGCATCCGTCCCGAGCCTCGCGATCTCCGGGTCGAGTACCTGCGCGCGCCGATCGGCATCGGCAGCCGCGCGCCGCGGTTCTCGTGGATCGTCGACCACGCACAGGAAGCGTACGAACTCTCGGTGCACACCGGAGCCGGCGCTGTGTGGACGAGCGGGCCCGTCGAGAGCCGCGAGACCTCGCTCGTCGAGTACGCCGGAGAACGGCTCACCTCGAACACCCGGTACACCTGGCGTGTGCGCAGCCGCTCGGGTGACCGGTGGACCCCGTGGGCGGAATCGACCTTCGAGACGGCACTCCTGGATGCCGGCGACTGGGTGGCCGCCTGGGTCGAGCCGGCGCAGCAGGACGCCGTCGTCGAGCGCTGGAGCATCGTCGACTGGATCCGCGGCCTCGGCCCCGACACCGCGCCCGAGGACCGGCTGCGTCCCCCGCAGCTGCTGCGGCAGTCCTTCGCGGTGCGCGGCGGCCTCGCTCGCGCCCGCCTGTACGCGACCGCCCGGGGAGGGTACTCCGCGTTCGTGAACGGCGAGCGTGCTGACGACCAGGCGCTCGCGCCCGGCTCCGACGCCTACGGGCACCGCATCTCGGTGCAGTCGTACGACGTCACCGCCTTGCTGTCCGAGGGCGAGAACGTGCTGGGCGTCGCGCTCGCCGACGGCTGGTGGGCGGGCCGCCTCGGCCTCACGGGGTCCAGCGCGCAGTTCGGCACGCGCACCTCGGCGATCTGGCAGCTGCACCTCGACTATGCCGACGGGGTGACGGAGGTCGTGGCATCCGGAGCCGGCGTCCGCAGCGCGACCGGCCCGTGGACGTATGCCGACCTGTTCGTGGGCGAGCAGTTCGACCGTCGGGCAGTGCCCGCCGGCTGGGACCGGCCAGGGTTCGATGACAGTGACTGGATGCCGGTCGCCGAGGTCGGATGCGACCATGCGGTCCTCCGGCCCTTCGCCGGGGAGCCGATCCGACGGGTGCAGGAACTGCCGGCGGTCTCGGTGCTCGCCACGGCCGAGGGCGCGATCGTCGACTTCGGCCAGGTGCTCGTCGGCCGCGTGCGCCTCCGCCTCCGCGGGACGACGCCCGGCCAGCGGATCGTCCTGGAGCACACCGAGACGCTCGCCGCCGACGGCTCGTGGTTTGCGAACATCGTCGGCATCAACAAGGAGCAGACGGACGTCTTCGTCTCAGCGGGTGGCGACGATGAATGGGAGCCGGAGTTCACCTTCCACGGCCTCCGGTACGCCCGGGTCAGCGGGCTCTCGGGTTCCCTTCGCCCCGAGGACATCACCGGAGTGGTCATGGCGAGCGACCTCGAGCAGACCGGGTCGTTCCGCTCGTCCGATCCTCGGCTGAACCGCCTGCACGACAACGTCGTCTGGAGTCAGCGGGGCAACTTCCTCTCGATTCCGACCGACTGCCCGCAGCGCGAGCGGGCTGGCTGGACCGGCGACCTCCAGGCCTTCGTGGGCGCCGCGGCCAACAACGCCCAGGTGGTGCCTTTCCTCTCCCGCTGGCTGGAGAACCTCCGTGCCGATCAGCTGCCCGATGGGCGCATCCCGATCTTCTCCCCGCGCTCGCCGTTCGACGCCGAAGCCGCTGCGACCGCCCAGGGCATCGGGTCGATCGTCGCGGCCGCGGGCTGGAGCGACGCGATCGCCATCGTGCCGTGGACCCTCTACGAGCGCACCGGCGACCGCCGGGTGCTCGAGGAGAACTACGACGCGATGCTGCGCTGGGTCGAGTACCAGCGATCGACCGCGGCAGCCGAACTGCCCCCTGAGCTCGCCGACGACCTGCCGCCCGAGCGCCGCGCGGCCCAGGCGCTGCTCTTCAACACCGGCGAGCACTTCGGCGACTGGCTCACTCCGTCCACCATGGAGGGCCGTCCGATCCACGAGGCACTCGCTATCGCGCCGGCGCTGACAAGCGAGTACCTGGCGCCGATGTTCCAGGCACACACGCTCACGCTCGCGTCGCGCATCGCCGCACTACTGGGAAGAGAGACCGATGCCGCGGCCCTCACCGACCGGGCCTCAGCCGTCCGCGCCGCTTTCGCCGCGGAGTACGTCGATGAGCGCGGCGACCTCCCGGTGCGGCTCCAGGGCCTCTACGTCCTTGCGCTGGCGTTCGACATGGTGCCCGACGGCCTTCGCGGGCAGGCCGCGGGTAGGCTCGTCGAGCTCATCCATGCACGGGGAGACCGCCTCGACACCGGGTTCCTCTCGACCCCGTACCTGCTCGACGTGCTGTGCGACCACGGCTATCCGGAGGTCGCCAGGACGCTGCTCTGGCAGTCCGAGATGCCGTCCTGGCTCTACGAGGTGGACCGGGGCGCGACGACCATCTGGGAGGCGTGGGACGCAATCTCGCCGGAGGGCGAGATTCGTGCCATGTCCTTCAATCACTACGCGCCGGGCAGCGTCGACGACTGGCTCTACCGCAGGGTCGCCGGCATCCGCTCGACCTCTCCCGGCTTCCGGACCGCGGTGATCGAGCCCGACTTCGAGGCAGGCGTCGACCACGTGAAGGCGCACGTCGGCACACCCTACGGCGAGCTTGCTGTCGATTGGCGGCGCGCCGAGGCGACAGCATCCGTCATCGTCACCGTGCCTTTCGGAGTCGCAGCGGAGCTCGTCGCGGGCGAGCGCGTGGCACTGCCCGCTGGCACCTCCACCCACGAGGTGCGGGTCAGCGCACGCCCTTCATGAGCTTGAGCACCGGCTTCACGCAGAACAGCAGCGCGATGCCGAGGATGATCGCGATGAAGCCGAGGATCGTGAAGTAGGGCACCTCGTTGGTCGGGTCGTAGAACTGCGCGAGCCAGCCGGCGATGCTCGTGCCGAGTGACACCGAAAGGAAGTACAGCGCGACCATCTGCGTGTGGAAGCGCGCGGGCGCGAGCTTGGTCGTCACCGACAGACCAGGAGGCGAGATGAACATCTCCGCGATCGTGAACACGAAGAGGATGAAGATGATCGCGATGAGCGGCGTCGAGTTCGGCGCACCGTTCGCCCAGGGCAGGAAGAGCAGGAACGCGACGCCCATGACGATCGCGCCGAGGGCGAACTTGACCGGCGCCGACGGCTGCCGGGTGCCGAGCTTCGTCCAGATCGCGGCGAACACGCCCGAGAGGATGATGACGAAGATCGGGTTGATCGAGTTGATCCACGAGACCGGCATCTCCCAGCCGAGGATCGTGCGGTCGAGGCGCTGGTCCGAGTAGATCGTCAGCACCGTGAACTGCTGCTGGTAGAGCGACCAGAAGCCGACGTTCACGATGAACAGCGGGATGAAGCCGAACACCCGCGACCGGTCGGTCCCGTCGATGTGCTTCGACGAGATGATCACCCCGAAGTACGCGACCGCCGCGATGAGCGTGAAGATGATGACGACACCGGCCAGGTTGTTCGCGCGGATGACCTCGAGCAGCACCAGTACGACGATGACCGCGATGCCCGCGATCCCGATGCCCGCGACGGCGAGATACAGGCGCCGGGGGAGCGGGTTGGAGACGATCCGCGATGATTCGGGGAGGTTCTTGCGGCCGAACGAGTACTGCGTGAGGCCGATGCCCATGCCGACCGCGGCGATGCCGAAGCCCCAGTGGAACCCGTAGTTGCTCTGCAGGAATCCGGTGATGAGCGGGCCGAGGAACGCGCCGACGTTGATGCCGAGATAGAAGATCGAGAACCCGGCGTCTCGGCGGGTGTCCTTGGGGGTGTACAGCGTTCCGACGACCGAGGTCGCGTTCGCCTTCAGACCGCCTGAGCCGACGGCGACGAGGATGAGGCCGATGCCGAGGCCCCACAGGCTGGGCAGCACGGCCAGCACGATGTGCCCCAGCATGATGACGATGGCGCTGTAGAACAGCACGCGCTCCGACCCGAGGAGCCGGTCGGCGACCCACGCCCCGAGGATCGTCGACAGGTAGACGGTGCCGCCGTACGCGCCGACGATGCCGGTCGCGGTGGCCTGGTCGATGCCGAGGCCCCCCTCGGCCACCGAGTAGTACATGTAGATGAGCAGGATGCCCTGCATGCCGTAGAAGCTGAACCGCTCCCACAGCTCCACACCGAAGACCGTGGCAAGCGCTCGCGGCTGGCCGAAGAAGCGGGTGTCCTGGTCACCACCGCTCTCTGGATCGACGGCCGTCGCACCTCCGTGCGGCGGGACGTCGGGCGGGCCGACGGGAACCTCTTCTGGTGTGCCGCTCTGGTCGCTCATGGCGTCAGAGTAGTGGGCACTTCGGGCTGTGCGACAGACCCCGTCCCCGCGCCGCTCACTCGCGGAGGGACGGATGCCGCTCCTGCGGTGCGCGATGCGGCGGGATGAACAGGGCCACCGCGAAGGCGACGATCGCCGCGAACCCGCCGAGGATGAACGACACGTGGAACGCGGTCGGAGAGGGCACCTGAGTGTCGCCCTGGGCGATCGTGAAGGTCGCCAGCACCGCGCCGATGACGGCCGCCGCCGAGCTCGTGCCGAGCGAGCGGAACAGCGCGTTGAGGCCGTTCGAGGCGCCGGTCTCGGACTGCGGCACCGAGCGCATGATGAGCATCGGCATCGCCGCGTAGCCGAGCCCGATGCCGATGCCGATGATGAAGTTCGCCACCAGGATCTGCCACACCTCGGTGGAGAAGAGCAGCGTGAAGCTGTACGCGACGATCAGCGCGACCGCGCCGCCGACGAGCAGCACCTTGGGACCGATCGTGCGGGCGAGCCGACCGGAGAACGGCGAGAGCACCATCATCACGATCCCGGCGGGCATGATCACCAGGCTCGCGGCCAGGAGCGACAGCCCGAACCCGCCGACGGCGACCGGCAGCTCGAGCATCTGCGGGTAGGCGACGTTCGACGCGAACAGCGAGAACCCCATCGCGATCGAGGCGATGTTGGTCAGCAGCACCGGCCGCCGCGCGGCGACGCGCAGGTCGAGCAGCGGCTCAGCGATCCGCAGCTCGTACCAGCCCCACACGAGCAGCACCGCGAGGCCGCCGAGCCCGCAGAGGAGCACGGGCGCCGAGGTCCAGCCCCAGACATTCCCGCGCGAGATCGCGAGGAGGATGCCGACGAGACCGATCGCGAGACCGGTCGCGCCGATGAAGTCGAACTTTCCCGCCGTGCGCAGCACGCTCTCCGGCACGATCCACACCACGAGCAGGAACACCACGACACCCAGTCCTGCGGCGACCCAGAACAGCACGTGCCAGTCGGCGTACTGCGTGATGAGGGCGCTGATCGGCAGGCCCAGCGCGCCCCCGACGCCGAGCGTCGCGCTGATCAGGGCGATCGCCGAGTCGACGCGGTCTTCGTGCAGGACGTCCCGAAGGATCGAGATGCCGAGCGGGATGACGCCGGTCACGGCGCCTTGGAAGGTGCGACCGATGACGACGCCGACGATCCCGGGCGAGATCGCGGCGATGACCGAGCCGAACACCATGAGTGCGAGCAGCGCCAGCACGACGCGCCGCTTGCCGTACATATCGCCGAGGCGCCCCGAGATCGGGGTGATGACCGCGGCCGCCAGCAGGGTCGAGGTGACGACCCACGCGGTGTCCTCACGACTCGCGTTCAGCAGTTCGGGGAGCCGCGCTTGGATCGGCACGACGAGCGTGAACATGAACGACGAGGCCAGCCCTGCAACGGCCAGGACCGCGACGATGGCGCCCTGCCGAGGCATCCGGGTGAGTCGCCTGCGTGCGTTCTCGTCCCCTGGAGCCATCGCTCCAGGCTATCGGCGCGCTGGAGGGGCACGGGTCGCACGGGCGCGGCAGGGGTCGCGGGGGCCCCAGTTGTAGGGTGGGCGCATGCCCGACCCGCACGTCGACACGCCCCCCGGCATCCGGATCCGCACGCTCGACACGGTCGACGAGGCATTCGCCGCCGCGGCGGTGCTGCGCGACGTGTGGGGCGGTGACCGCGGCGGGATGCCGCCGAATCTGGTCGCCGCGCTCGCCTATTCGGGCAACTACGTCGTCGGCCTCTACGACGGCGACCGGATCATCGGAGCCTCGGTCGGGTTCTTCGGCCCTCCGGCCACCCGGTCGATGCACTCGCACATCACCGGCGTCCTGCCCGAGTACCAGCGTCATGGCCTGGGCCGTCTGCTCAAGCAGCACCAGCGCGAGTGGGCCTTCGCGCGCGAAGTCGGCCACATCACGTGGACCTTCGACCCACTCGTGGCACGCAACGCCCACTTCAACCTGCGGGTGCTCGGCACGCGCTTCACGGACTACTTCGTCAACCGCTACGGCCCCATGGACGACGGGGTCAACCGCGGTGACGAGTCCGACCGCATCCTCGTCACGTGGTCGCTGGCCTCGCCGCCCGTGCCGACGCCGTCCGACGACCTGGTGGTCGCGACCGTAGCGGTGCCCCACGACATCGAGGCGCTGCGTCGGGAATCGCCGACGGATGCCGCGGGCTGGCGCCTGCGCGTCCGCGAGGGCTTCCTCGGCCACCGCGAAGCGGGTCTGACCGTCGGCGGGTTCGACGACGAGCGGGGCTATCTGTTCGTGCGCGCGTCCTGAGGCCTGGCGGAGGGATCCTGCCGACCGGTCAGGGAAAGGTGCCATTCTCCGAGGATCGGAGGAGTCGCGGCATCCGCCCGTCCTAGGCTCAAGCGCATGGCCAGCCCGGACTTTCGCGCCCACTTCGACTTCGACCTGTCGTTCGCCAACGGGGGTGAGCTGAGCGGCACCGCGTTCCGCCTCGACCTGCCGAGCGCCGACCTCGACGAGGCCGCGATCGGCCGGCTGCTCGTGCAGCACCTCGGGCTCGCGCTCGTCGACGACGTGCAGCTGCGGGGGCTGCGGATCGTCGAGGAGCCGCACCGCGGCAGCCGGGGCATCGCCGTGACGCCGGAGACGCAGGGGACGGATGCCGCGACCCAGACCCGCATCATCGACCTCAGCCACCCGATCCGGGCCGGGCTCGTGACGTATCCGGGGCTGCCCGCGCCGACCATCACGCCGCATCTCACCCGCGAGGATTCGCGGGCGAAGTACGCGCCCGGCACCGAGTTCGCGATGGATGTCATCACGATGATCGGCAACACCGGCACCTACCTCGACTCGCCCTTCCACCGCTACGCCGAGGGACCCGACCTCGCGGGCCTCGACCTCTCGACCCTCGTCGGGCTGCGCGCCGAGGTCTTCCACCTCGAAGACGCGTGGACTCCGGAGCGCCGCGGCATCCGTCCCGAGACCCTCGCCGATCGCGAGGTGCGCGGGTCGGCGGTGCTGCTGCACACCGGGTTCGACCGCTGGTTCGGTCAGCCCGAGTATGCGAAGGGCGCTCCGTTCCTCACCGCTGACGGCGCGCAGCACCTGATCGACGCCGGGGTCGTGCTCGTGGGCATCGACTCGCTGAACATCGACGACACCGAGTCGGGCGGCGAGCGTCCCGCGCACTCGCTGCTGCTCGCCGCCGGGGTGCACGTGGTCGAGCACCTGACCAATCTCGGCGCGCTCCCCCCGCAGGTCGCCCGGTTCACCGCAGCCCCGCCCGCGGTCGAGGACTTCGGCACGTTCCCGGTGCGCGCCTTCGCCGAGCTCACCGACTGAGGTATCTGCGTCGCCCCTCTCGCCTCCTCCACTCCAGGAGGAAGCCATGCGAGAGAACATCGAGACCCGGATCGCCGAATGGCGCTACGTGCTGCTGCACCGGCACACGCTGGCGTGGCGGCGCCACCAGCCGCGCGCGGCACGCGCATCGTTCCTCGCGGTCCCCGAGCCTCCGCGGGCCGGCATCTTCGCGCACTGACCCGGAGCATGGCCGGTACCCTGGCGCCGTGATCCCGGACGACTGGACCCCGCATCGCCGCGACGACGGCGAGCTGCTCGGCTGGATCCGGCCAGCGTCCAAAGCCGTCGGCGCCGACCAGTGGATCGCGGTCGACCTGCTCGGGCGCGCGGCATCCGATGTCCTCGACTGGCTCGACGCCGAAGCGGTGCTCGATGCCCGCGGACTCTCCTGGCTCGCGGAGATCTGGATGCTGGAGCGCCCGGACGCCGAGCCGCTCCGGGTGAAGCTGGTCGAGGTGAGCCCGCCGCGTCGCGCCGACGCGGGACGGGTCGTGATCCAGACCGACGACTTCGGGGCGATCGAGGTGCCGGTGGAGCGCTTCGAGCTGCCGTGGCCGGCGCCCGCGACGCTGCGGCCGCGGCGTCACGGTGAGTCCGGCGCACCGCCCTGGGGATGAGCCGTCACAGAGCGTCAACCCCCGTGACGATTCGCGCGTCGCGCGCTTGACTGGACGCATGACGATCCACGACAAGGCACGACGCCTCCTCGACCTGCACGAAGCCCCGGAACTCCTCACCGTCGTGAACGTGTGGGATCCGATCTCGGCGAAGGTCGTCGCCGGTGAGCCGGGCACGAAGGCGCTCGCCACCGCGAGCCACTCCATCGCCGCGAGCTTCGGCTACGAGGACGGCGAGCAGATCCCCCTCGACCTGCACCTCGACGCGATCCAGCGCATCGTGCAGGCCACCGACCTGCCGGTGTCGGCCGATCTGGAAGCGGGCTACGGCGACATCGGCGAGACGGTTCGCCGCGCGATCAACGTCGGCGTCGTCGGCGCGAACATCGAAGACCAGCTGAAGCCCCTCGACGAAGCCGTCCGCGGCGTCGAGGCGGCGCTCGCCGCAGGGGAGTCAGAGGGCATCCGATTCGTGCTCAACGCCCGCACCGACGCGTTCGTCCGCGGGCGCGATCGCACACCGGAGGAGAATCTCGCGGATGCCGTGACCCGCGGTCAGGCCTACATCGAGGCCGGCGCACCCGTGGTGTTCGTGCCGGGCAAGCTCGACGAGGCGCAGATCCGCACGCTCGTGGACGCCTTCGGCCCCCTCAAGCTCTCGGTCATCGGGGCGGGGGCCCCTTCACTCGCGAAGCTCGAGGAGCTCGGCGTCACGCGCGTCTCATACGGCCCGGCGCCGCAGCGGGTGGCACTCACTGCGCTGCAGGACCTCGTGCGCGCCATTCACGCCGGGGGCGGCATCCCGGCCGGCACTCGCGCCCTGAACTGACCGGCGTGCGCGCCGGGCGTAGCCTGAGCGCATGCCCATCGCCCGGCCCACGGCATCCGTCGCCCTTGAAGGTTTCGAGCTGCGGGTGCTGCAGATCCCGCTCGTGTCGCCGTTCACGACCTCGTTCGGCACCGAGACCGTGCGCGAGGTGATCGTCGTGCGCGCCCTGACCGCCGACGGCGACGGCTGGGGCGAGATCGTGACGGGCGAGTCGCCGCTGTACTCGAGCGAGTACACGGAAGGGGCGTGGGATGTCGCGACCCGCTGGCTCATCCCGGCGCTCCTCGATCGCCCCGCGCTCGCGCCCGAGGACGTCGCGGGCGTGCTGCATCCGTTCGTCGGCCATCGCATGGCCAAGGCGGGGCTCGAACTGGCCGTGCTCGACGCGGCGCTGCGCGCCGAAGGACGCCCGCTCGGCGAATACATCGGCGCGCTCCACGACCGGGTGCCGAGCGGCGTGAGCGTCGGGATCCAGCGCGACCCGGCTACGCTCGTGGAGGTGGTCCGCGGGTACCTCGACGAGGGCTACGTGCGGATCAAGATCAAGATCAAACCCGGACGCGACATCGGCGACACCGCGGCCGTCCGCGAGGCTTTCGGCGCCATCCCCCTCCAGGTCGACGCCAACTCCGCCTACACGCTCGCCGACATCGAGACGCTCGCCGAGCTCGATCGCTTCGACCTCCTCCTCCTCGAGCAGCCCCTGCAGGAAGACGACATCGTCGACCATGCCACCCTCGCCCGCCACCTGACGACGCCGGTCTGCCTCGACGAGTCGATCACGTCGGTCAAGGCCGCCCGGGATGCGCTCGCGCTGGGCGCGGCATCCGTCATCAACATCAAGGCCGGTCGCGTCGGCGGGTATCTCGAGGCCGTGCGCATCCACGATCTGTGCCGGGATGCTGCGATCCCGGTCTGGTGCGGCGGCATGCTCGAGACCGGCATCGGGCGTGCGGCGAACGCCGCGCTCGCCGCTCTGCCCGGTTTCACGCTGCCCGGGGACGTATCGGCGTCGAGCCGGTTCTACCACCGCGACATCGTGACCGAGCCGGCCGTGCTCGAGGACGGGCACGTGCGGGTGCCGACCGGCCCCGGGCTCGGCATCGAGATCGACCAGGTCGCGCTCGACGACTTCACGGCCCTGCGGGTGCTGGTGCGGCGGTAGCGCGTGCGGCGACGAATCGGAGTCTCGGCGGCGGTCGCGCTTGTCCTCGTGCTGGCCGGCTGTGCCGCGAATGCTCCGGATGCCGCGCCCTCCGGCCGCGCGACGGCGCTGCCCGACGGGGTCACGGTCGCCTTCGTGCAGCTGAGGTCGGACGTCGCCGCCCGCCAGGCGAATGTCGAGATCGTCAACGGCACTGACGACGTGCTCACGATCGGATCGGTCCGGGTGGCGGACCCGCGGTTCGACGGCCCCGCGGTGCGGGTGGTCGAGCGCGACAGCCGGGTCGCCGCCGGCAGCACCGTGGACATCCGGGTGCAGCTGCCCGCGGCCGCCTGCGCGGGTGCCGGGGTGGACGCGGATGCCGAAGCCGAGGCATCCGTCACGTTCGACTATTCGACCGGCGGCGACAGCGTCGAGGTGACGGCGCCGCTCCCCGATCCCGTCGGATTCGTGGCGCCGCTGCACGAGCGCGAGTGCCGTGCGGCGCTGCTCGCGAAGGCCGCGGACCTCGCCTTCACCGGATTCACGCCGTCGCCGGCGGGCACGCCGGCCTCGCTCGAACTCACGATCCGGCCCACCGGCGCCGCCGGAGCCGTGATCCGCGGCATCCAGACGACCAACCTGCTCACGTTCGGGCAGGGGGCCGGCGACACGGCCGACACGCACACCCTCGACCTCGAGGTCACGAGCACCGACACCGACGCCGTGGTGGTGTCGCTCCCGCTCGTGCCGCTGCGCTGCGATCCGCACGCGGTGCAGGAGGACAAGCGCGGCACGATCTTCACTCTCGCGGTCGAGGTGGAGGGCGATCCGGGCGAGATCGAGCTCGCCGCGCCCGCGGACCTGCGCGGCAGGATCCTCACCTGGGTCGCCGCCTGGTGCGGCTTCGGCGGCTGACCGAGCAGGTCGCTGAGCTTGTCGAAGGGTCCGGCGCTGCGCATCGGACCCTTCGACAGGCTCAGGGACCGATGCTCCGCTCGCACCGGCCGCGACGGATCCCGTGCCCGCCGCGGACCTGCGGGATTTACGCTGTACGCATGGCTCCCGGCCGACCTCCCGCTTCCACCCGTCCGACCCGCTCCTCGTCGTCAGGATCGCACCGGCGCTCCCTGGCCGTGGGAGCCGTGATCGCGGCCGCGCTCCTGTCGCTGACCGGATGCTTCGGCTCGGACGCCGAGCCCGACACGGTGGGCGGCGGAGACTTCGCCGACGACGGCTGCACCAACGTCGTGGTCGCGACATCCTCCGAGAAGGTCAACATGCTCGACGCCCTGGCGAAGGCGTTCAAGGAGTCGCCGGAGGCGGCGGCCCTGGACACCTGCGCGACGGTGCGCCCCATCAACGTGTCCTCCGGTGAGGCGACGCGGATCCTCACTGCGGGCGGCGACTGGCCCGATGAGAACGAGCGACGGTGGCCGAGTCTCTGGTCACCGGCCTCGACCGTGTGGACCGAACGGGTCGCGGCTGCGGCGTCGCCCGCCCTCGTCGGCGAGCCGGTGTCGTTCACCCACACGCCGGTCGTGTTCGGTGTGCCCGAGACCATGGCGCGCGCGCTCGGCTGGCCCGGCGCCGAGATCGGGATCTCCGACTTCGAGCGCCTGTGCTCCGACCCGGCCGGCTGGGGGAGCGTCGGCAAGCCGCTGTGGGGCTCGTTCAAGATCTCCAAGACCAACCCGAACACCTCCACCACGGGGCTCTCGGCGATCCTCATGCAGTCGTACGAGGCCTCCGGCAAGACTGCCGACCTCACGACCGCTGACGTTTCGGCGGCAGAGGACTTCTCGCGCGTGTTCGAAGAGTGCGTCATCCACTACGGCGACACCACCGGCAAGGTGCTGGCCACCCTCTACGACGAGACGCAGAACGGCGCCGGAGGCTCCGGATACGTCTCCGCGGTCGCACTGGAAGAGACCTCACTGCTGAACTACAACCAGGGCAACCCCGACTCGCACACCGTGCAGCCCGGTGAGAAGCTCACCCCGCCGAAGGAGAAGCTCGTCGCCGTCTACCCCTCGGGCGGCTCGATGTGGTCGGACAACCCCGTCACGGTCCTCGGCGCCGACTGGGTCACCGCCGAGCAGGCGACCGCGGGGGCGGCGTTCGTCGCCTTCCTGCAGACGGCGGCGGCGCAGCGGATCCTTCCCGAGTACGGCTTCCGCCCGCTCGACGAGTCGGTGCCGCTCGGCGACCTGTTCACCGAGGCCTATGGCGTCGACCCGGCCAAGCCGGCCGTGACGCTCCCGCGTCCCGAGGTCGACGTGGTGTCCGCGGCGATCGACCAGTGGACGCAGATCCGCAAGCCGTCCTCCGTGCTCGAAGTGGTCGATGTGTCCGGATCGATGGACGACCCGATCGGCGATGGCCGGTCCAAGCTCGACGGTGCGATCGAGGGCGCGCAGTCGACCCTCGGGCACTTCCGCTCGACCGACGAGGTCGGCATCTGGATCTTCACGACCGGCATGTCCTCGCCCGAGGGCGAGGGCATCTCCGTGCTCCGCGAGGTCTCGCCCCTCGCCTCGGACGGCGAGGCGCTGCGGAGCTCGCTCGACGACCTCCGCTTCGTCAACCGGCAGGGCACACCGCTGTACGACGCCGTCGCCGCGGCCTACGACGAGATGATCAAGCGCGCCGAACCCGGTCGCATCAACGCCATCGTGGTGCTCTCCGACGGGCAGGACACCGACTCGAAGATCTCGCTGGACTCCCTCGTCGCGAAGATCGGCAAGTCCGCGCGCGAAGGCGATGAAGCCGCTCCGGTCCGGGTGTTCCCGATCGCGTACGGCGAAGGGGCGGACACCGGAGCGCTGCAGCGCATCGCCGAAGCCACCGGCGGCCAGTGGTTCGACGCGTCGGACCCTGCGCGCATCGACCTCGTGTTCGCCTCCGTCATCAACAACTTCTAGGCGGCTGGCGACCGATGGAGCTTGTCACCGCTTCCGCGGGGTATGTGGACGACGCCGTCGCCGCCCTCCAGAGCGACAACGTCTACGTCTCCCCTGAGGTGAGCGGATCGGCTGAGCTCACCGCCCAGCTCGAGCAGCAGGTGACGGATGCCTCGATCGCGGTTGTGGTCTTCTCCGACAATGCGAGCCTCGAGGGCTCCGGCCCGGAGATCGTCGCGGAGATCGCGGCCAAGACCCAGTACGACACGATCATCGTCGCCGTCGGCGACGATCTGCTGGCAGGTTCCCACGTCCTCCCCGAGGGCGAGGCCCTGCGGATCGCGAACGAGGCGGAGAACGCGACCGACACCCTGGAAGCGGGGCTGACGCAGACCGTGCAGGGCGTGGTCGCGGCATCCGATTCCGCACCGCCGCCGGCCGATGCGGGCGTCGGCGGCGGTATGGTCGTCGCCCTCGCGATCGTGGTCGCTGCGCTGCTGGCCGCCGGGATCGGCGTGGTCGCCATCGTGCGCTCGCGGAATTCCCGCGCCGACCGGCGGCTGCCCGAGTCGGTGCGCACGCGCGTGATCGCGCTGCAGACGCTCGCCGGCGAGTACGCCGCCGTCGGTTCGGCGGGCAACCCGGTCGCCGCCCAGACCGGCCAGGAGATCGCCGTCATCGCCGGCAATGTCACCGAGCTGTTCACCCGGCTCGACAAGCGCAGCGGCGCCGACCAGCGGGGGATCGCCGCCGTCGAGTACGACGACAAGCTGCGCAAGCTCTCGGCGGCGCTCGATCGCGACTACCTCCTCGACATCCTCACCCACCCCCACCTCTGGGACGACCCCGACGAGCGGGTGCTCGAGGTGCGCGGCGCGCTCTCGGCCGTCTCGGACGAGCTCGTGGGCAACATCAAGCAGGTCAACGCCAGCCGAGGGCTGCACTTCCAGGTGTCGCTCGACGGGCTGATCGGGCGGCGCAAGGAGCTGCAGGAATGGGACCGGGCGTTCGGGCAGGCCTCCGACTCCGACCCCCAGCCGCAGTAGGCCCGACCTCAGGGGTCGAGTACGCCGGCGATCGCGCCTATCCTTCAGAGGTGACTTCCCCGAACTATCCCCCCTACGGTCCCCCGCAGCCGGTCCCGACGATGAGCCCGGCCGACGAGAAGCTGTGGGCGACGCTCATCCAACTGGGCGGGCTGTTCTTCGGCTTCCTCGCCCCCCTGGTCGGCTATCTGGTGCTCAAGGATCGCGGGCCGTTCGTCCGCGGCTACGCCGCCACTGCACTGAACTTCCAGCTCACCCTGCTGATCGTGAGCTTCGTCGGCGGCCTCCTCACCATCGTGCTGATCGGGTTCGTGATCCTCTTCGCGGCCTGGCTGGCCGGCGTCGTCTTCTCGATCATCGCCGCAGTGAAGGCGAACCGGGGCGAGTGGTACCAGTACCCCGCCACGATCCGCTTCGTCAGCTGACCAAGGTGGCACCCTGAGCCCCTCGGCTCGCTCAGGGTGCTCGGATTCCGCTGGGTAGACTGGACGGATGCCGCGAGTCCGCGGCATCCCGCGATTTCCGCGCCTCCCACCCGACCATTGGAGCCACCGTGGCCGAGCAGTCCCGCCTCGACAAAGTCATCGCCCTCGCCCGCCACCGCGGGTTCGTCTTCCAGGCGGGAGACATCTACGGCGGATCCCGCTCGGCGTGGGACTACGGCCCCCTCGGGACCGAGCTGAAGGAGAACATCCGCCGCCAGTGGTGGCAGACGTTCGTGCGCGGCCGGGGCGACATGGTCGGCCTCGACTCCTCGGTGATCCTGCCGAAGCGCGTGTGGGAGGCATCCGGTCACGTCGCGACGTTCACCGACCCGCTCGTGGAGTGCCTGAGCTGCCACAAGCGGTTCCGCGGCGACACTCTCGTCGAGGACTTCGAGGCCCGCAAGGGTCGCGCCGCCGAGAACGGGCTCGGGGATGTCCCGTGCCCGAACTGCGGCACCAAGGGTCAGTGGACCGAGCCCAAGGCGTTCTCCGGCCTGATGAAGACCTACCTCGGCGTCGTCGACGACGAGTCGGGCCTGAACTACCTGCGCCCCGAGACGGCGCAGGGCATCTTCGTCAACTTCGCCAACGTCGTCACGGCCGCCCGCAAGAAGCCGCCGTTCGGCGTCGGCCAGGTCGGCAAGGCATTCCGCAACGAGATCACGCCGGGCAACTTCATCTTCCGCACGCGCGAGTTCGAGCAGATGGAGATCGAGTTCTTCACGCCCCCCGCCGAAGCGGGCGAGTGGTTCGACCATTGGGTCGAGGCGTGCTGGAACTGGTTCATCGACCTCGGCATCGACCCGGGCAACCTGCGGCGCTTCGACGTGCCCGAGCACGAGCGGGCGCACTACTCCGCCGGCACGATCGACGTCGAGTACCGCTTCGGGTTCCCTGGCAAGGAGTGGGGCGAGCTCATGGGTGTCGCCAACCGCACCGACTTCGACCTGAAGAGCCACATGGATGCCTCGGGCCAGAGCCTCGCCTACTTCGATCAGGCCAGCGGCGAGAAGTACCTCCCGTACGTCATCGAGCCCTCGTTCGGACTCACCCGCGCGATGATGGCGTTCCTCGTGGACGCCTACCGCGAGGAGGAGGCGCCCAACGCCAAGGGCGGCACCGACACCCGCACCGTGCTCGCGCTCGACCCGCGCATCGCGCCGGTCAAGGTCGCGGTGCTGCCGCTGTCGCGCAACGAGAGCCTCTCGCCCATCGCGCGCGGCCTCGCCGCCGACCTCCGCGCCATGGGCTGGAACACCGACTTCGACGATGCCGGCGCCATCGGCCGCCGCTACCGCCGCCAGGACGAGATCGGCACGCCGTTCTGCGTCACGGTCGACTTCGACTCGCTCGAGGACCGCGCCGTCACCGTGCGCGATCGCGACACGATGAACCAGGAGCGCATCCCGCTCGACGGCCTTCAGACCTACCTCGCCGAGCGCCTCAAGGGCGCATAGCTCCCCGCCAGCCGAGGAGATTCGCACTTCTGAGGACGAATTCCCCTCGGATCGTCCTCGGTACTCGAGATCTCCTCGGAACGGATGCCGCGACAGCGGCGCCGTCAGCGCGGAGTGCGCTGGGGCGCGAGCCCCTGGTGCACGACGATGCCGCCGGATGCCCGGGCCGCCGCCTCGAGGATCGCGACGCCGATCGCACCATGCGGCTCCCACGGCGTGTAGGCGTCGGTCCACCAGGACGTGCCGGCAGGCGGTGTGACGCCTGGGAGCAGCCGCTCCACCTCGTCGAGACGGGGCAGCAGCCGTGGCCGCAGCACCGACAGCACCACGTCGTCGCCGGCGACGATCTGAAGCACAGCGCCCTCATCGAGCACACGGGCCTCGAACGCCTCGACGTCCGAGCCGAGCTTCTGCGACCGCACCGCTTCGGCCGCGGCCACGACGGCGTCGCCGCTGAGCGGCGTGGGTGTCAGCGCGACGCTGCTGCGAGGCATCCGTTACTCCCGTCCCACACGCCGAGTTCGCTGAGTCGTCGTTGATGTCAACCGTGGAAGGTGATGTAGCCCCACCGCCAGACGAGGGCGTCGATCGCGCGATCGTCCAGGTCGGGGAGCAGCTCCCGGTGCTTGGCGATGACCGCGCCCTTCACCTCGCTGCGGTCGCTCTCATCCACGACGATCGAGTCGGAAACCTTCAGGACCGCCTTCACCGCGGCGATGACTTCGTCGAAGCGCTCTGGATCGAGCGCGAACACGGCAGCCTCATCGGCGGTCGGGATCTTGCGGGTTCCGCGACCGGTGAATGCGACGATCGCCTCGGCGAGAAGCTCGCCAGACGGTCGGTCAGCGTCGGTAGACATAGAGGACATCTCCTGTTTGCGCATCGATGACGGTCACGGACGTCACATTCGGATTGTCGATCAGGGTCGGCAGCTCGACCTCGTTCCACACCGACTGCTCGCGCACGTCGCCCAAGAACGCCCGGACGTCTCCCGATGCGTTCTGCGCGAGAGACTCCGACACGGCCCGCCAGGTGGCCTCGGTAGCCGGGTCGTACCAGTCATCCGGCATGTCGTCGAGCAGTCCCTGTCGCTCGAGCAGCTGCTCGAGCGTCGATCCGTGCGTGCGCGAGGTGAGGTCCGCCGCCCCGTTCATTGCCGCATCGGGAATGACGACTCCGTCCTCGTCGAGGACGCGACCCGACCAGAAGGTCGCACTGTCGGGGCCGGTGACGGGATCGAGCCGGGCGAGGATCTGATGATCGACGAGGGAGTCGTCGATGACCACCGCCGGCGCATGATCGCCGGGGAACGGTCGATACTCCACCTGGCCGGCATCGGCGGGTTCCGTGGGGTTGGCGGACTGACCGGCATCGTCGATACCGTCCGGCGAGCCGCTGAGCTCACCCTCCGGCCCATGCCCGCCGCCGCCGGAGTCGCCGCCGCCGGAGTCGGCTCCTCCGGAGCCCGAGCCGTCATCGCCGCCACCCGTCGTGGTCTCCGGCTCGCGCACGATCGTCGACTCGCCCGACCCGCCTGTCTCGGTGCGGACGGGCGCCTCGTCGACGGTGGAGTTCACGGCACCGGGGCTGGTCTCGCCGCGCACGCCGCCTGCTCCGACGAGCTCGGGCTCGCGGACGTGCGCCGGGATCGAGGCATCCAATCCGCCGTCCGCCCCGCGGATGCCGCCGAGGGCGTTGTCGAACGTGCCCGCGGGCATCTCGATCTTCCCGCCGGGAAACTCGAGCGTGTGGGTGCCGAAGTCGTCGACGTGGGCGGTCACCGTGTTGAGGTCGACGCCCCAGTCATCGAGGGCCTTGATGGCGGATGCCGAGTCCGTCGCCGTGAAGACCTCGATGTGCGGCGGGTCGAGCTTCGCGCCGAGGTCGAGGCCGCCGATGAGGTTGTCGAGTGAGCCCAGGCCGACCTCCCCGAGCCGCACCGCGCCGTTCACGGCGAGCGATGCCGGGTCGATCAGGTCGACCACGCGGGCCATCTTGGAGAGGACGGATGCCGCGGTCCCGGCTGTCTTCACGCCCGCGATGGCCGCGCCGGCGGGGATGAGGATCGTGCCGACATTGAAGACCGACTCGCCGAGGGCGGTGCCGGGGTCGTCGGCCCACTGATCCCATGCGATGAGGGCCTTGCCGGTGTTGAGGGCGGCTTCGTCGGCCTGCGCCTTGAAGTCGCGGATCTCCTGGGGGAGGAATCCGCCGCCGCCCAACGCCGCCATGCCCTGGTCGGCCCACAGGAGGGGGCCGAGCACGGGAGAGTTCATCACGCCCGACGCGACGAGCAGGCCGAGGCCGCCCCACGCGGCACCGTAGGCGTCGCCGGAGAACCAGTCGCCCGTGGCGGGGTTGTAGCCGAGCACGAGCGTGCCGAGGCCTTGGATGGTGCCCCCGACACCGCCGACGAGGAGGCCCTCCCAGAGGAAGTCCTTGAACACGAACTTCGCGGTGGCCTCACCGCAGCCCTCGGATCGCTCGACGGGAGCACCCCACGGCATCTCGGTGCCTTCGGGGATCTCGCTCAGCCCGTAGCCGAGCGGATCGTTCTCCGATTCGTACGCGTGCAGGGGCGACGCGCCGTAGAGGGCGCGGATCTTGTTCGCCGCCGTCCGCTCGGCATCCCACAGGGCCACCTGCTGCGCGTTGACCTGCGCGATGAGGTCGTTGTTGCGGTCGACGTACTCCTGCACCTCGTGCCACTCCTTCGTGACGCTGCGGTACTGCGGGATGTCGGTCGCCGGGCTGGTCGTGTCGGTGGCGCCGTAGGCGTTCCATGAGCCCGAGTAGCCCTGCGCGCTGATGTAGGCGGGGTTGAGCTCCCGCACCGAGACGCCGCCGTCGATCTCGGTGCGAAACGCCTCCGCCTGCAGGCGGAGCGCGTCCAATTCGGCTTTGATGGGCCGCACGTCCGCTGCGAACTGCTGCAGCGCACCCGAGACGGTCTCGAGGTTGTCGCCCGCCGTCGTCGCCTGAGACGACACCGGCTGCATGAGCCTCAGGAGCGTCCCCGACTCGGGCGCCTCATAGACCCCGGCCATGCCCTGCCATTTGAGGTGCACACCCG
Organism: Microbacterium sp. P5_E9; assembly: GCF_054049175.1. Taxonomy (NCBI): domain Bacteria; kingdom Bacillati; phylum Actinomycetota; class Actinomycetes; order Micrococcales; family Microbacteriaceae; genus Microbacterium; species Microbacterium sp. P5_E9. The sequence continues at coordinate 101,598 of NZ_JBFUMV010000003.1, read as the reverse complement.
AGCCGTTGTCGCGCACCGCTCCGGCGATCGTGCCGATCGTCGACGCGTTCGCGTCGATCGCATCGGGATCGATGTCCTTACCCGGAATCTGGCTCGGGTCGATGGCGGACGGCACTCACATCACCCCCGGCGGCAGGTGGGCAGGGTACACGGCGGCCACGGAGGCCGACTGCGCGTTCGCTGCCATCTCGAGGTCACCCGCGACGTACGCCTCGGTGGCTTTCACGACACCGGATGCCGCGGCGCCGATGCGGGCGTTCATGCCCTCGATGCGCGGCCCCTCCTCCTGGGTGAAGTAGGCCTGCACCGCCTCGGAGATGGCGCCGGACTGCGTCGCCGTGACGGCGCCCTGCATCGCGGGCGCCAACCCGTTCAGTGCCTCGCCGAGGGCGACCGCGTAGGTGTTGACGTCTGCCAGCACCGCCACGACCCCCGACGGCTGGATGCTCCAGTGCGTCATGGATCAGTCGCGCAGCGCGCTCAGCCGATCGACTCGACGGCCGCGCGCGCCTTGCGCAGCGCGTCCTGTGCCGACTCGTCGTTGCGCTCGAGCGAGGAGCGCAGCGTGTGGATGATGCCGCGCACCTCGGCGGCGGCGTTCTTCCAGCGCGTCTCCTTCGCGCGGTAGTCCTCCGACACGCCCTCCGCGGCGTAGTCGGCCATCGCCGCCTGCACATCGCGGTCGCGCTGGTCGATCAGCGCTTCGAGCTGCGCCGCGACGCGGTTGAAGTTGTCCTGCGCGTTCTGGGATGCCGCGATGTCGTAGTCGCGACGGTCGCTCTGATTCGCCATGGTCGCCTCCCTTACTTTCCGCTGCCGAACCGGGCGGCGTCGAACGACGACCCGGCCTCGAGGCTCTGGGTCTGGTCCACCATGGCGGACTCGCCTTCGAGGAACGAGCGGTTCATGCCGCCGATTCCGCCGAGCACGCCGTCCAGCGACGCCTTCAGCTCAGCCGAGATCGCGTCGGTGCGTCCCTTGAAGCGGTCGAACGCGGCGCGACCCGCGCCCTGGAAACGCCCTTCGAGCGGCTCGGCCGCCTCGAACAGCTGGCGAACCAGCACCGACAGGTCGTCGCTCGATCCCGAGGTCGCCTTCGTCAGCACGGTGAGGGTATCTGCGCCCATTGCGAACTTCATCCGCGTGTCATCCCTTCTCGGCGGCGAGAGGTGCGTCGCCGGATTCGACATTTATGGAACTCAGACAGGCTAACCCAAACCCGCGAGAGGGCATGTCCCCCGAATGGGGGGTTGCGCGGCAGGCGTTCATGGGGCATCGCGCCGCTCCCGGCGCGTCGGCAGGGCGGCCGTGGTCGTCGGCAGGGCGGCCGTGGTCGTCGGCAGGGCGGCGTCCTGGAGCTCCGGCGGCGCCGCGGGCGCGGCATCCTGAGCCGGCTCTTCGGTGGGGGTTGCCGCATCCGTCACCGCCGCGGGCTCGAAATGGGCGACCTGAACGAGCGCGGGACGCTCGCCGCGACGAGCGAGGCGGCCTCGTCCGGCGATCATCGGCTCGGCGTAGAGCTTGGGGAGCAGCTGACCCTCGCCGCGGTCGCCCGACATGATGAGCGCCGTGGCGCCGGTATCGCGCACGCCCTGCAGCGCGACGTCGAACATCGCGCGGGAGGCACCCGCGACGGGACGGCTGACGACGACGTTGAGCCGCAGGTCGCGCGCCGAGGCGAGGTAGGGCAGGAGTGGACGCAGGGGCTCGGCTCCGCCGGCGGCGAGGATGTCGAGGTCGTCGGCGATCACGAGGATGCGCGGACCGCCGGCGCTGCGGTCGGCCGCGCGCTTCTCGAGCTCTGCGGCGATGGACTCAGCGAGCTGGCGCGCCTGGCGCCCCGAGGTGGCGTGGCCGCCGAGGTAGTCGTCGGGGATGTCGCCGGCGAGTTCGCCGCGGGCGTCCATGAGCCCGATCACGAGCTCCTCGGGCGAGTGTCGGTCGATCGCACCCTGGGCGAGGCCGCGGAGCACCGTCGTCTTGCCGCAGCGCGAGTCGCCGAGCACCAGGAGGTGGGGGTCGCGGCCGGCGAGGTCGACCAAGGCCGGAGTCATCGTGTCCTGCCGCAGGCCCAGCGGGATCTCGTCCGGCTCGTCCAGGGCGTCGGGCAGCTCGAGGGGCGCGAGGTCCTCGGGCAGCAGACGGATGGGCGCTGCCCCTGGCCCGCCCCAGCGGGCCGCGCTCTCGCGCGCGATGCGTTCGAGGGCCTCGCCGAAATCGGCGTCGTCGACCTCCTCCAGCAGCGGCAGGGCGACCTGCGCGAAGAGCCTGTCGTCGGTCAGCACGCGCCCAGGCTCGTCGGCGCGGAGGGTCGAAGCGAGCTTGCGCGCGATCTGCGAGTCGGACGGGTCGTTGAGCTTGAGCTCCAGTCGCGTGCCGACCAGGCCCTGCAGATTGAGGCGCAGCTCGCTCCAGCGCGACAGCGTCACGACGACATGGACGCCGAAGCTTCCCCCGCGCTCGAGCAGCTGGCCGAACGGCTGCTCGAGGTCTTCGAACTCCGTGCGCAGCGCGCCGAGACCGTCCACGAGCAGCACGACGTCGGCGCTCGGCAACTCGGGGAGACGCCCGTCGGCGTGCTGGCGGCGCATGTCGGCGAGCGTGTCCAGGCCGTGCTCGCGGAAGACCCGCTCGCGCACGGCCAGCATCGCCGTGAGCTCTTCGAGCAGGCGGGAGAGCCGCTCGCGGTGACCGCGCGTCGCCACGCCGCCGACGTGCGGGAACGGCTCGATGCGGGCGAGTCCGCCCCCGGTGAGGTCCATGCCGTAGATGCTCACCTCGCGCGGCGAATGCGTGAAGGCGAGGGATGCCGCGAGCGTCCGCAGGAACGTCGACCGCCCCGACTGTGGCGCTCCCGTGATCGAGACGTGCCCGCCCGACCGGGTGAGGTCGAGCAGCCACGGCGCCTGCTGCTGGCGGCTCGGGTCGTCGAGAAGGCCGAGGGGTGCGCGCAGCCCTCCGCGGCCCTCCGTCGTCGACAGGACGCCGCCGAGCGTCAGCACGGGGGGCAGCGGCGGCAGCCAGACGGGTTTCGTGCGCACGACGCCCCGCGTGAGACGGGAGGTGGTGGCCTCGACGAGCGTGCGGCCCGTCGTGGGAGCCTCCGGCATGGCCGGCGACGCCAGCGGCTCGGCGTCGTCATCGGCGGCCCGATCGTACGGCGGCAGCTCCAGGAGCGTCGGCGCTTCGGACCGCCCAGGTCCGGCCTCCATCGGCGCGGGCACCGCGCCCGACACATAACCGGCGCGAAAGCGCGTGTAGACGGACGTGTCGACCTTGAGGTAGCCGAACCCGGGGATCGCGGGAAGGTGGAAGGCATCGGGGGTGTCGAGCACGACGGCCGACTCCGACTCCGAGAAGGTCCGCAGCCCGATGCGGTACGAGAGATAGGTGTCGAGGCCCCGCAGCCGACCGCCCTCGATCCGCTGGCTCGACAGCAGCAGGTGCACGCCGATCGACCGGCCGATGCGTCCGATCGTGAGGAGGAGCTCGACGAAGTCGGGCTCGGCCGTGAGCAGCTCGCCGAACTCGTCGATCACGAGGAACAGGTGCGGGAGGGCCGGGAGGTCCGGACGTTCGCGCCGCAGTCGGCGGTAGTGGCCGATGGATGCCGCGTTCCCGGCATCCTTCAGCAGACGCTGACGGCGCACGACCTCGCCCTGGATGCTCGCGCGGGCGCGCTCGGTCAGCTGCGGGTCATCGGCGAGGTTGTCGATGATGCCGGCAACGTGCGGAAGGCCGGCGAACGGCGCGAAGGCTGCGCCGCCCTTGTAGTCGACGAGGATCATGCTGAGGTCGTCCGGGGAGTGCGTCAGCGCGAGACCCAGGATGAGCGTGCGCAGCAGCTCGCTCTTGCCCGAGCCCGTCGCGCCGATGCAGATGCCGTGCGGGCCCATGCCCAACTGGGCCGACTCCTTGAGGTCGAGGAGCACGGGCGCGCCGCGGTCGTCGACGCCGATCGGCACCCGCAGGAAGTCGCCGGCTGTGCGCGGTCGCCACGCCTCGGCCAGGTCGATCGCGTCCACGTCGGCGATGCCGAGGAGTTCGGTGATGTCAGGAGCGAGTGTCGTCTGCGCATCGACGGCGCTCGTCCGGCTGAGCCGCAGCCCCGTGAGTGGACGCGCGATCACGTCGAGCAGCGCCGGGGGCACGGGATCGGGGCGGATGCCGACCACGGCGTCCGCGCCGGTGCCCGGCGTCTCGATCCGCGCCGTGCCGTCGTCAGCGAGCATCACACGCGCCGTGACGGCAGAGGGCTCCTTCACCCGGTCGTCGACGACGTGGATGACGGTGATGCCGAGGTCGGCGAGATCCAGCGCCGAGTCCAGGCGCGGCAGCGGGGTCGCGGCATCCGTCCCCTCGTCGATGAAGATGACGAGACGCGCGGGCTTCGTGCGCCGGCCGCTGCGCCGGGTGGCGGCGGCGGAGGCGACGCGGTCGCGCAGCTCTTCGGAGAGGAGGGCCAAGAGCTCGGACAGGGTCGGCGCGATTCGCCGCGCGGCCGCCTGCCCGGGTGGCGGACTCGCCGCCGACGCGTGGGGCAGGAGGTCGAGCCCCTGCCACTCGCCGCGCGCGGCGGCGGGGACGACGGCGGCCACGTGCACGTCGTCGGGCGAGTGCAGCGCACCGATCTGCGCGGCGATCGCGCGGCACAGGCCCACGGTGTCTTCGCGTCGCCCGACGATCGAGACATGGCCCCCGCGCTCGAGGTCGAGCACCGCGGGGAGGCCCTGCGCGACACCCGCGAACTGCACGAGCCGGGTCGCGGCACCCTTCATGACGGGGTCGAACGGCTGCACGGGGTTCTGCTCGGGCGGGAGCAGCACATCGACGGCGCGGAGGTCGCCCGTGCCGATCCGCACCCGCAGGAAGTCGGCATCGCCGGGGCGCCGCTCCCATCGCCGCGCGGGGTTCGCCCCGACCTCGACGAGCGTCGCGGGTGCCGGATCGAGGGCGAGCGCCTCAGCGAGGTGCGTCTCGGCGACCTCGCGTACGGCGCCGCGCTGCTCCTCGAGGTAGTCCAGGTAGCGTTCGCGCTGCACGCGCCGCTGGCGGGCGGCGTTGCCTCGGGCCGTGAACGCCATGCCGAGGCCGCCGACGAGCGCGACGACGAGGATGACGGCGCCGACCACGACCATGACGGGGTTGTTGCGCAGCAGCACGATCATCGTGATCGACGAGAGGCTGCCGAGGATGGGCAGGAGCGACTGCAGCGGAAACGGCGTCGAACCCTCGCCGATCGGGGGCGGTGGAGCGAGGACGATCGGAGCGGGCGCCTCCAGGGGCTGCGTCACTCGCGCCGGCCGATGGACGATGCGGAGCGTCACCGCTCTTCCGCCTTCCGGCCCGAGAGCACCGTCGCGGCGAGCTGCAGCAGGGCGCGATGCGTGGACCGGCCGCTCGGCCGTCCCTCGCCGCGCAGTCCGCGATCGAACGGGATGCCGACGACCGGCCAGGCGTCGGACGACATCATGCGGACCACGGCGCCTCCGGCGCGGGAGTGATCGACGAGCGCGAGGACGGGGATCGGTCGTTCCGGCAGCCCCGCGATCGCCGGTGCGATCGCCCGGGCGAGTTCGGCCGAAGACCGGCGTCCGTCGCTCACCAGGCAGACGACATCGCACAGCGCGGCGCACGCGGCGAGGTCGCCACGGGGATGCCGCACCCCGAAGTCCGTGATCGACACCTCGAAGAAGCGCGTGATGGGGGCGGCTTCGGCGAGCCACGCACCCACCGCTCCGTCCGGGAGAGCAGGGCGCAGGCCGAACCAGCCATCGCCGGTGGGGAGGCCGCTGACGGCGTCCGCCGTCGTCCGGGCGCCGGCACGGGTGTCGTTCGGCGTGGTTGCGGTGATGCCGAGACGTGCTCCCAGGTCGTGCTCGCCGCCCGCGACGTCGATCGCGAGCGCCGGCTCCGGGCGGCGGGCGGCGGCGATCCGCAGCACGTGGTCGGCGAGCGTCGTCGCGCCGGCCCCCGGTTCGAGCGACACGAATCCGATCCGCCGCGCGGTGGAGCGGATGCCGCGGATCGCGGCATCCCACTCCGTCAGGCGATGGTGCCCCGCGCGTGCGCTGCCGAACACGGCGGCAGGCGCGTCCCGCAGATCGAGGGTCGTCACGACCCGCCGCCGAACATGCCGAGCAGTTCGGCGTACACCCCGAGCGCGCCGAGGAGCAGTGGAAGGAGCGAGATCACCGCGAGCGTCTCGACGAGGTTGCCGAGTCCGCGCAGCCGCGCGCGCGTGTGGGCGGCGGGCCGCGCGAGCACCGCGGCGGCGACGAGCACCGCTGCCAGCGTCGCGACGCCCACGCCGATCCCCGCGAGCGCACTCGTGAGCTGCGTCACGACGGCGACCGCGGCGATCGCGGCGGCGACCGCCCACAGCGACCACACCTGCACGCGGAGGGGGAAGGCGCGCGAGCGCAGGGCGGCGACGAGCGCGAAGGCGAACGCGAGCAGCCCGCTCCACAGCTCGGACGCGAGGACGAGTGCGACTCCCGACACGGCGAGGACGGCCGACACGGTGGCGACGCTCCACGTGAGTGCCGAGTAGGCATCGTCGACCGACGAGAACGCGCGCGGCCGGTCGACGCGCTCACCGGCGGCCACGCCCCGGTCCAGGCGCGTGAGGCCCGCCGCGGAGAGCGCGATCCAGGGCAGCGGGCCCGTGGCGAAGGCGGCCACGGTTCCCGCGATGGCGGCGGCTGCGGCAGCGCCGACCCCCGCGAGGAGGAGTACCAGGAGGATCGACGCGAGCACAGCCCCCACCGCGCCGCCCGCGGCTGCGCCGGGGCGGCGGAGCGCGACGCCGAGCCCGAGGAGGACGACCGTGGCGCCTGCGGCGATCGCGACCGCGGCGCCGATGAGCGCGGCGTCGGCKGGGAAGCCTGCCGAGCCTGCCGCCGTGGACGCCGCGAAGCCGAGCGGAACGACGAGCCCCGCCGCGGCGGCGCTGGCGCACACCGACACACGCGCCAGTCCCATCAGACCGAGACTCATCGCGATCGCGACGAGCCCGGCGAGTGCGATGAGGAGCACCCATGCGGCGGTGACGGCGCCGCCGTACGGGGCGATGAGCCCTGCCACCGCGGCAGCCAGCGCGATGCCGGCGCCGCCCGCCACGGCGCGGGACCGGTCGTCCCAGCGGTCGGGGCGCGCCTGATGCGCGTCGGCGGCGGCATCCGTCACATCGATCACGACGGGAGGGGGCGGAGCGGCGTCCAGGCGCACGAGGCGCACCAGGGCGCCGTCGGGCAGGTCGAGCTGCTGGGGCGATCGCCCGATGTCGAGCTGCTCTCCGTCGGTCGCGACGAGCGTCAACGGGCGGGCGACCGTGCCGCGCGTCTCACCCAGGAGGTCGAGCAGGCGAGGAAGAACGGCGCCGAGCGGCTCGTCGCTCGAGACGACGACCTCGGCGCGACGGGTGCTGCCTGCGACGGTCAGCCGGGTGTACGGGCTCACGATGCTTCCCAGGGGGTCTTCTCGAACGGTGGGGCCGATACGGCGGAGGAGGTGCTGGAGGGCGATGGCGCCGTCGCCTGCTGCCCCGCGAGCAGCTGTACGACGAATGCGATCCCCACGCACGTCGCGCACGCGACGGCGGCGAGGATGAGCGAGCCCACCAGCCGGCGGGAGTGGTCGTTGACGGTGCGGCGCTCGTCGATCCGTCCGTAGAGGAGGGCCGAGCCGAGCCGCATGCGCTGGATCCTGGCCTGTTCGATGAGCACGGTGTCGCGCTGGTCGGGCATCATGTACTCCCTTCGTCTGGCATGGCGTCGCGGCCCGCCTGGAGGCGCGCAGCGACGTGCGGTGCGACGGACAGCAGCGCTCCGACGCGCGCGGCGTCGAGCGTGCCGAGCACGTCGGCCAGACGCCGCCACCCCCCGCCATCGGGCGAGCCGAGGTGCAGCAGCACGCCGGGCAGCCGCGGACTCCCCACGACGGCCGCGCCGAACTCCCCGGCCCAGCGGCGGGGGTCGATACCCGCCGCGCGCACGCCCGGCGGACCGATCAGCAGCGCGAGCGGCTCCGGCTGCATCGCGGCCGTCGACCGGCGCGCGAGGTCGGGCGAGCCGAGCGCGGCGAATGCGACGCCGAGCAGCGGCATCCCGATCGCCGCGGCCCGCGCGAGGAACTCGCGCGCGGCGAGCCCGATGCCGTCCGCCCGGTCGTCGCCTGGTCCCGCGACATCGGCCCACACCCGCGTCGTCTCCTCGATGCCCTCCGCCGTGCGGGCGTGGTGCAGCGTTGCGATGACGGGATGGTCGTCCGACGTGACAGCGCCTGAAGTGACAGTGCCCGAAGTGACAGTGCCTGCAGTGACAGCGGCCCAGCGGCTGTCGAGCGGCATGCGGCGGCGCGTGCGCTCGGTGAGGTCGTCGCGGTCCCACGGGGCGACGAGCGGCTCGGTCGGGCCCCAGGCATCCGGCGCGCGATCGGCGAACCGCTCGGAGGCGGCTTCGAGCACACCGCCGAGGCGCACGGGCCGGCTCACTCGGTGCCGTGTGGACACGGTCGCCACGACCTGCAGGCGCGTCGTCACTGCCGCGCGAGTGAAGGCGGCGTGCACGCCGTTGCGCGTCGGATGCGGCGGCAGCGCGAGCGCCGCGGCAGGCTCGTCGAGCGGCGCGCCGGTGCGGGCGTCGTAGCAGCCACCGTCTGCCGTGCGGATGACCCAGTGGCCCTGCACGGACGAGAGGGCCTCGGCGAGGGGCTGCGTCATCCGCGAGAACTCACCCGACACGACGATCGGCCGCTCGCCCGCGGTCGACACCCGGTGCAGGAAGTCACTCATGCCGACCGTGAGCGCGACGACATCGGCGCGGGTCTCGGTCGCGGCCCAGCCTTCGGCTCGGCCGTCCAGCAGCGGATGCGTGACGATCGGGGCGCTCACGCGGGTGCCTTCACGATGATGACGCGATCGCCCAGCTCGAGCGTCGCCTCCGCGGGCAAGGGGGTGCGCTGGAAGGGGAGAAGAGGATGCGGCACGCCCGCCGCCTGCAGGATCGTGCCGTTCGTGGAGCCGAGATCGGTGACCCACGCGAGTCGGCCGTCCCATTCGAGACGTGCGTGCGACTTCGAGAGCGTGCGGGAGAGGTCGACCCAGCGATGCAGCTGAGCGGGCGCATCCACCGTCGCGGCGGGGTTGCGACCAAGGACGAGGGGCGAATCGAGGGAGAAGGTCTGACCCGAGTCGAGCACGACGACGGGTGCGGAGCGCGTCAGGCCGGGAAGTGCCGAGATGAGCGGCGCGGGCTCGGCGACCGGGAACTCGAACGCCGCGAGGGCGGGCGCGAAGGGATCGCGGCCCCGGTGGACGTCGAACGTCCCGAGTCCGCCGCTGAAGAACGCGGGGAGCAGGGAGGCTCCGGCTGCGGCGCCCGTCGACCGGCGAACCGTGCGCGTGCTGGCGGCGATGCGGCCGAGCGAGCGCCCGGTGCGGGCGACGAGCCCGACGGCGACGCCGATCCATGCGACGGCGACGAGCACCACCACGACGCCGAGCCCCGAGTTGCCTCCCACGAGGAGAAAGACCGCGGCGACCGCGAGGAGCAGGGGAACGCCGACATCGACAGCGAACGCCGCCACCCGCTGTCCGGCGTGGGCAGGAGCCGTGAGCACTAGCGGATCGACGTCGGCGGGTCGTGTCTGGTCCGGTGTCGTCATCGTTTCAGGTCCCCCTCACGGGAACCCCCCGAGTCTAGACGGACGCCCGGATGAGTCGGTCAGGCAGCCGGCAGTGGCCTCCCCTTAGGCCTTCGGGCGTATCCACCGGTCAGTCCGAATGCTGCTGGGCGGCGGCTCGGGCCTCGGCACGCGTGCGCGGCGCCGCCGCCGCGGGATGGGAATTCAGGATCCGGCCATCGTGCAGCTCGATGAGGCGGTCCGCCTGCGCGACGAGCTGCGGGTCGTGCGTCGCGACGATCACGGCGATGCCGCGGGTGTGGGCGAGGTCGACGAGGAGCGACATGATGGCCGCCGCCGTGCGCGAGTCGAGCTGACCCGTCGGCTCGTCGGCGATGAGGATCTGCGGCCGGGCGACGATCGCGCGAGCGATCCCGACGCGCTGCTGCTGGCCGCCGGAGAGCTCTGCAGGACGCTGGGGGGCCTGCGCCTCGAGCCCGACGTCGCGCAGCGCCTCGGCGACTCTGGAATCCCGCTCGGCCGGATCGAGGGCGGCGATCCGCAGCGGCACCTCGACATTCTCGGCGGCCGTGAGCACGCCGAGCAGTCCGAACGACTGGAACACGAACCCGAAGCGCTCCCGCCGCAGCGCTGCGAGCTGCTCGTCGTCGAGGGTGGCGGTGTCGACGTCCGCCACGAACACGCGGCCGCTCGTCGGCTCGTCGAGCGTTCCCAGCAGGTTGAGGAGGGTCGTCTTGCCGGCGCCGGACGCGCCGCGCACGACGACGAGCTCACCGGCCCGCAGCTCGAGGTCGACATCGACGCACGCGTGCACATCGCCGCCCTTGGTCGCGAAGGTCCGGGTGAGGTGCTCGGCTCGCAGCACGACGCTCACGACGCGGCACCTTCGTCGGTCGTGGGCGCTTCGTCGGACGCTTCGTGTCCTGCGGCGACCGGATCGACGGATGCCGCACCCTCCGGCTTCGCGGCACTCTCCGCCGCCGCACCGCGGCCTGGCCAGACCCCGACGTGGTCGGGCTCGAGGGCGAGCCGCACTCGGTCGCGCAGGTCGAGCGCGCGCACGAAGTCGTCAGGCAGCTGCAGCCGCCCGACCCGGTCCAGCACTGCGTACTCCTCGGCGACGTGATGCTCGGCGCCGGTCTCGTCCACGTGGGTCGAGCGCACGACTTCGGTGGCGGTGCGCCCGTCGCGGATCTGGACGGTGCGTCCGACGTGCTCCGAGACACTCGGATCGTGGGTCACGATGAGCGTCGTGACGCCGAGCTCGCGGTTGACCGCACGCATCGCCTCGAGCACATCGGCGGTGGACTCGTCGTCGAGCTCACCCGTCGGCTCATCGGCGAGCAGCACCTGCGGTCGGTTCGCGAGGGCGATCGCGATCGCGACGCGCTGCTGCTCGCCGCCGGACAGCTCGGCGGGGCGCCGATCCGCGGCATGGGAGACGCCGAGAAGCTCGAGCACCTCGGCGATGCGGGAGCGCCGCGCCGCGCGTCCGCGCACCACGCCCGCGACCGAGAGTGCGGCCGCGACGTTCTCGGCCGAGGTCAGGTACGGCAGCAGGTTGCGCGAGGTCTGCTGCCAGACGAACCCCACGACCCGTCGACGGAAGTCGACCCTGCCCTGCTCGGTCATCGTGAGCAGGTCTCGGCCGGCGACCCGCACGGTGCCGGCGGTGGGCACGTCGATGCTCGACAGGATCGAGAGGAGCGTCGACTTGCCCGATCCCGACGCCCCGACGAGCGCCACGATCTCGCCGTCGTCGACGCGGAGGTTGAGGCCCTGCAGCGCCTGCACCTCGATGCCCTTTGCGGTGTAGATGCGCACGAGGTCGGCGCAGAGGATCGCGGGCTCGGATGCCGCGCCCAGCCGGGCCGGGTGTGTCTCGGTGACGACCGACATGGTGTCATCCTTCCTGACTGTCGCGCAGTACGGCGCTTGCGCGTACTCGGCGGGCGACGCCGACGGCCACCGCGGCCGCGCAGCCGGCCATCGCGACGAATCCGGCGAGGGCGGCAACGAGGAGCAGTGGGTCGAGGTGGTAGCTCGGGGTGGCTCCGGCGAAGACCCCGAAGTCGACGGTTGCGAGGAGGAGAGCGGGCACGCTCAGTCCGACCACGAGGCCGAAGACGAGTGCCGCCGCGAGCGAGGGCCACAGATCCCACCAGGCGAGGCCACGACCCACCCCGGCCGGGGTGCCGATCGCGCGCAGGAGGGCCATCGTGCGCTCCCGCGAGGCCGCGCTCAGCACGAGCGAGAGCACCACCGCGATGGCGGCGAACAGGGCGGTCGCGGCGGTCGCGATGAGGAACGCCGTCGTGATCGCGGCCGTCCCCGTGCCGCGCTGGAGTTTCTCGCGTACGGCGTCCGCGGTGAGGATCGTGGCGTCCGGTCCGACGATGTCGCGCACGGCAGCCTGCACCTGCGCGGCATCCGCTCCCGTCTCGAGGTCGATGAGCGCGTTCTGCGCGGACGGGGCCGTGTCGGTGATGTCCGGGGCGCGGGCAGCGTCGATCACGGCGAAGTCGCCCGTGATCCCCTCGGGCGCGCGAGCTGCGGACACCCCGACCATGGTCGCGGGCGCGCCGCCGATCGCGGCATCCGTCGCCTCGCCCAGCTGATCGGCGACGGCGGCCGCCGCGACGAACGGCACCGCGCTGCCGGGCGCGGTGAGGTCGGTTCCCGTGGGCACGAGCGGATAGCCGGCATCCTGAACGGCGCCGAGCGTCTGCGGGTCGACGGTCAGGAGCGTCACGAGCACGTGACCGGCATCCGTCTCGATCGTGATGCGCGTGAGCGATCCGATGCCGGCGACCCCGGCGACGCCCGGCAGCTGCGCCATTTCGGCGAGTGTGTCGGGGCCGAGGTCGGCCCGCGCGACCTGCATGTCGGCGCCGACGGATGCCCGCGCCGACGCATCGATCTGGTGGGCGATCGATCCGAGCAGCACGGCCGAGGTCACGGCGGACGAGATGCCGATCACGAGCGCGAGGACGGGCGCGACGCTCGCCGACCGCTCGCGCAGGGCTCGCGCGGCGCCGAGGAATCCGGTGAGACCCGCGGCGGCCCGCCGACGGCGCAGGATCGCGCGCAGGGGGAGCGGATAGAGGCGGAGCGCCGTCATGCCGCCGACGAGCGCCGCGAGCAGCGGCACGGCGAGGACGACCCCTGACGTGGCCGCCCCGGCCGTGCCGACCCGCTCGCCCCGGAGCGCGCCGCTCACGAGGGCGCCGATCGCGAGAACCGTGAGGGCGACGACGACGCCCTCGACGGCGAGCCGCCATCGGCGTGCGGCCGGAGTCGGGTCGTGGGACAGTTCTTCGCGCAGTCGAGGACCCGGCGGGGTGAGCAGGGCCAGGATCGCGGGGGCGAGCGCGGCGACGGCGAACGGTGCGGCGATCGAGAGCGGCGGCACCGGCAGCCCGAGCCCGACGACCAGGGCGACGCCGATGGCCGCTGTGCCCAGCGCCGGCACGCTGCCGTACCAGACGCCGTGCCAGGCCTGCAGTGCGCGCAGGCGACCGGGCGAGGCGCCGCGTGCGGACAGCAGAGCGAGCTCCGCCCGACGGCTGCGGGCGATCACCCGGCACGCGGCGATGATCAGGGCGATGGCCGCACCCACCGGGCCGGAGGCGGTGATCGCGAACACCGCCGACATCGCCGATTGCGTCGCGAGTGCCGCCTCGAGGGTGTCGATCGTCGACGTCGCGAAGGTCATGATCTCGATCGAGCCAGGGGGAGCGTCGCTGTTCGCGACGGGGACGGGGTTCGCTGTGAACGCCCGGAGCTGCGCCACCACAGTCTCCGCGTCCGACGCCGACAGTTCGGCCGGATCAAGGGGGTACCAGGCCTGCGTCGTGCCGCGCCCGAGGATCTTCACGAGCTCGAGCGCCTCCGGCGCGAGCACCGCAGCACCCGTCGTGTACTGCTCGAGGTCGATGTAGCGGATGTGCGGGGTGAGCGCGGAGGGGACGTGGTACCAGTAGTCGTCCGAGCCCGGCGCGGCATCGAACGTGCCCGAGAGCCGCAGCGGGAGCTGCATCCCGGGCACCGCCGTGAGGATCACGCGCTCCTCGCCGACCGACCAGCCGAGCTCGTCTGCGGTGTCGGTCGACAGCGCCATCTCGACCGCTGCGGCCCCCAGGTCGCCGGCTTCGTCGATCGACCACTCCGGGGGCGCCGGCCACGCGCCGGCGCTCAGGACGGCGTGATCGACGATGCGCGGGTCGAGGAGATAGGTCGCCGACTGCGTGCGGCGGCCCACGAGGCCGTACTCCGGGGTGCGCACGACGTACTCAGCCGGTCCGAGAAGCGGCGCGAGCGGCGGCTCCTGCGCCGCCCGCGCTGACTCGAGGCCGCCGTCGAACACGCCCCACTGCTCGGCCACGGCGGGAGGCAGTCCGGTCGCGTCGTCCTCGGCCGGAGCGACCTGGGGCAGCCCCACGGCGCTCGACTGCAGATCGCGCGAGCCCGGTGCGAGCTGGTCTACTGCCTCCTGCGCAACGCGGTCGCTCAGGGTGCGCAGTGCTGCCGGCACCGCGACGGCGGCACCGGACAGGATGATCGCGAGCCCCGCGACCAGGAGCGCCGCGCCCGGCCGGCGGCGCAGCATGCGCGCCGTCAGCGCTGACGACCGCACCCGGGCGCTCATCCCGCCTCCGCAAGTCGCCCGGCCAGCGCCTGCCGGCGGATCACTGCCGCGACGCTCACGACTGCGGCGACGGTCGCCACGGCGATCATGACGACGACGATCGCGAACGGGACGGGTTCGAACTCGAGGGCATCCGCGAGCACGGCGGGCACGCCCGGTACGGCGGCGCGGGTGAGCGCGGGCACCGCGATGAGGGCGAGCGGGATGCCGAGCACCGCCCCCGCGACGACGGCTCCGGTGGCGACCAGGGCGTGCTCCGCGGAGCGCCAGCGAGCCTGGCGCTTCGCGGTGACACCCAGTGCGGCCAGGACGAAGACGTCGCCCGCCCGCGCCCGCGCGAGTCCCAGGGCCCCCGCGACCAGCGCGACGCCGGCGAGCGCGGCCGCCGCGGCCGCAGCGATCCACCACGGCACGGTGAGCGCGTCAGAGAGCAGCCCGCCATCGTCGCCGCGGATGACCTCGGCCTCGGGCAGAGCGGCGGCGATCGCCGCGGCGGCGTCAGGGCCGGACGCCCACAGCTCGTCGGGCGCGACGCTGCTGCGCTCGTTCGCCACGAGCACGAGGGTCGCCTGGTCGAGGGGCAGGAGTGCCGCCGACGCGTCGGTCGAGCCGGGCACCGCGGGCACCACCAGTGCGATCTCGACCGGGATCGTGCGAGTCGAGTCGTCGAGCTTCAGCTCGAATCGGTCCGATTCGCCGAGGCCGAGCGCCGCGGCGAGTCCCGTCGTGATGACCGCCGGGACAGCGAGGGGCACAGGCGCGAAGGTCAGCGTGAGCGCGGGCGAGTCATGGTTCAGCACCCACGGCCCTGCGCTCGGCCACGCCAGCTCCCCCGCCCCGGTCGCTGCGAGCTGCTGCGGGTCGAGCATGGTGCTGAAGCTCCCTGCCGAGGTCGCGAACCCGAGGCTCAGCCCGACGAGGGTCCACGGCGCCCGTCCGGCCGGGAGTTCGGCGGAGGCCGTGAGCGTCCCCGAGGTCGGCTCGGCGGGGAGCACCTGATCGGGCTCCGTGGGGTTGGGGTGGATGGGATCCGACCAGGTGAGCGGCGCGAACACGGTCTCGAGCGGCACCGACACGGGCGTCCCCAGCGCATCGACGAACCACGCCTTGCCCGCATACGCGTCTGCTGCGGGCACGGCAGTCCGGCCGGCTGCGGCGCTCGGCGTCACGAAGAAGGTCGCCTGAACCCCTGTCGAGGCGGGGTCGAGAGTCGTGCCGACGGGTGCCGAGCCGAGGGCCGCGGCAAGCTCCGCGGGATCGATCCCGGCCGCCGGGAGGGGCGCGATGAGTGCCGCAGCGGAGTGCTCGGGCAGCGCGACCACATCGAGCGCCGCGCCGCCCGCGATGGCCCGATCGGTCAGCACCGCGCTCGCCGCATCGACGCCGGCTGCGGCATCCGTCTGCGCGACGCGAGCGGCGTCGACCTGCTCCGAACCCGCACTGCGGGCATCTGCACCGGCGACGAGAACGCCGGTCGCGTCCGCCGCGACGCGCCAGGTGCCGAGCGCCGCGCCTGCGAGCACGGCACCTCCGGCGGCGAGCGCGAGGATTGCGACGACGGCACCGGATGCCGCGATCTGGCGCGCCGTGGTGCGGGCGGAGAGGGCCGACCCGAGGCCGCGCGAACGCGCCGCAAGACTCGCGACGCCTGCAGTGGTCGGCGCGAGCAGGAGCGTGGCGAGCGTCACGACCGCCCCGAGCCCCAGTGCGGGCGCAAGCGCGACGACGATGAGCGACCACGGGTCGGCTGTGATGGCGCCGGCGTCGCGCCCGAGGGTCGCCAGCAGCCACAGGAAGACCGCTGCGGCGAGCAGGAGGAGCGCAGCGCCGACCGCGGAAACCGCGCCGCGTGCGCGGCTGGTGCCGGCGGCCGGGGGATCCTCGGCCCGCCATGCGGCGACGCCGACCGTGATGCCCAGGACGAGCGCGGCTGCGATGGGCACGAGCGCGGTGCGGGCAAGAGCATCCGCGAAGCGCCCTCCCGTCGCCGCGACGACGCCGGCGGCGCCGAGCCAGCCCACGAGCGCGCCGACCGCAGCGACGATGAGGCTCTCGGCGAGTGAGCCCCGCAGCGCCGTCCGGCGGCTGCGGCCGCGGGCGGTGAGCACCGCGGCCTCGCGCACGCGCGCCCCGCCCAGCAGCCGCGACACCTGCACGCTTGCCACGAGCCCCGCCGCGGCCACCAGGGCGAGCGGCACCGGCACGACGGCCTGCGCGGCGCGCACGACCCCGGCAGCCTCCGTGAGGGTGGCAGAGAGTCCGCCCTCTGTCGATGCACCTTCGGGCGCGAGGCCGGGCACCTCCTGGGCGAGCACGGCGAGGTCGTGCAGATCGACGGCGATCGCCCCGGTCGCCCAAGGGTCGAAACGCGTCGGGTCGACCGTGAGCGTCCACCGCGAAGTGCCACCGGGCCCGGCGGGCTGGATCTCGATCTGCAGCGAAGTGCCGAACCGGCCGCTGAGCAGTCGTGCGACCTGATCCGCCTGTGCCGCGGGATGCGCCGTCGCGGGGATCTCGAGGATCGTGGTCTGCGCGGAGGCTCCGCCGCGCTCGACCGCGCCGACCACGGCCGATCGCATCGCACCCGTGAGCCAGCCCAGGGCGGCGGCGAGCGCGATCACGACGATGAGAGCCGTACCGGCGATCGCCCAGAGCAGACGTGATTGGGCGCGAGCGCGGGCCACTGCCAGCAGCTGTCCCGCCACGTCACCTCCTCGTCCGGCCGGTCCGAGTCTCGCATATCCGCCCCCGCCGCCCGACTCGCGCGATGGCGCACGCTGACCGGCCGATGACAGCGCTCTGACAGCGTCCCTGACGCGATGACCGCGGGATGACAGCGCCTCGGGCGCAGTGTGAGATCACGCCACAGAAAGGCAGACACCATGACTTCATTCCCCTCCGCATCGCGCACGCTCGCGGTGCGCGCCGAGGGTCTCGTCAAGACCTTCGGTGACAACCGCGCGGTGGACGGCGTCGACCTGCAGGTCGAGGCCGGCACCGTCTACGGCGTGCTCGGGCCCAACGGCGCGGGCAAGACCACCACCATCCGCATGCTCGCGACGCTGCTGCGCCCCGACGGCGGCCACGCCGAGATCTTCGGCCACGACGTCGTCCGCGAACCGCAGATCATCCGTCAGCTCGTCGGCGTCACCGGACAGTACGCGTCGGTCGACGAGACGCTCTCGGCCACCGAGAACCTGGTGATCTTCTCCCGCCTCCTCGGGCTGTCCCGCGCCGACTCCAAGCGCAAGGCCGTCGAGCTGCTCGAGGAGTTCGGACTGACCGCAGCCGCCAAGCGACCGCTCAAGCAGTTCTCCGGTGGCATGCGCCGCCGCCTCGACCTCGCGGCATCCCTCATTGCGCGGCCGCCGCTCATCTTCCTGGACGAGCCGACCACGGGCCTTGACCCCCGCACGCGCGCCCAGATGTGGGACACCATCCGCCGGCTCGTCTCCGAGGGCTCGACCGTGCTGCTGACCACGCAGTATCTCGACGAGGCCGACCAGCTCGCCGACCGCATCGCGGTCATCGACACCGGCAAGGTCGTCGCCGAGGGCACGTCCGACGAGCTCAAGTCGTCGATCGGCACCTCGAGCCTGCAGCTGCGCCCCGCGGACCCCGCCGACCTCGAGGCCGTGGGCCGCGCCGTCGAGCGCGTGCTGGGCGTCCCGGCGACGGTGAGCCCCGAGCGCGGACGCCTCACCGCCCCCATGCAGAACCCCGACCTCGTCACCGAGCTCCTCCTGACGCTGCGCGAAGCGGACATCCGCCTCGCCGAGCTCAGCGTGCAGAAGCCCACCCTCGACGAGGTCTTCCTCACCCTCACCGGCCACGGCGTCACCGACGCCGAAGCCGAGCCCGAGCTCGAAGGGAGCCTGGCATGACCTCGCTCGTGTATTCCCCCGATCGGCCGCTGCGCAACCACGTCAGCCTCCGTCAGACCGTCAGCAACACGTTCACGATGGCCGGACGGGGCCTGCTCAAGGTGCGCCGCACCCCCGAGCAGTTCCTCGACGTCACGATCCAGCCGATCGTGTTCACCGTCATGTTCGCGTACATCTTCGGCGGCGCGATCGCCGGCAGCGTCGAGGACTACCTGCCCTACCTGCTGCCGGGCATCCTGGTGCAGACCGTCATCACGACCTCGGTGGTGACCGGCGTGCAGCTGCGCGAAGACATGGAGAAGGGCGTGTTCGACCGCTTCCGCTCGCTTCCGATCGCCAGGGTCGCGCCGCTCGCAGGTGCCCTCCTGGCCGACACCCTGCGGTACCTGATCGCGACGACCATCACCTTCGCGATCGGCTACGTGATGGGCTATCGCCCCGACGGCGGATTCTCGGGCGTCGTGCTGGGGGGCCTGCTCGTCATCGCGTCGGCGTGGGCGCTCAGCTGGATCTTCGCGTTCTTCGGCGTCATCGCCCGCTCGGCGGCGTCAGTGCAGGGGATCTCGTTCCTCATCCTGTTCCCGCTGACGTTCCTCTCGAACGCGTACGTGCAGAAGGACACCCTGCCGCCGGCACTGCAGTGGTTCGTCGAGATCAACCCGGTGACGCACCTGGTCTCCGCCACGCGCGCACTCACGATGGGCGTCTCAGCTGGTGGCGACATCGTCGCGACGATCGTCGGCGCCGCCGTCGTCGTCGCGGTGTTCGCACCGCTCACGCTGCGGGCCTACATGCGGCGCGCCTAGGAGAAGCGGACACTTCGACTCGCTTCGCTCGCTCAGTGCAAGTGCCGAGCGGCCGTCCTATGCGGACGGCTGCGGCAGCAGGGCCGCCAAGCTGTCGAGTTCGTCCGATGCGGCGCCGGAGAGATCCGGCGCCGCATCGTCGTGACCGGGGGCCAGCCGCTCGGTGACGAACCGGTGGAACGGATCGGCTGTGTCAGCCCGGCCCCGTCGCGCGGCCGAGACGTCGAGTGCGCGCCGGGCTGCGGCATCCTGCCCCGTCAACGCGAGCCAGCCGGCGAGACTCAGCGCGACATCCGCGATGATCGGCTGATCGCCGCTGCGCTGTGCGAGGGGAAGGCCCTGCGTGATCGCTTCGGCGGCCTCGTCGGCACGTCCGGAGAGCAGCAGCGCCTGCGCGCGCTTGGACAGCGCCCACGCCGTCACCTGTCCGGGAAAGTCGGGGGCGAGGAGCGTGGAAACCACGTCGAGGTGTGCGAGGGCGGCCTCGCCGTCGCCGGCCGCGATCTCGATGACTGCGGCGCTCATGCGCGACTGCGCGAGGGCGCGGTCCGACCCATCAGCGCGTGCCAGGCGGTCGACGTCGGCGACCCTCGCCCTGGCATCGTCGAGCCGGCCGAGGCGGATGAGCAGGTTGACCCCCTGTGCACGCTGCTGCAGAGCGTCGGTCACCGACGTCAGCCCTACGAGATCGGCTGTCGCGGCGTCGGCGAGCTCGAGCGCCTCTTCGAGCCGGCCCTCGAGCATGAGCCATTCCGAGCGCATCTGGCTCGAGAATGCCGTGGCCCACACGTCGCCCAGCGCGCGGAACGTGTGCACCGCGCGTTCGCTTTCACTCCCGAGGGTCTCGACGTCGCCGCTGTTCTGCGCGAGCGCGGACCGCATCATGCTGACGAAGGCCCGAGTCCACTCGGGTGCGGCGGACGGCAGAGCCGGGATGCGGAAGCTGCGCGACCACAGCGATTCCCCCGACGTTCGGGCGATCGCCTCGCTCGCACCGGCGAAGAGCGGGGGGAGAACCGCGGTCAGCTCCGACGGATGCTGGGCCGCCGCCTGCACGATCCGGTCGGCGGTGCGGTCGAAGGATGCGGAGAGTTCGGCGGTGGCGGCGCCGTCGGCGGACGCCTGCATCGCGGCGCTCACCGTCCGGAAGATCGTCGCAACGCCGTCGACCACCACCGCCGCCTCCGAGTCGAGGGTGCCGTCCTCGGACGAGAACGCCGTGATCCCCGCTTCGAGCCGTTCGAAGCGCTCGCGCATGATCGACTCCCAGAGGGTGGCGCGGACGAGCTCGACCCCCGTCGGGTGAAGCCGGGGCTGCTCGGTGCACGTGCGCAGCGCCGCCGTGAGGTTCTCCTCGTTGGCGTCGAACCACTTGAGGCCGGCGCGCACGTGGGGTCCTCGCAGCAGCGCGTCGCGCGCGAGGGCGAGCTCGGCCATCGACTGCGCGTGGCGCGCCCGCGCCCGCCCTTCGCGTCCCGTCGCGCGCAGGCGGTCGAGCCCGTACTCGCGGACGGTCTCGAGCATCCGGTAGCCCCCGTCGTCACGGCGCAGCAGCGAGCGGTCGACGAGCGACTCGAAGGCCGAGGCATTCGTCTCGAATCGGCGCGCGACGACGACGGCGTCCGCCGCGACGATCCCGTCCGGAAAGACGGATGCCGCCAGCAGCGCCTCGCGTTCGCCCTGGCCGAGCGTCTCCCAGCTCCAGTCGATGAGGGCGCGCAGGGTCTGGTGGCGCGGATCCGAGGTGCGCGGACCGGTGGCGAGCAGGGCGAATCGGTCGTCGAGGCCCTCATCGATCTCGGCGAGGGTGAGGACGCGAGCCCGCGCGGCGGCGAGTTCGAGAGCGAGCGGCAGGCCGTCGAGGCGCCGCACGATCCGCTCCACGGTGTCGCTCTCCGCCGGGGTCGGCGCCGAGCCCCGCGCGGCGCGGACGCGCCGGGAGAACAGCTCCACCGCGTCGCCGTCCGGCAGCGGACCGAGGTCGACGAACGCCTCGCCCGCGACACCGAGGGGTTCGCGGCTCGTCGCGAGGACGCGGGCCGCGGCGGTGGCATGCAGGAGCTCGAGGGCCACCGCGGCGGCCTCGGCAGAGAGGTGCTCGCAGTTGTCGAAGACGATCAGCACCGGACGCCCGGCGAGTGACTCCAATGCGCGCTGGCGGGGCGTCGTCGCTGAGGCGGTGGTGTCGGCGACCCGGATGCTGCGGCCCGCAGCCGCTGCGACTGCCGCCCATACTTCGCCCGGCGCCGCGGGAGCGAGTTCGACCACGACCGCCGCGCCGTGGGCGCGTGCCGTTTCGAGCGCGAGCGTGGTCTTCCCTGCGCCGCCGGGGCCGATGAGGGTCACCAGGCGCTCCGCGGCGAGCTGGTCCGCGATGAGCGCGAGCTCGCGCCGTCGTCCGAC
Organism: Microbacterium sp. P5_E9; assembly: GCF_054049175.1. Classification (NCBI taxonomy): domain Bacteria; kingdom Bacillati; phylum Actinomycetota; class Actinomycetes; order Micrococcales; family Microbacteriaceae; genus Microbacterium; species Microbacterium sp. P5_E9. The sequence continues at coordinate 80,212 of NZ_JBFUMV010000003.1, read as the reverse complement.
GAGTGGGGTGAGGGGTGCGGGGATGACCTCAACGACACGAGCGACCGAAGAGGCGGCGGCGCCGGCCGCACTCGCGCGCAGCTTCTCGACCCGTGCCCGGTCTTCGAGCAGATCGCGGATGACCCAGTCGAATCCGTCCGGCACCCACGGCTCGCCGGTCCACAGTGCGAGCGCCTGGTCGACGAGGTCGGCGACCTCCGCGGCATCCGTCGCTCGTCCGGCGTGTGCGACGAGGTCCTGGAAGTGCGTGACGTCGACCTCACGCCGATCGAGCGTCAGGCGATAGCCGCCCGCGGTGGCCTCGAGGGCGTCGGCCGGCAGCGCCCGCCGCAACCGCGAGGCGAGCGACTGCAGCGATGCGCGCGGGTCCACCGGGAGGTCGTCGGGCCAGACGTCCTCGGCGAGGGCGCGGTAGCCGACGGTGGTGCCGGTGTCGATCGCGAGCCGGAACAGCAGCGCTTCCTGGCCCCGGCCGCGCACCACGACCGGCTGTTCGCCGTCGTGGACGGAGAGCCCGCCGAAGAATCGCACCTGCACGCGTCAACTTTAGGTGCGCGCCTGCCGTCGCCGGAGTCGGCGGACTCAGCCGCGCGCGGCGGCCTTCATCGCGCGCTTGTGCTCGCGGACGAGGCCGAGCGACTCGGGGCTCGTGATGTCCGCGACGCTGCGGTGGCTGCCCGCTTCGCCGTAAGGAGCGGATGCCTCGCGCCAGCCGTCGCCGGTGAACCCCCGCTGCTTGCCCAGCAGCGCCAGGAAGATCTTCGCCTTCTGCTCGCCGAAGCCGGGCAGGGCCTTCAAGCGCCGGAGCACCTCCGGCCCGTCCGGGTCGCCCTGCGTCCACAGCGCCGCGGCGTCGCCGCCCCACTTCTCGATGAGCGCGGCGCACAGCGCCTGGGTGCGCCCGGCCATCGAGCCCGGGTAGCGGTGCACCGACGGGGGCTGGCGGAACACCTCGACGAACTCGTCGGGGTCGTAGGCGGCGATGGCAGCGGCATCGACCCCTCCGGTCCGGTGGGCGATCTTGAGGGGTCCGGAGAAGGCGGTCTCCATCGCGACCTGCTGATCCAGCAGCATGCCGATCAGCAGGGCGAGCGGATTCTCCGTCAGGAGTGCGTCGGCGTCGGGGTCTGCGGTGATGTGGAGAGCGGGCATGGCACCATCGTGACACCGTCGCCCGGGCCCCGCGAGGGGGTGGAGTCCCGGTGCGAGGATGGAGCAATGCGCAACACAGCGGACTCAGCGGCGGTGCGCGCCGGCGAGAAGCACGTCGTGGTGGTCGGCGGCGGGATCGCCGGACTGACCGTCGCGCTCGAGTGCGCCAAGGTCGGCCTCGCCGTCACCGTCCTCGAAGCGGGGGACCACCTCGGCGGCACCGTGCGCGCCACCGAGGTGGCGGGTCTCCGCCTCGATGCCGTCGTCGAAGGGTGGCGGACCGGCGGGGGATCCGTGCGCGCCCTCGCCACCGACCTGGGTCTCGGCGCCGAGATCGCCCCGGCCGCAGACGGAGACGTGTGGATCGACCCCGGCGACGGACCTGCGGCGCCGCTGCCCCGTCGCACGCTGGCCGGCATCCCGGAGAACCCGTGGGACGAGGGCGTCCGCCGGATCATCGGCTGGCGCGGCACCTGGCGCGCGTATCTCGACCGAGTGCGACCCCCGCTCACGATCGGGCAGGAGCGCAGCCTCGGCAAGCTGGTGCGGTCCCGGATGGGCGACGCGGTGCTCGACCGCATGGTGGCCCCGCTGAGTCTCGGTGCGTATGGGATCCACCCGGACGACGTGGACGTCGAGGCCGTCGCCCCCGGGCTCAGCACCGCCCTCACCCGCATGGGCTCGCTCAGCGGCGGCGTCTCGCAGCTCCTCATCGACGACCCGGGACCCGGGGTGGAGGGCCTCGCCGGGGGAACCTTCCTCCTCGTCGATGCGCTCAGGGCTCGCCTCGCCGACCTCGGCGCCGACCTGCGCACCGACACCCGCGTCGACCGCCTCGAGCGCGGCGTCGACGGCCGTTGGGAAATCGGCGTCTTGAGCGGAACGGATGCCGCGACCGCTGCGCCGCGTGCGGCCGCGCCCGCCGACCAGACGACGGACGACCCGAGTGCGGCATCTGCTCCACCTGTGCGTCCCGCCGACGCCGTGGTCGTGGCCGTTCCCGATGCGGAGGCAAGGCGCCTCCTCGCCGGTGTGGTCCCGGCCCTGGACGGCCCCGTGCGCCCGGTCGGTGCGACCGAGGTCGTCACCCTCGTGGTGCACGAACCTGCCCTCGACGCGCATCCGCGCGGTCGTGCGGTGTACCCGGTCGCGGGCAGTCGCCGCGCGGCTGCCGTGAGCGATTCCACCGCGCGGTGGCCCTGGCTGGCGGCAGCTGCGCCGGACCTGCACGTCCTGCGGGTGGCCTTCGGGACGGCCGCCCACCCCGCCGCCACCGCCGAGCTGGACGACGCCGCTGCGCTCGCGCTCGCGCGGGACGAGGCATCCGCCCTGCTCGGCGTGCCGCTCGCCGATCTGCGAGGCGCCGTTCGCGAACGGTTCACCCCGCCGACCCCCGCGTCCACGCTGGGTCACGACGCCGCCGCGTCCGCCGCGCGCGGCGCGATCAGAGCAGTCGCGGGGCTTGGTGCTGCCGGCGCGTGGCTGGCGGGGTCGGGACTCGCCCCGGTGATCGCCGACGCCGTCGAAGAGGCCGAGCGGGTGCGTCGTGCGGTGCTCTGGGGACCGGACGGACGCTGATCTCCCTCACCCGGGGGCGTTCTGTCAAGGCCGGATGCCGGAATCGGCATGCGGGTCTACCCTGGGGAGCAGGCAGCACCCCCGTCGACCGGAGGAGACCCACATGAGGGGCAAAGTAGGACTCGTCATAGGACTGGCGGCAGGCTACGTGCTTGGCACGCGCGCCGGCCGCGAGCGGTACGAGCAGATCAAGCACCAGGCGCTCAAGGTCTGGAACCTCGACCCCGTCCAGCAGCAGGTCGCCAAGGCGAAGGACTACGCGAAGTCCGCCGCTATGGCCCTGCCCACCACGGTCTGGGACAGCGCCGTCAAGATGACCAAGGCCGCCGGCAGCAAGGGCACGCCCGGTCAGCGGCTCGACGCGACCCTCAAGGTCGGCAAGGACTCCGCCGATGACATCGGCGCCGCGGCCCAGCAGTCCGCGGATGCGGTGAAGGATGCCGCGGAAGACGCGGTCGACGACATCTCCGACGCCGGTCGTGGCGGAGCGTGACATGACCGAACCGCGCGGCTTCCGCGATCGGGCCGACGACAGCATCTTCACCCTCGTCGGCGATGTTCCCGAACTCATCCGCAACCTCGTCATCGCCGAGGTCGATGCGGCGAAGGCCTGGCTGCGCAAGACTTCCAAGGACGCCGGCATCGGGTCGGGGTGGATCGTCGGGACGCTCTTCATGCTGTTCTGGTCGATCCCGGCCCTGGGCGCGTTCATCATCTTCGGACTGTCGTCGTGGATGCCGGAGTGGCTCGCGGCGCTGATTCTCTTCCTCTTCCTCGTGCTCGTCGCGGCGGTCATGGGTTTGCTGGGCTATCTCCGCTGGCGCAAGCTGCTCGCGCGGGAGAACCCGGTGCAGGCGATCATCAAGGACGTGGAGGTCGTGCGCGATGAGTTCTGAACTGGTTCGGCCCAGCACCCCTGGGCCCGTCAGCCCCGTCACCCCCGTTCCGCGCACCGCGGTTCCGGTCGGCCTGGTCGACCCGGTCGCGCAGGCCCGTGCCGAGCTGAAGGCTGCGCTCGCCGCGATCGAAGACAAGGCGAACGTCGCGCGGCGGACGAACCGCGCAATAGACCGGCTCGCCGTGAAGGCTCGTGCGAACCCGGTGCTCGCGGCGGCCGTGGTGGTCACGGCGGCAGCGGCCGCCGGCGCCATCGTGTGGTCGCTCGTGAGCAAGTACACGCGCTGACACGACGCACTGCATCGCGGCTATCCCCAGGCGTCGCACCGCACCGGACAGCGGCGCGGCGGCGGGGGTATGCTCGACGCAGGCAGTGCGATGGAGCAGGAACTGCCGACGGCACGAGAATCCGCAACCCGATGGATTCGAGTCACCGTCGGCTGCTCGAATGATGGGCGGCTGACCTAGCAACACAAAGAATCGACGCCCATGAACTCAGCACCCAAGCAGACACCCGACAAGCCGCTCAGCGGCTGGCGCGTGCTGGTTCCTCGTGGTGGCCCCTGGGGCGACACCGTGGCAGCGACGCTGCGCAGGCAGGGGGCTGTTCCCGTCATCGCGCCGCTCATCAACTTCGCACCGACCAACGATCAGGCGTCCCTCGAGCAGGCGCTCGCCGATCTCGCCGCCGGCGCCTTCGACTGGCTGACGCTGACGAGCGCGACGACCGTCGATGTGCTCTACGCGTATCGCGCCACCATCCCGGCCAAGACCAAGGTCGCCGCGGTGGGCGAGACGACGGCCGCGGCGATGCTCGCCGTCGGGTACCGCGTGGATCTCGTCCCCGAGCGGGACAACTCCGCGGCCGGGATGGCCGAGCAGATGATCGAGCTCGAGCCGGAGGCGCGCGACATCCTGACCCTCCGCAGCGAGATCGCGAAGCCCGTGCTCACCCGCATGCTCTCCGAGGCGGGCCACCGCGTGCGCAGCGTCGTCGCGTACCGCACGGTCGGGGTCCCGGTCACCGACCGGATCGCCGCGGACGTCCGCAGCGGACGGATCAACGCGATCCTCGTGACGAGCGGTTCGGTTGCGGAGCAGGTGCAGTCGCAGTTCCCGGACATCCCCCCGGCCACCGTCGTCGCGGCGATCGGGCCGCGCACCGCGAAGGACGCACGTCGTGCGGGGCTCCCCGTCGACGTGATCGCCGACACCCAGACCGTCGACTCCCTGATCGACGCCGTGGGGCGATTTCCGCTCCCGCACGCGTCCGACGAGTTCGCCACCTGACCTCGGCCGGTCGATCGTTGCGCTCCTGTGAGGAACGACCCCCGCGCGAGAGCGGCAGCGCTGGCAGACTAGACGCATGGTGACCCTGCTGCTGGACTCGACGCAGCTCGAGATCGCGCTGTCGGGAACGGAACGCGCGCTCGCATTCCACCGTGGGAATGTCGTCATCGAACGCACCGCCATCGCGAAGGTGCAGCTCACCGACGACGCGTGGACCTGGCTTCGCGGCGTCCCGAGTCCCGGCACCCACATCCGCGGCGTCGTGGCAATGGGCACGTGGCGCTCGGCCGGCGGCGACGACTTCGCGATCATCCGCCGCCACCGCGCCGGTGTGGTGATCGACCTCGACGGACACCCGGACTTCCACCGCATCATCCTGACGACGCGACACGGCCTCGAACTCGTGCAGGCGCTCCGCCTCGATGTGCCCGCTGAGGCCGCCGACGTGGTGGAGATCGCCGCCGAGACCGGCACGATTCCGACGACGAAGCCGAGCCCGCGCAGAGCTCCTCGTCCCGCGCCCGCCGTCAGCTGACGTCGCGGCGCCAGCTGAACAGGTAGCCCAGCAGCACGAGCACCGCGGCGTAGCCGAGCAGCACCGCGCCGCCCGCCCACCACTCCAGTTGCACGCTTTCGCCGGTCGTCGCCATGCTCGCGGTGAAGACGCTCGCTCCCACCAATGCATCGCTCGCGGCGCCGGGCAGATACTGCGTGACGTCCGAGAGGCCGTCGACGAAGGATGCCGCGGCCCGGGCGACCGGCTCGAGGAACTGCGTGAACACCAGCACTCCGACGATCGCACCCACCTGGTTGCGCACGAGCGCCCCGACCCCGATCCCGATGAACACCCACAGGACGTAGGCGAGCAGCATCCGTCCGAACATCGCCCAGGTGTCCGCGGAGGTGAGCTCGGTGTCGAGGCCGTAGCCGGCCAGGAAGGCCGCCGCGGGGCCGACGGCGGCGACGATCCCGACGACGCCGTAGAGCGCGCCGAGCAGGACGCCGACGAAGATCTTCGCCCAGAGCACCGTGCCGCGGCGCGGCGTGGCCAGGAAGGTGGGGGTGAGCACCTTGTGGCGGAACTCGCCGGTCACCATCAGGGTGCCGATGAGCAGCGGGAAGACATAGCCGATGGATGTCGCGGTGCTGTACAGCAGGGTGGGCAGGCCCTCCGCCGGCAGCTGCGGGCCGTTCCCGCCCAGTGAGCCGGTCGCGGATGCCGAGAAGACGAATCCCAGGACCGTCGCGGTGAACGCGACGTACGCGAAGAGCACGATGGCGAGGATCCACCACATCGCCGTGGTGAACTGCTTGGTCGTCTCCGACCGGGTGGTGTTCGTGAGGCTCATCGCTGCTCACCTCCCTCGCTGTCGTCGGCATCTCGGGGATCGGCGGCTCCTGGCTCTTCGCTCCAGTCGGGCGAGAGGTCGCCGATCGTCCCGAACTCGCTGGTGTCGGGGTTGGGCTCGTCCGCGGTCTCGTCCGACGGGGCATCGTCCGAGTCGTCGACGTCGGGCTCGAAGGTGACGACCTCGTCCGTGATGGCCTCGTCGGTGTCAGCCTCGATCGGCGGTTCGCTCACGGTCGGCTCCTCCGACTCCGGCGCGTTGTCCACGTGCCCGGGGTCGACGGGCGGCGCATCGGCGTCCGCATTGCCGAACGGGGGTTGGTCGGGGTGATCCTCAGGTGCCTCGGACTCGGCGGAGGAATGGGCGTCCTCGGGGGCTGCGGCGGAATTCGCGGCCGCGGCGGCGGCCGCCTGGTCGGCGTCGAAGGACGAGAAGAAGCGGTCCGCCTCTTCATCCGAGTCCGTCCTGATGTACTCCTCCCAGGGCCGCTCGACGTCGTGCGGCGCCTCCTCAGGGGAGTCCTCCGTCACCGCGTCGTCGGCTGCGGGCTCAGCACTGTCGTCGCCGTCGTCGGGCGCACCGTCCCCTTCGGCGCCGGCCTCGGCGCCGTCCGCGTGCACTTCGTCATCCGCGACGTCGGGGTCGGAGGTCTCGTCCGCCACCGGGATGATGTCGATGACGCCCGTGCCCGCCACCGCGAACCCTGCCGCAGCCGGGGCTTCGGCATCCGTCTCGGCGTCGACATCCGCTTCCGTGTCGTTGTCGGCGTCGGCGTCTGCGGAGTCGCCGGCGAGCACGGCGGCTGCGGCGGCACCCGCCGCGACCGGGGCGCCAGCGTCCGCCTCCGCGGCGACTTCGGTCGCCTCCGCTTCGGTCGCCTCTTCCGGTGCTGCTTCCGCGGGCACCGCTTCGGCGTCAGCCGCCTCGACCGCGGCGGCAGCAGCCAGGCCGGCCCCAGCAGCAGCCGGGCCCGCCCCGGCGGCGCTCGCGTGCACCCGCACACCGTTGACCAGGTCGAGGAAAACCTCTTCGAGCGCGGGACCGCGGCGCTGCAGCGACGAGAGCGGAACGCCGGCGTCGGCGGCAAGACGGCCGACGCTCGCCGGATCCAGGCCGCGCACGGTGAGGCCGGAGCGGAGCACCTCGACCTCGACGCCGGCGGCGGTCAGCACTCCGGCCAGGGCGGAACGGTCGGGCGAATCGACGACCGTCGCGAATTCGTCAGGGTTGGTGAGCTCATCCAGGGCCCCCTGGAACACGAGCCGTCCGGTGGCGATGATCAGCAGCGAGTCGACGGTCTGCTGCACCTCCGCGAGCAGGTGCGACGAGACGAGCACGGTCCGACCCTGACGGGCGAGGTCGCGCAGCAGTCCGCGCATCCACTTGATGCCCTCAGGGTCGAGGCCGTTGGCCGGCTCGTCGAGCACGAGCACGCCCGGATCGCCGAGCAGCGCGTAAGCGAGTCCGAGGCGCTGCTTCATGCCGAGCGAGTATCCGCCGACCTTGCGGCCCGCGACATCCGCGAGACCGACGAGTCCCAGCGCCTCGTCGACGCGGGACGCGGGAAGGCCGGCGGCCTGGGCGTAGACCTTCAGATGATTGGCGGCGGTGCGCCCGGGGTGGAAGCTGGATGCCTCGAGTACCGCGCCGACGGACTGCAGCGGGTTCGCGAGCTTGGCGTAGGGGAGTCCGCCGATCGTGGCGGTACCGCTCGTGGCACGGACGAGCCCGAGCAGGACGCGCAGCGTCGTGGTCTTTCCGGCGCCGTTCGGACCGAGGAATCCAGTGACCAGCCCCGGCTCGACGCGAGCGGTGAAGCCGTCGACAGCGGTCACCGCGCCGAAGCGCTTGGTGACTGCGGAGAATTCCAGCACTTGTCCTTCGGGCATGCCGAACCCTCTCGTCGTCGTGACTTTCCCCTATCTTTGCGGAAACTTCACGCTCTCGCCGGGACTTTGTGCACCGAGCCTGCGGCGCGTTGAGCGCCGTGCCGCGGCAGACACGGCGAAGGGCGCGAGGCTCCTCGCCCCGCGCCCTTCGACCCGTCAGTACCAGCCGGTCGATTGCGAGTGCGACCACGCCCCGCAGGGCGAGCCGTAGCGTCCCGAGATGTAGCCGAGACCCCAGGCGACCTGGGTGGCGGCGTTCGACTGCCAGTCGGCGCCGGCGCTGCCCATCTTGCTGCCGGGAAGGGCCTGCGGGATGCCGAAGGCACCGCTCGAGCGGTTGTAAGCCTGGTAGTTCCAGCCCGACTCCTTGTTCCACAGCGCGACGAGGCATCCGAACTGGTCGTCACCCCAGCCGTATTTCGGGAACATCGCGTACGCGGAGGCCTGTGCGCCGGCGGGGCTGTTGTCGCCAGAGCCGCCGCCGGAAGGGATCGCGGCGGTCGGGCGGGACGACGACGACGACGACGAGTCTTTACGCCCCGCAGCTGCAGCGGCAGCTGACGCGGCTTCGCGCTCCGCAGCGGCAGCGGCTTCGGCCTCGCGGCGCGCCTTCTCCTCCGCCTCCTGCTGAGCCTTGAGGGCAATCGCCGCGTCGAGGCTGCCGCGGAGTCCGGCCACCTGCTCGCTGACGGACGCGACAAGGGCGGTGACGTCGTCGGTGACATCGGGAAGCAGGGGTGCGGGCAGGTGGTCGATGCCCAGGTCGAGGCGATCCGCTGCGTCCTCGAGCTTCGCGGTATCGACCGACGTGTCGGGCACGCCGACGTCAAGTCCCGACGCCGCGATGTCGGCCGTGACGGTCACTGCTGCGGCGACTGCCGCATCTGCGGCGGCGATCGCTTCGTGTGCGTCGGTCGACGCTGCGTCGGCCGTCGACTCCGTGACTGCCGGAGCAGGCTGAGCGGAAGTCGCGAAGGAAGCGAGTGCGAAGTTCACGGGCGTTACGGAGGCCTCAGCCGTCGAGACCGGCACCGTGCCGGCGAATCCGACGAGGGTGAGTACGCCGACAGCGGCTGCTCCCGCGAGGATCGCCGGGCGGCGACGAGCGCGCCGTTCGACCAGGCGACGGGTACGGCGGTCAGGTGTGAAGGACGTCATCGAGCGCATGAATTCGGGTTCCGTATCAGTAGTCCGCGCCACCGGGAAGGCGGCCTGCGACCGCACCTGCGGACACAAAACCCTGATCCTGCACGTCTTTTCTGGACGTTATCTGAGCGTTACCTGGACGCGGGGGGTTTCGAGGGGCTTCGCAACGGGACTTCGGCATCGCGTGGAAGCACTGGTTGGTCGCCCCGCCGGGGCGTGCGTTCGAGCCGATGATGGCTGCGACGGCACCCGGCGCACGTGATCCGCCGCGCGGTAACGTTGCGATCGTGACCGACACCGCGCCCGAAGCCGAACAACGCATCCTCGCCCGGGCGGCAGGCGGGCTCGGTCGGCTGACTCTTGATCGCCCTCGGGCCATCAACGCTCTCGATCTCGGCATGATCCAGGCCATCGGCGCGGTGCTCGATGCCTGGGACGACGATACCGACGTCGACGTCGTGCTGCTCGACGGCGCGGGCGACCGCGGGTTCTGCGCCGGCGGCGACGTGCGGGATCTCTACGATCAGATCGGCTCGGGCGATCCTGAAGGAGCCGCGCGGTTCTTCCGCGCCGAGTACGCCGTGAACGCCCGCATCGCGGAGTACCGCAAGCCCATCGTCGCCCTCGCGGACGGCATCACGATGGGCGGCGGCATCGGCCTCGCCGGCCACGCATCGCTGCGGGTGGTGACCGAGCGGTCGAAGCTCGCCATGCCCGAGACCCGCATCGGGTTCTGCCCCGACGTCGGCGGCACCTGGCTGCTGGGTCGAGCGCCCGGGCGGCTCGGCGAGTACCTCGGGCTCACCGGCGGGACGATGGATGCCGCGGACGCGATCTACGCCGGCTTCGCGGACACGCTCGTCCCGTCCCAGAACCTCGAGGGGCTGCGCGACGCCCTGGAGACCCGCGCCGACCCCACCGGACCGGGCGAGCTGGTGCTGCTCTTCGACGAGACGCCTGGGCCGTCCGCGCTGCAGGCCGCACGGCCCTGGATCGACGACGCGTTCGCCGCCCCGACGGTGGCTGAGATCATCGAGCGGCTCCGCGCGCGGCCGGAGGCCGAGGCATCCGCCACCGCCGATCTGCTCGACACGCTCTCGCCCACGGGCCTCGCGGTGACGCTCGCGGCGGTCCGCCGCGCCCGCGAGCTCCCCGACCTCCGCGCCGCCCTCGCGCAGGAGTACGGCCTGGTGATGTGGTTCGTCACGAGCCACCCCGACCTCGTCGAGGGGATTCGCGCCCAGCTCGTCGACAAGGACCGGTCGCCGCACTGGCAGCCGGCGACCATCGGCGAACTGGCACCGGACACCGCGGCATCCGCCTTCGCATACGTCCCCGCGATCCCGCTGTGGGCGTGACGCAGCCGCCGCCTGCCGAATCAGGCGCGGACGAGGCGGCTTCCTGATGTTCGATTCCCCACTGTCCGCGTCGGCCTACGAGGTGCTCGAGGTCGATCCGGCTATCGATGAGGACGCGCTGCGCAAGGCGTACCGCCTGCGGATGCGCCAGACGCACCCCGACACCGGCGGCGACGCGGCCGTGTTCATCCAGGTGCAGCGCGCCTGGGAGCTCGTCGGAACACCCGAGGCGCGTGCCGCGTACGACCGAGGTCACGGGTTCGGTGCGCACGCCGCCCCGTCCTTCGCTCCCGATGCCCCAACCTGGCGTCCGCCGTCGGCCCCCGCCGACACCCGCCCGCGCGCCCGCTCGTACGGCCAGCCGGGCGGGTGGCGCCGCGAGCGCTACCTCGACCTGATGCGGGAGTGGGTGGGCCGAGGCGTCGCCCTGCCCGATCCGTACGATCCCGTGCTCGTCCGCTCCGCGCCGCAGCACCTGCGTCGCCTGCTCGCCGATGCACTCGCCGAAGAGGCGACCGCGGGGATCGTCGCCGACCTGGGCATGGGCTACACCGTGTGGCACGACGTCTCGAGCGGCCCGAATCCGGAGGCGAAGCTCGATCACATCGTGCTGGGCCCGAGCGGTCTGTACGGCGTGCTGTCCGAGGACTTCGGCGGCCCGGTGCGGGTGCGCCGCAGCGAGCTGGTCGGGGCGCCGATGCCCGGACCGCCCATCACCGGGCTGCTCAACGCGATCCGGGCGATGGCCCGCGGCACCGGGGTGCGCTTCAGTGGGGCGATCGTGGTGCTGCCCGACGAGGACCTGCTCGGGCCGATCCAGGAGCTCGGCCGACTGAAGGGCACGCCCGTTGCGGTCGTCTCCCGCAGTGCCCTGTCCACGGTGCTGCGTCGTGGACTCACCGGCGCGCGCGCCCTCGGCGGCAACGAGCTGTTCGACGTGCGCACCCGCCTGCAGCAGGCGGTCCGGTTCGTCTGAGGACGGATGCCGCGACCTCGCGCGTTCAGCCGGCCAGGCCGAAGAGCTCCAACGGGTGGGTGAGTCGCCACCAGGCGGTGGGGGGCTTGATGTCCGACGCCAGCTGGGCGCCCACCGTGCTGCTGTCGAGCGGCCCGGTCACGGTGACCGAGCCGACGACGTCGCGCTTGTCGCGCTTCTCGCCCAGGTCGAAGGTGCTCGACACCGCGCCGGCCCCGCTGTTCCACAGCACGACCGCGGCATCGGCATCCGTCACGACATCCGCGTGCTCGCCCCAGACGGTGTCGACGACGCCCACGATCGTTCCCTGGGTGACCGACGGCTCGGTCTGCAGGTCGGCCTCGAGCTGCGCGAAGAGAGCGCGGGTGGCCTCGAAGCGGGCGTCGTCGTCGGGCTGGCCGAGGACGTCGGCGTAGAGGCGCACCGGCGTCGTGCCGACCGTCACGTCCTTCGCGGCGAGGAGGTTGAACTGATCGAGTGACCCCGTCTTGACGCCGATCACGCCAGGGTCGGCGAGGAGCTTGTTGGTGTTCTCCACGTGTCCCGCGCCGGGCAGCTCGGTCGAGGTCTTCGCGACGATCTCGGCGATCACGGGGTTCGCGAGGGCCTTCTGCGCCAGCGGGATCAGCGCCGCAGCACTGCCGACGTTGCGGGAGTTGAAGCCGGTCGGCTCGACGATGGTGAGTCCCGGCACCCCGTGCGCATCCATCCACGCGCGGGCGGCGCTGGCGAAGACGGCATCCGTCGACCAGATGTCGCCGGCGAGGCGGTCGGCATAGTTGTTCGCCGAGCCGATGAGCATGCCCTCGAGCATCTGGTACTCGGTCAGCGAGCCGCCGACCGGTACGTTCAGCGCCGACTCGCCCCGCGACAGGTAGCCGTAGTAGCGGCTGCGGTCCGCCGAGGTGAAGTGATACTCCGGGCCCTGCTCGCCGAGCCCGAGCGGCAGCCGGTCGAGCACGAGGAGGGCCGTGACCACCTTCGTGATGCTCGCGATGGAGTCGGTGTCGGTCGTGGAGGCCAGGACGCCGTCGATGCCGGCGACCGAGACCGCCCCTGATCCTTGCGCAGGCCACGCGGGTGCGGCGGCGGGGGCTGGGATGGAGTCGACCTGGACCGCCGCGATCGTGGGGGCGACGGCGGTCAGTGGCCACAGCAGGGTGGTGATGGAGTAGGCGCTGAGGAGCATCGCGATGACCGCGATCGGGACGAGCACGCCGGCACGGAATGGAGACCTGCGCGGCGCGCGGCCGAGCAGGTCGGGCTCGACCGGAATGACCGGGCTCGTGGCCGCGGTGAGATCCGCCGCCGGGCCCGGCGCGAGCAGCAGGGACTGCTCGTCCAGCCACCCGAACGCGACCCGCGCGGGAGGCGCGTCCTTCACCTTCGTGACCTTCGTCGACGTCATCGTCGAATCCTTCAGTGGTATCGCTTCCGGCGCCGGCAGTGGGTCGTCGAGGACGACCGTACCCGTCTGCCCGCGGAGCGCACGGCGCGACGGCGGCGCGGCGTCGGGGGGGTTCACTCGCCTAAGGTACCGTGCCGCGGCGGCGGTATACTCATCGCCATAACCACGGGAGTCCGGTGTGCCGGGCTGAGAGGAAGCGACCAAGCTTCGACCGTCGAACCTGATCTGGGTCATGCCAGCGCAGGAAGGAGAACTATGAACGCGTCTGCGTCCGCCGCCACGGTCCCCGCACCGGTCGGATCGCGCCTGCAATGGCGGATCGTCGACATCGTCGTCGCCAGTGTCATCGGCGTCGCTTCGGGCCTGATCTTCCTCTTCTGGAATATCGGATACCTCGGCCCGAGCGCCCTGCTGTCGTCGCTGCTCCCCGGCCTGCAGGGGCTGCTCGATGGCCCGTGGCTGTTCGCCGGAGTGCTGGGTGCCCTCATCATCCGCAAGCCCGGTGCAGCCGTCTACACCGAAGTGCTCGCCGCGGTCGTCTCGGCGCTGATCGGCAACGTGTGGGGCGGGTTCCTCACCCTCGAAGCGGGGCTCATCCAGGGTCTCGGCGCCGAGCTGATCTTCCTCGCCTTCCGCTACCGGGTCTGGACCCTGCCGGTCGCGGTCCTCGCCGGCATCGGCGCGGCGCTGGCGGGCGGGATCAACAACCTCGTGCTGTGGTACTCCGGGGCCGACCTCGCCTTCACGATCGTCTACCTCGTGAGCACCGCGATCTCGGGTGCGCTCATCGCCGGCGCCCTGCCGTGGGTGCTGGTGCGCGGACTCGCCAGGACCGGGGCGCTCGACCGCTTCGCCTCCGGCCGGGCCGTCCGCGCGCGCGTCTAGCGTGACCGGCGATTCGCTCGCCGTCGCTCCCGCCGCGGTCGAGGCGCGCGGCTGGGGCTGGCGGCACGCGAGCCGGCGCGCCTGGGCGCTGCGGGATCTCTCCTTCCGCATCGAACCAGGAGAGCGGGTGCTGCTGCTCGGCGCGTCGGGATCGGGCAAGTCGACGCTGCTGCACGGCCTCGCGGGTGTGCTCGGCGGCGACGACGAAGGCGAGTCCGAGGGAGCCCTCCTCATCGACGGCGAGCCGGCCGCGGCCGCGCGTGGTCGGGCCGGGCTGGTGCTGCAGGACCCGGATGCCCAGGTCGTACTCGCCCGGGTCGGCGATGACGTCGCGTTCGGGTGCGAGAACCTCGGCATCCCGCGGGCCGAGATCTGGCCGCGCGTGCGGGCGGCGCTGGACGCCGTCGGACTCGAGGTGCCGCTGGATCGCCCCACCAAGGCGCTCTCCGGCGGCCAGAAGCAGCGGCTCGCCCTGGCGGGCGCGCTGGCGATGCGCCCAGGCATCTTGCTTCTGGACGAACCCACCGCCAATCTCGATCCGCAGGGCGTCGGCGAGGTGGTCGCGTCGGTCGGGGCGCTCCTGGACGCGCAGGCCTCGACGCTGGTCGTGGTCGAGCATCGGGTCGACGTCTGGCTGCCGGTCGTCACCAGGGTGATCGTGCTGGATGCCGAGGCGGGCGTCGTCGCGGACGGCTCGCCCTCCGCCGTGCTCGGCCGCGAAGGCGCCCGGCTCGCCGAGCGCGGCGTGTGGGTCCCTGGTCACGGCCCTGCCGTTCCCGCCCCGCCTGGTCGCGCGCCGGGGGCGGCGCTGCTGTCGGCACGAGGGCTGACGGTGGAGCGGGTGCGCGGCACCACGGTGGCCGCCGGGATCGACCTCGATGTGCGCGCCGGAGGCGTGCTCGCGATCACCGGCCCGAACGGCGCGGGGAAATCGACGCTCGGGCTCACCCTCGCCGGTCTGATCCCGCCGGGCGGCGCTCCCACCGGCCGGACCGCGCCCGCGAGCACGACGCTCGTCGCGACGCCGGAGCTCGCCGGAGGGATCGGCAGTTCGCCGATCCGCTGGACCTCCCGTCAGCTGCTCACGCGCATCGGCACGGTCTTCCAGGAGCCGGAGCATCAGCTGCTCGCCCGCACCGTCCGTGAGGAGCTGGAGGTCGGCCCGCGGGCGCTCGGCCTGGACGACGCCGCGAGCCGCGCCCGGGTGGACGAGCTCCTCGTGCGGCTGCGGCTCGACAAGCTCGCCCTCGCGAACCCCTTCACCCTGTCGGGCGGCGAGAAGCGCCGGCTCACCGTGGCCGCGGCCTTGGCCACGCGCCCGCGCGTGCTCGTGCTCGACGAGCCGACCTACGGCCAGGACGCCCGCACCTKGGCGGAGCTCGTGGCGCTGCTTGCCCGCCTGCGCGACGGAGCGGATGCCGAGGAGCGCACCGCGATCGTCGCGATCACGCACGACCTCGAGGTCGTGCGTGCGCTGCACGCGGAAGAGTTCGTCCTCGCCGGGGACGAGGCATCCGCATGACCCTCCTCGAATCTCGGGCGCGCACGGGGATGGTCGCGCGGATCAACCCGGTCGCCAAGCTCGGCGCGAGCGCGCTGATCGCGCTGCCGCTGATCCTGACCCTGGACTGGGTCTCGGCGGCGGTGGCGCTCGCGCTGGAGTGCCTGCTGTTCCCGTTCGCGGGGCTCGGCTGGCGGGAGTTCTGGGGGCGCACCTGGCCGGTCTGGCTCGCCGCGCCGCTCACGGCGCTCACGATCGCGCTGTACGGCGAGACGTCCGGCACGGTCTACGTGGACTGGTTCGTCGTCCGGATCAGCGAGGGGTCGCTCTCCCTCGCCGCCGCGACCTTCTTCCGGGTGCTGGCGATCGCCCTCCCCTCGGTGGTGCTGTTCGTCACGGTCGACCCGACGGATCTCGCCGACGGGCTAGGCCAGGTGCTGCGCCTGCCCGCACGGTTCGTGCTGGGCGCGCTCGCCGGCTTGCGGATGGTCGGGCTGTTCGTCGACGACTGGCGGGCGCTCGAGCTCGCGCGGCGTGCCCGCGGCGTCGCCGACCGGGGGCGCATCCGACGCTTCCTCGGCATGGCGTTCGCGCTGCTGGTGCTTTCGATTCGCCGCGGCTCGAAGCTCGCCACCACCATGGAGGCGCGCGGATTCGGGGCTCCCGGCCCCCGCACCTGGGCGCGGGAATCGCATTTCGGCGGCCGCGAGTGGGTGCTCATGGCGATCGGCGCCGCGATCTCGGCGATCGCCGTGACCGCCGCGGTGCTCGCCGGCACCTGGAACTTCATCCTCGGGCCCGCTGGCTGACCGCAGGGATCAGCCGCCCGCGACCAGGCGCTCGTAGGCCGGCTCCATGGCGGGGTAATAGTCGTCCCAGGCCACGGCGCGCGGGTCGCGTCCCTGGTGCACGGCCATCAGCCGGTCGAGGTAGTACTCCCAGCCTGGGCCGATCGAGCCGACGTCCTCGCCGGGGTTCAGGCGCTGCCCGAAGATCAGCAGGGTGGAATCCCCCCGCGGGACGAGTTCGAACCACAGGTGCCACGCGCCGGCCTCCGGCGCAGTGTCGCCCACGAACCGTCGCGGCGGGTCGCACTCCAGGATCGTGTACTCCACGGGCACCGGGTCGTCGGCCTCGGCGGTCATGAAGAACATGATCTGCCCGGTGGTCGGGTCGCCCTCCCACCCGCCGATCCACTTCTCCAGCTGCTCGGACTCGGTGAGCGCGCGCCACACCACGACGGGGCGCGCGGCGAACGTGCGGGTCAGCACGAGATTGGGGTGGCCGTCGATGTCAGTGACCGTGCCGGTGATGTCCGTTCGATCGGTCATGTCGCGTTCCAGAGCTCCCGGTAGTAGGTGAGGCGCCGCCGATCCAGTGTGCCGCAATTCAGCCTGGATACGGGAGACGGATGCCGAGACCGGCGTGAATCCGCACCTCTCGCCGAAGTGCTCGAACGATTAGCCTGAGTTGGTGCACGCCCTTGCCCGCCGGAGGCGTCCCGGCGGACCGTCCTGACACTCCGTCCCGCGTATGGTGGGATGCGATGTCACGGGGCAGCTGCCCGGCCCCCACCTGTTCGAAGGAGAACCATGGACCTCACCGGCGCATCCGCGCTCGTCACCGGCGGCGCGAGCGGTCTCGGCCTGGCCACCGCCCGGCGCCTGGCCGCAGCCGGCGCCGCCGTCACGATCGTCGACCTGCCGACCTCGGCAGGTGCCGACATCGCGACCGAGCTGGGCGGCTCCTTCGCTCCCGCAGACGTCACCGATCCGGACCAGGTCGCGGCCGCCGTCGAGACTGCCGCGGCGGCGGGACCGCTCCGCGTCGTCGTCAACTGCGCGGGCATCGCGCCACCCGCCAAGGTGCTCGACCGCGACGGCAGTCCGTCGCCCCTCGCCGGGTTCGAGAAGATCATCCGGGTCAACCTGGTCGGCACCTACAACGTCATCGGCCAGGCCTCCGCGGTCATGGCCCGCACCGAGGCCACGGAGGACGGCGAACGCGGCGTCATCGTGAACACCGCGAGCGTCGCCGCCTTCGATGGCCAGATCGGCCAGCCCGCGTACTCCGCGAGCAAGGGCGGTGTGCACGCCATGACCCTGCCCATCGCCCGTGAGCTCGCGCGCTACGGCATCCGTGTCCTCACGATCGCCCCGGGCATCATGGAGACGCCGATGCTCATGGGGCTGCCGCAGGCCGCCCAGGATTCGCTCGGCGCCCAGGTGCCGTACCCGCAGCGCCTCGGCCGCCCCGACGAATACGCGCGCCTCGTCATGGCGATCGTCGACAACGGCTACCTCAACGGCGAGACGATCCGACTCGACGGCGCGATCCGGATGGCGCCGAAATGACCCGCACGCACGCATCGCACCCCGAGCAGCAGGAGCAGCCATGACCGAGTCGATCCTCGTCACCGTCGCAGACGGACTGGCGCGCGTCACCTTCAACCGCCCGGCCTCGCTCAATGCGATGGACTTCGAGATGGGCGGGCGCTGGCGCGACGTCGCGCACGAGATCACCACCGATGACTCGATCGGAGCGGTGATCCTGGATGCCGCAGGCCCGGCGTTCTGCGCCGGCGGAGACGTCCTCGCCATGGGCACCTCCGGCGCCACCGGTGCCGACGTCACCGCGGCCGCGCACGTGATCCACGACGGCATCCGCACCTTCGTCCGCTCCGACAAGCCGATCGTCGCGGCCGTGCAGGGCGCCGTCGCGGGCGGGGGACTCGGCCTCATGCTCACGGCCGACTACATCGTCGCGGCGGAGGGGGCGCGGTTCGTCAGCAAGTACGCCAACATCGGCCTGACGCCCGACCTCGGCGTCTCCACCCTGCTGCCGGCGGCCATCGGCCAGCGCCGCGCCCTCCAGCTGCTGCTGCAGGACCGCTCCCTCACGGCCGCCGAGGCGCTGGACTGGGGGCTCGTGGCCGAGGTGCTTCCGGTCGGCGAGATCGCCGCACGTGCGGAGGAGATCGCCCGGTTCTGGCTCACCGGCGCCACCGCGGCGTTCGGACAGGCCAAGCGGCTCGTCCGCACCGGCGCCGATCGCACGTTCGCCGAGAACCTCGACGACGAGGCGGCGTCGATCGGCGCGCGCTTCGACACCGACGAGGCGAAGATCCGAGTGGCGGCCTTCGCCGCGGCATCCGCGAAATCCGCCCGATGATCACTGTCCAACCGATACGTTCCCCACGAGCCGATACGGTTCCCACCGTCGGCGACGTATCGGCTCGAAAAGTTCGTATCGGCTCGCGGGTGACCGCGGGCCCCATGAAGGAGACGCGATGACCCTCGCCGGCAAGACCATCCTGATGTCCGGCGGCAGCCGGGGCATCGGGCTCGCGATCGCCCTGCGGGCGGCCAGGGATGGCGCGAACATCGCGCTGCTCGCGAAGACCGACACCCCTCACCCGAAGCTCGAGGGCACGGTGCACTCCGCCGCCGAGCAGATCCGGGCGGCCGGCGGCAACGCGCTGCCGATCGTCGGGGACGTGCGCAACGACGACGACATCACCGAGGCGGTGCTCAAGACCGAGGGGGAGTTCGGCGGCATCGACATCGTCGTCAACAACGCGAGCGTCATCGACCTCTCGCGCTCGCTCGACCTGCAGGCGAAGAAGTACGACCTCATGCAGGACGTCAACGTGCGCGGCACGTTCCTGCTCTCGCGCGCGGCCGTGCCGATCCTGCGCGAGAGCGCGAACCCGCACATCCTGTCGCTGTCGCCGCCGCTCAACCTCTCGCCGAAGTGGCTCGGCGCGCACACCGGGTACACGCTCGCCAAGTACGGGATGACGATGGTCACGCTCGGCCTGGCAGCGGAGTTCGCCGGCGACGGCATTGCCGCCAACACGCTGTGGCCGCGGACCACCATCGCCACCGCGGCCGTGCAGTTCGCGCTCGGCGGTGACCGCATGATGAAGGTCAGCCGCACGCCGGAGATCTACGCTGATGCGGCGTACGAGGTCCTGATCCAGCCCGCCCGCACCTATACCGGGCAGACCCTCATCGTCGAAGACGTGCTGGAGGCGGCCGGGATCACCGACTTCTCGGGGTACGCCGCCACCCCGGGCACGCCCGACTCGGGGCTGTTCCCCGACATCTTCCTGGACTGACCCGCGGCTGCGGCATCCGCGCCTCCGCGCGCGTCTTCACAGACTTCGCAAGATCGCGCCGACAGCGCACGAATCAGCCGGATTTCTGCGAGCTTCGCCTACATCTGCGAAGTCTGTGTGGTCCCAGCGCTGCGGCTCAGTGCTTCTGGCCGGTGAGCAGCAGGATGCCGCCGAGCCCGATCATGAGGCCGCCGCCGGTGGCGGACAGCGCCGCGATGCGCTTCGGCGACCGCCCGAACCACTGCCGTGCGCCGGCGGCGGCGAGGGCCMACGCGCCGTCCGAGATCAGCGCGACCACGAAGAACACCAGGCCGAGTTCGATCATCTGCAGCGGCACGGCGCCCGCGTCCAGGTCGACGAACTGGGGCAGCACCGCGACGAAGAACGCGATCGTCTTCGGGTTGGTGATGCCGACGACGAACCCCTCGCCGAGCTGACGCCAGTGCGAGCGCGGCAGCGTGGCCGCAGTGGCCGCCTCGGCAGCGCGGTGGCGATGCCGGATCGCCTGCACGCCGAGGAACATCAGGTACAGCGACCCGGCGACCTTCACGATCGTGAAGAGCACCACCGAGCGCGCCACGATCCCGCCGACCCCCAGTGCGACGGCGAGGATGATCGGCAGCAGCCCGAGCGCGTTGCCGAGCACGCTCAGCAGCCCGCCGATCCGGCCGAGCGCGAGCGCCCGTCCGATGGTGAACAGCACGCTCGGGCCCGGAATCACGATCAGCACGAGCGCGGCGACCATGAAGGCGAGCAGGTTCTCGGTCGGGACCACCGGCCCATCGTAGTGGCGGATGCCGCGGCCCTCGGCGTCAGCGGGTCTCGAGCCGTGCGCCCATCAGCACGGTGATCGCGTCGTCCTCCAGCCACCAGAATCCGATGCGCTGGCCCCGCGTCATCGCGAGAGGCTGGGCGCCGGCGGCGATGTCCTCGTAGTCGAGGTCGATGACGAGGGTGCTCTGCGAACGCAGCGTCGACGGCGAGCACCGTCCTTCGCTCCGGGAGCCACGGGTGAGGAGGATGCAGTGCTCCGGCTGAAGCGCTCCGGCCGCCCCGGCGATCCACAGCTCCCACCCGTAGAACGAGCCGACGTTCGCGACCCACTCGACCTTCCCGCTGGACGGCATCTCGGGAGTCTCCTCATCGGGGGTCTCCGACCCAGGCCCGAGCGCGCGATCGAGCGGGATCTCGTACAGCGTGCGGGCGGTCGGATCGCGCAGGAATCCGTAGGCCTCGGGCGGCATCACGGTGGTCGGGGTGGGGGCCGCCCCGCGCTCGGGCGCGACGACGGGGGCGACCACGGTGCCGACCGCGACGGCGATCCCCACCGCGATCACCGCGGCGATGCCGACCGCGATCGTGCGGCGCCGGGGTCCACCGGCTCTGCCGGGGTCGGGCGACGCCGGGACGCCCGCACGAGGCGACCGCGGGTCGTCCCGTGCGAGCCCGTCCGGGTCCTGCGCCAGCCCGTCCGGGTCGGTCGGCGGATGGCCGATCGCGCCTCGCGGCCATTCGTCGGCGGCGTTGTCCTGCGCGACCGGCGCCAGCGCCCGTGCGGAGTCCACCATCACGTGCTGGTCCTCGAGGGCGCGGGCCTCGAGCTCGATGAGCCGCTCCACCGCCGCCGGGTCGGCCGCGATGTCGGCGTCCGGGCCGTAGGCCCGCAGTCTCAGCGCTGCGAGCTCCGCGCGGGTCGCGTCATCCATCAGCCCTCAACGCACCCCGAAGGTGACGGTGAATGCGGTGCCGTCGGCGAGCAGGACCCGGTAGGTGTACTCCTTCCCGCTCGCGAGCTTGAGGGTCTGGATGTGCCCGGTCCACAGCTGCGCCGACTTGGCGTAACTGAAACCGGCGCCCACCGGCGGGTACCAGAGCTCATTCACCCGCGCCGAGGGCGACAGAGCCGCGGCGGCCACGAGGGTCGTGCTCTGCACGAATCGCCTCGTCCCGATCGGCACGCCGTCGGCGTCGCAGGCGCGGAAGACCACCGGCACGCCGGACGAGCTCCGGAACACGCTCGACCCGTCCGCGTTGAGCGGGGCCAGAGCGACTCGGTCGTCCACCCCGCCGCAAGCGGTCAGGGGCTCGTGCACGGTGTAGTTCGCGGGGGCGGTGCTGCGGTTGCCGGCGACGTCGGTCGCTTCGCAGAGGACGGATGCCGGGCCCGCCGTCGTCGTCTGCGGCACCGCGCAGGATTCCGAGGCGACGCCGGACGAGGCATCCGTCGCCCTCGCCTCTGCCGTGGGGGCGGGTGCCCCGACCTCGACCGTCGCGGGCGTCACGCGGGGATCGAGCGTCGGCCCATGGCCGTCGTACTTGACGACGACGGTGGCGGTGGCGCTGCGGCCGAGCAGGTCGGTGACCGTGCCGGTCACCTCACGACCGGTGCTGATGGTGTCCTGATCGACCGGCACGGCGGCGGGGCACACGCCCACGAGGGGCGCTGAGTTCGTGCAGGTGAACGTCACCGTCACCGCAGTCGTGCTCCACGTGCCCTCGGCGTAGGCGACCCCCGGGCTCGTCTCCGCGACGGCGGTGATCGTCGGGAGCGGCGGCGGCGTCGGCGTCGCGCGCACGAGCAGATCGGCGGATGCCGCGTGCCCCGTGCCGCGCGCGTCTGACGGGGTGACCGTCACCGCAATGACGTCGCCCGGCTGGGCGATCCCGTCGAGGGCGAGCGTCGCCGCCGTCTGGTCGGGGATGCTCACGCCGTTGCGGGTCCACGCGTAGGCGAGCGCGACCGGGTCGTTCTCGGGGTCGGAGGGCGTCGCGATCGCCATGAGGGTGCTCGTCGGCTGGGCGGGGGAATCGCTCGGCGAGAGCGAGACGTGGACGGCGGGGGGAGCGTTCGGCGCAGGCACGTCCACGGCGAACGACGTGCGGGTGCAGGCGTCCGCGCGGCAGACCGCCAAGGTCACGGTGAAGTGCCCTGGGCGGGTGAAGGTCTGATCGATGAGGGCCCGCGTGGTGGCGCCGTCCGGGCCCGTCTCGACCGCGGCGGGCGACGTGACGACGCCGCCGTCGGCGGCGGTCACCTGGACGGACGCGGTCAGGCCCCGGGCGGTGGTGAGGGGGACGGATGCCGTCAGCGCGGCGTCGGCGACCGCGACGGTGACCGGCACCGCTCGCAGGAGCCGCTCGCCTGCTGCGATCGTGACGTCGGGTCCGGGATCGCCGAGCGTGGGCGCCGGTGCGTTTGCGACATCCAGATGTCCTCGTGCGGTGTCGGTCGTGACGTTGCCCGCTCCGTCGACGACCTGCAGGATCCACCGGAAGGCGACATCCGGCACGGTCGCCACCCACAGATCCGGGTCGGTGCCGCCGGCGACCGGCGGTTTCACGGCGGCCCGGGCCCAGACGCCTCGAGTCTCGTCCTGCCGTTGGACGAGCAGGACGACGGCGGCGACGCCGCTGGGATCCGACGCCGTGATCGCCATCTCGCCCTGCCCCAGCCCTGGCACCTTCAGCGCGTCGATGACCGGACCCGTCGTGTCGGTCGACCCGGCTGGGCCGTAGACGACGCGGGTGTCGAAGGCGGTGAATCGCTCCACCCTCGACTGCCCGCCGGCGCCCACCTCCACGCGCGATGGCGTCACGACCAGGTTGTGCACCGTCCCGGCAGGGGTCTGCTGCCTCGTGATGGTGGCGAACGTCGAGGGGAACGCGAGATCGGTGCGGGTCGCGGTTGTCTCGGGCACGCCGACGCCGGGCTCGGCGATGGCGGCATGCGTCTGGTCGTCGAACGCCGAGGTGAGGGCGGTGAGGATCGCTCCGCGGGGCACGAGGTCGCCGGGCACGCCCGGCAGCGGCGTCAAGATACGAGCGAGGACGGGCTCACCGGCGACCGCTGCCGGCGCCTGGCCGTTGGCCGTCAGGTAGGACACCGTCTGCCCGGCCGAGTTCGTCGCCGTCATCGTCTCGAACGACGGGGTGAAGCTCAGCCCTGCCGAGGTCAGCCCGTCGGCCGTGGTCACGGTGAGGCTGGGGGTGTCCGGCAGCGGTGCGGCCTTCGTCGCGCCCTTGAAGGTGTACATCGGCAGGCCGTAATAGACGGCCTCCATGAGCGCCTTCTCGTCGTATCCCGAATACAGCCCGAGCCCGCCGAGGTAGGACTGCTTCGCGTAGGTGAGCGCGCCGGCCGCCGAGACCGGGACGTCACCCGCCGCCAAGTGCACCGAGACGCCGATCCAGTCGGCGTAGAGGGCGAGCAGGCGCTCGCCGAGGGCGGTCGTGACGTTGTTGGCGAGGCCGTAGCCGGTGTTGCCCACGTAGCCGCCGGCGTCGGAGAAGACGTCGACCCAGTCGGTGGTGTCGCCGTAGTAGGCCGTGGGGAGGTTGTTGCCGGCGTGACAGCCGATCCCGAAGATGAGACTCCCCGCCAGTTGAGGGGCCTGCTCGTGGCCCGCGGCGAGGAGGAGGTCGGAGTCGGAGAAGCGGCCCGATTCTGCACCGAGCACACCCGGGAGCATGCGCGTCTCGTCGGCGTGCGTGTTGACCGACACTACGGCCGCGCTCGCGCCCGAGGCGGGGAAGAGGCCGTTGGTGAGGTTGCCGGCGTTCCACACGCCGTCGCTGCCGAGCTCTCCGCCGACCGGACCCGTTCCGAGGGTTCGGTTCACCGCGGAGCGCCAGGCCAGCGCGGCGCTCACCTCGGCAGGGAGCTCCGCCCACGCTCCGTAGCCGCCGGTCAGTGTCGAGCTGCCTTCGAGCTGTCCGCCGGCGGCGACGAACCGGTCGACGGTGCGCACGATCTGGTCGGGGCCGTCCACGAGCCGGCCGAGTGCGACCGTCGGCACATAGAGGTAGCCGCCGAGCGACTGGTAGGCCTGCGCGAGTCCGTAGGGGTCGTCGGTCAGGATCTCGGATGCCGCGGCCGCCGCGGAGAGCGGCGTCGCGCAGGGATCCACGCCGCTGAGCGTGGCCGGGCAGGAGCCGCCTGCCAGCGGCGCGGCGAGGCGCAGGTCGGCCGCGTGGCTCGTCTCGGTGAACTGCGAGGTGTGCTGCGGCACCGGTGCGAGCGGAATGATGTCGTCGCCGCCCACGATCACGATCGAGGAGATCTGACTGCGTGCGGCGCCCAGCTCAGCCGACACGAAGGCGTTGATCGCGGCGGTGAGCGTGCGGCGCGCCTGCATCGAGCACGGGTTCGCATCCAGTGCCGCGCGCGCCGCGCGCACGGCGGCGTCTTCATCGACGGACAGCACGGCGCCCTGGACCGTGCCCGTGCCGACGTGGCCGGTGTTCGTCAGGCCGAGGAGGGCTGCGCGCACCCGGACGGTCGCCGCCTCGCCGTAGGTCTGGGTGAAGCGCCGGGTGTCGAAGAGGTAGACGGTGTTCGTGGCCCCGGTCACCGGGTCGCTGGCGCCGGTGGCGGTGATGTCGGTGTCGAAGGCGGGCACGTAGGCGCTGCACGCGGTCTCGCCGGGTTCGTCGAGGTACTGCACGCGCAGCGAGTAGAGCGCGGCGCTGGGTCGGCCGTTGCCGCTCGTCACCCGCACAAGCAGAGGCTGGCCGGCTGCGGCATCCATCGATGCCGCCTCCACCCGCGCGGTGCCGTCTCCGCCGCCGACGGCCTGGTCGACCAGCGTCTGGCCGGGGACCTCGACTCCGGCGTCGGCACCCGACTCGGCCGGCTGCCCGCCCGGACCGCTCTGCTCGGTGGCGGGCGTCCCCGGCACGACACCGGCGTCCTGCACGCCGAGCGCCGACTGTCCCGCGCCCTGGGAGTAGAGCGACAGCGAGATCTGGCCGTCGGTGGCGTTCGTCGAGACGATCAGGCGCTTGCCGGGCGGCGGCGGATTCACGAGGTAGTAGTCCTCGTCCTGTGCCGGCCCCTGGATGATCTGGCCCTCGTCGTTCAGCTGCCGGTACTGCGGTGCGACCCACTCGTAGGTGATCTGGCTGTCCAGCAGCACGCCCGGATCGCCGTTCTGCCAGACCCCGTTGACCAGGTTGTGGTCCGGGTCGTCGAAGGTCGGCACGGGAGCGTCGCCCGTCATCGTGTCCGAATCCGTGAGCGCGCCGCTCGTCAGAGTTCCGGTCGCCTTCGGCGCACCCGGGCTCGTCGTCACCGTGAAGTACGCCCGGATCGCCAGCACGGTGCCGCCCGCGGTGTCGGGCAAGGCGAATTCGGCGCGCGCGCCCTCGACCCTGGCGCCGCCGGACTGCGGCCGGTCTTCGAGGATCGACCGGTCGGGCCCGGAGCCCCACAGATACTGCAGGTACGGCGAGGTGCCGTCGGGTGACGTCAGGGTCGCGGTCGGAGCGGCGAAGGTCGTGGCCTCACCGGGGCCGGGGTCGAAGGTGTACCGGAAGATGGCGACCTGTCCGCAGCGCAGGATGAGGTCGCAGCCGGTCGAATCCGTCCCCGCCTCGGCGAGGTTCGGGTCGAACGAGCTCGCCGCGATCTGCTCCCAGGGGTAGCTCGGCGCATCGAGCATCGACATGAGGAGGATGCCGACGGTCACGGAGTCCGGCGCTCCGGCAGCCAGATCGGCCGGTGTCGCGTCCGGCAGGAAGGGGAGGGTCGAGATCGGGCCGGTCGCGGGGTAGCCGAACAGTATGTCGCGCGACGCGAGCGTGAGCGCCGACGCGTCGATCGCGCCCAGGGGCGTGCCTGCGAGGAACAGGTCCTTCATCCGGAGTTCGGAGAGGAGGGTGTCCTGCGCAGGAAGCGTGTTCAGGGGGACGGCATCGACACCGGAGCGCTGGATGTCGAGACCGGCCGCGTCGAGATCCGCGAGGGCGAACGTGTCGTCGATCGTGAGGTCGATCCCCTGCCCCTCCAGGAGGGCCTGCCAGCGCTCGAGCGGAGTCGATGCCGTGCCGGCGATGGGCACTTGAGCGAGCGATGCGTTCCCCAGCACGAGTGAGGCGAGGGTGAGGGCGTCGAGCCCGCTGCCGTCGAGGTGGAAGTCCTCGAGGGTCAGGCTCTGGATGAGCAGGGCGGCGGCGCGCTGGGGTTCCTGGGCAGACGCGTCCGCGAGGGTCTGCTCGGCCCAGGCGAGCACCACGTCGAGCGTCACCGTCTGCACGAGCTCGCCGGCGTACGGCGTGTCCGCGAGCACCTGATCCCACCCGCCGGGGAGATCGAGCCGGTAGATCGGCAGCCGGTAGATGGGGAGACGGTAGATCGGCAGTCGGTAGATCGGCGAGTTCGTCAGGAGCAGCCGGTAGATCGGGAGCCGGTAGATGGGGAGCCGGTAGATCGGCAGCCGATAGATGGGCAGGCGGTAGATGGGCGCGTTCGCGATCGCGGCGGAATAGCCGCGCAGCGAGGTGAGCGGAATGGATCCGATGTCGATCCGCGTCATGAAGCCGGGGGTGCCGAGCGAGCCCTGCGTGTTGGAGACCGACAGCCCGGTGTTCGAGTGCGTGTCCATTGCGAAGATCGAGCTGGGCGCGGGCGCCGCTGCGGCGTAGGCGACGGTTCGTCCGGATGCCGAGAGTGACGCCTGCGTGCCCTCGACGATGTCGGAGTAGGGCCGCGCCTGGCCGTGGCACGCGAGCGTTGTCCGGGAGTCCGTCCACAGCACTTCCTCGTAGCGGATGACGGGTTCGGGCAGAGCCACCGCGGGGGCGTTGAAGTCGTAGGGCGGTACGGTCGTGGTCCAGGCGACGTGGCTCCMGTCGGCGGAGATCACCGGGTCGGCCGTGAAGCCGACCCGCGGGTCGGTGCTGTCGGTGCCGACGGCGGCGTAGTAGTAGGCCGCATCGAACGTCGCCGCGATGACCGCCGGCAGGCCATCGCACACCTGGTCGTCGATGTAGGCGACGGTGTCGCCCGTGGCATCGATGCTCGGATCGTGGGAGTTCGAGGCGATGAGGTCCGCGAAGGTGCTGACGGCGACGATGTTCCCGCGATACACGAAATCGCCGCTCGTCACAGTGGCGGGATTCCTCGGGTCGAGGGCGTTCTGGTGGGCGACGAAGACGATCTCGCCGCCGTTCCCGCTGATCCGCGCCTGCTCGGTGCCGCCGGGCACCGAGAGCTCGCTCATGAAGCGGGTGAGCTGGATGTCGCCGAAGACCCCGTCGCCGTTCGCGTCGAGGTTGGCGAGGAAGGCGTCGGGCGCCGCGTTCGTGTCGCCGCTCGAGAGGTTCGTCGCGTCCGAGGTGAAGACGACGAGGTGACCGTCGTCGCTGATGTCGGGGTCGTAGGACGTGCCGTCGGGCTCGGCGGCGCCCTGCACCCGGAAGGTCCTGCCCAGCAGGGTGTCGCGCACGTAGACGCTCTTGCGGCGCGCGGTGCCGCCCGCCGCGACGAGGTTGGTCGCGGTGCTCGAGAACACGACATAGCGTCCATCCGCGTTGGCGACGCCTTCGCCGCTGGGCCCGTTCGCCTGTCCGGCGCCCGGCCCGCCATCGGGGAGGCTCACGCGCGCTGCCGCTCCCGAGAACGGGACAGCGGGTTCGGGTGCTGCGACCGACTCGAACACGTCCGCGACCCCGTTGGTGTCGCCGGGGACGAGATCGGTGGCGGTGGAGGTGAAGATGACTCGCTGACCGTCGGACGTCAGGAACGGCTCGGTCGAGGATCCGCCCGCGCTCTGGGATACCTGGAACGTCTCCGCCCCGGCCGGCGCGGGGATGCCCGAGGCGGCAGCCGAGACTGGCACGGGCGGCGCGACCGAGACCAAGCCGACGACGATCAGTGATGCGACGGCGGCTGCGGCGGTACGGCGCGGCTGCGTGCGAGTGCTCAGCGGACCCCCTCCTCCACGAGCGAGCCGGAAGGGCATGCCGATTGAGAACGTGCCCCAGATGAGAAGAATCTCACGAAGGAGCGCGCACCGCTATGGGTCGCGTGGTGTCGTCAGCGCACTCCGAATGTCAGCGTGAAGGACGTGCCGTCGCGGAGCAGCACCCGGTAGACGTACTGCCTGCCGGGGGTCAGTTTCGACGCCTGGATGTAGCCGGTCCAGATTCCCGTCGCCTTGTTGAACGCGAAGTTCGCCGACGGCGGGTACTTCTGCTCGTTCACGCCCGCCTGGCTGGGCAGTGGCGTGCTCGAGAGCGGCGTCACGCTCTTGACGAAGTCCTTCGTGCCGATCGGCTTGCCCGCAGCGTCGCATGCGCTGAACACCACCGGCACCCCCGACGAGCGCCCGAAGACGCTCGACCCGTCGGCGTTGACGGGGGCCAGGGCCTTGCGATCGAGGTTGGCGAGGCACAGGTGCGCAATCCTGACCACGAGCGAGGCGGACGCCGACTGTCCGAACAGATCCTCGATCGACCCGGTCACCGTGACGCCGGCCGCTGGCGTGTCGTCCGAGACCGTCCGCGGGGCGGGGCAGGCGGCCTTGAGCGGCGTGGGTGCCGTGCAGGTGAACGTCACCGTGACGGCTGAACCGCTCGAGGTGCCTTCGACGTACGGCTGGCCGCCGGCGGTGGTGGCGCTCGCTGAGATCGTCGGAGGCGTGGGAGCCTGGACGGTGAACCTGGCGGAGGCGGTGCCCAGGTTGCCGGCGACATCGGTCGCCCGGCACTCCACGGTGAAGTTCCCCGGCACGCTTGTCACCGGGCTGTCGCAGGACTGCGCGGCGAGGCCGGATCCGTCATCGGCCGCGTGCGCCTCGGCCGACGCGCTGCCGCCGAACGGCACCGGGTTCGGGGTGACGGTAGGCGCGAGGGACGGGGCCGTCCCGTCTGCGAGCACGACGACCTGCGCCTGGGCGGTGCGGTGCAGGCTGTCCTGCATCTCGCCGAGCACGACCTCGCCGTCGTCGTCCGTGTTCGCGATGGTCACGGAGGCGGGACACTCGACGACCATCGCCCCGGATGTGCACGAGAACGTCACCGTCACCGGCGTGCGACTCCACGTGCCCGCCACGTAGGCGCCGCCGCCGGCCGTCGCGGTCGCCGTGATGTGCGGTCCCGTGGGCTGTGCGGGCGGCTCCTTCACCAGGACGGTGGCGGATGCCGGGTGCCCGCCGCCGCGCGCGTCCGCCGGTGTCACTGTCACGCCGATGACGTCACCCGGCTGCGCGATCCCGGAGAGGGCGAGGACGGCAGCGCCGTTGTCGATCGGGACGCCGTTGCGGGTCCAGGCGTACGCCAGGGTCACGGCATCCCCATCCGCGTCCGCGCCGACCGCGGTGGCCGTGAGGGTCGAATCGGGCCAGACCGCGGCCGCGCTGCTGGTGAGCTCGACGGTCGCGGTGGGTGGGGTGTTGGCGACGGTCACCTCGAGCGGGAACGAGGTCGACTCGCACAGCTGCAGTCGACACACGGTGACGGCGGCACTGAAGGCACCAGGGATCGTCGTGACATGATCGAGGACGACATGCACGACGTGCGCAGAGTCCTGGGTGATCTCTGCCGCTCCGGAGGCGACCGCGTTGCCGGCTGCATCGATGATCGCGAAAGATCCGTCGAGACCGTCCGTGCTGTTCGCGTTGACGACGACCGACCGCACCACCCGGTCGCCGAGGGCGACCGAGACGGCATCGCCCGGGGCGCCCAGCCGCGGAGCGGACAGGCCAGCGGTGGGCAGCCGGCCGCGCCCGGTGTCGATCCCGACATGGCCGGCCGCGTCGACGGCCTGCACGATCCAGCGGACCGGGCCGGTGATGTCGATATCAACGACCCACGCGGTGCCCGGCTTGGACATCTGATACGAGGCCCAGGGGGTGCTGCCCGCGCTGCCGATCGGCTGGACGAGCAGCCGCACTGATGTGACGTCGGCGTCGGTGAACACGCTGAAGGTCCTGGCGCCGGGGAGCGGGGTCACAACGGCCCGGAAGCCCGGAGCTGTCGTGTCCGTCGACGTCGCGGGGCCGTAGACGACCTCGAGGTCCATCGTGTCGAACTTCTCCACGACCCCCTTTCCGCCGGCCGGGGCATCCACGCGCCCCGGCGTGACGACGAGCAGGTCGACCGGGCCGGTCGGGGTGCCCTGCCGTGTGACGTTCGCGAACGTCGACGGGAAGGCGACGTCGCTGCGCGCAGGTGACGGCTGCGTCACTCCGATCGTCGCCTCGGCGAAGGCAGGCACCGTGATGTCGGTCACCGTGGAGGTCAGCTCCTTGATGAGCGCGCCGCGCGGCACCATTCCGGCGGGCATCAGTGCCGGGTCGAGGCGCGAAACGACCCTCGGCAGGATCGGCTGCCCGGGGACTGCGAGCGAGTCCTGCACGGCGGTGGGGGCCGAGTTCGCGGCGGCCGCGAGATACGCGACGTCCTTGCCCGCGGCATCCTTCACCGTCTTCTTCTCGAACGACGGGGTCAGGGTGAGGCTCGCCGAGAGCAGCCCCTCCGAGGGCCCGGCGACCTTGGTGAGCGCGGGGATCTGCGGGAGCGGCTGCGCCTTGGTCGGCGTCGCGAACGTGTACATCGGGAGGCCGTAGTACACCGCCTCCATGAGCGCCTTCTCGTCGTAGCCCGAGTAGAGCCCGAGTCCGCCGAGGTAGGACTGCTTCGCGTAGGTGAGGGCGCCGGCGGCCGACACCGGCCGGCCGGCTGCTTCGACGCCGATCCAGTTGGAGTAGAGCGACAGCAGGCGTTCGCCGAGCGCCGTCGTCACGTTGTTGGCGAGCCCGTAGCCGGTGTTGCCGACGAAGCCGCCGGCCTGCGAGAACACGTCAGCCCAGTCGGCGACGTCGCCGTAGTAGGCGGTCGGCAGGTTGTTGCCCGCGTGGCAGCCGATCATGAAGAGCAGGGATCCGTCGAGCTGGGGCGAGGCGGTGTAGTTGCCGGCGTGCAGCAGGTCGCCGTCTGCGAACCGCCCGGCGTCGGCGCCCAGGACGCCGGGGAGCAGCTGGGTCTCGTCGGCGTGCGTGTTGATCGACACCACGCCCGCGGTCTTGCCCGTCGCGGGGAAGAGGGAGCCCACGGCATCGGCCTTGCTCCAGGTCTTGTCGGCATTCGCGCTGCCGAGCGTCGTGTTCGCGGTCAGCGAGCGCCACGTGAGGTTCTGGGCGACCAGGCCCGGCAGCTCTGCCCATGCCCCGTAACCACCGGTGAGGGCCGAATCGGCCTTGAGCACGCCGTTCGCGTCGACGAAGCGATGGATCGTCGCGAGGATCTGCGTGGGGGAGTCGACGAGACGGCCCACGCCGACCGTCGGCACGTACAGGTGCCCACCGAGGGACTCGTACGCGTTCGCGAGCCCGTAGGGGTCGTCCGTGAGGATGTGGTTCGTCGCCGCGGCGGACGAGAGCGGTGTCGCGCAGACATCGGCGGCTCCCGGCGAGAGCTTGGCCGGGTCGGGGCACGTTGACCCGTCGGGCGCGGTCGTGCGGCGGAGGGATGCCGCGTGGCTGGCCTCGTTGAACTGCCCGGTCTGCTGCGCGACGGGCGCGAGCGGGAGGATGTCGTCGCCGCCCACGATCACGATCGAGGTGATCTGCGCACGATGGTCGCCGAGTTGCGCCGACACGAAGGAGTTGACCGCGGCGGTGAGGGCGCGGCGGGCCGACATCGAGCAGGGGTTCGCGTCGAGCGTCCTGCGAGCGGCCTGCACTCCGGGGTCCGCGTCGACCGAGAGCACGGCGCCTTGGACGCTCGGCGAGCCGACGGTGGTCCCGTCGATCGTCTGCGTGCCGACGCTGCCGTGGCCGTTCAGTGTCGCCAGCGCAGCGCGCACGGCCCGCGCGGCCTTTCCGCCGTGGGTCTGGCCGAAGCGCAGCTGATCGAACAGGTAGAGCGTGTTCGTGGTGGCGGTCACGCCGTYGATCGACCCGATCGCCGCGACATCGGCCGGATCGCCCTCATCGACGGGAGCGGGCACGTAGGTGGACGTCCAAGCCGGGCACACCGACTCGGCGGGCTCATCGACGTAGTGTGCGCGGAGCGAGTAGAGCGCCGTGCTCCCGCTGCCGTCGCCGCTCGTCACGCGCAGCAGCAGCTCCTCGTTCGGCGCGGCATCCGTCGAGGCCGCTTCGAGCTGCGCCGTTCCGCCACCGCCCACGACCGCCTGGTCGACCAGCGTGTGGCCGGCGAAGGGCGCAGCGGCGTCGGCGCCGGTTTCCGCAGGTGCGCCGGCATCACCGGTCTGCTCCGTGACGGCGGTGCCTGGGACCGGAGTCGATGCCCCCGTGACGAGCGGGGCATCGGCGTCGGACGTCGCGAACAGCGCGAGCGCGAGCTGCCCGTCGGTCGCATTCGTCGAGATGATGAGCCGCTTGCCGGGGAGCGGGGCGTTGACCAGGAAGTAGTCCTCATCGATCACGGCACCCAGAATCGGGCCATTGTCGGTGTAGGTGCTGGGCTCCGCGGCGAGAGTCTCGTAATAGATGCGTCCGTCCTGCAGCGGCTCGCGCTCGAACTCGCCATCCACCCATCCCTGGCTGTCGCGGTTGTTCGCCCGATTGTCGAGGCTGCGGTCATCGGTGTAGTAGGCGTTCATCCGCAGGGACGCCGTGAGATCGCCGCTCGTGAGAGCGCCCGTCGCCGACGACTGCCCCGGCTGCGTCGAGGTCGTGTAGGCGATCTCGAACTCGATCGAGGTCCCGCCGGCGGCATCTGCGAGCGGGAAGCGCACCAGATTGCCGTCGAGCTGGATCGGACCCTGGTAGGCGACGCGATCCAGGCTCATCACGGGACCGGAGGCATTGGCGATGTAGGCGTTGTTCTCGATCGGGACGGTTCCTGCGGGGAGGCTCACCGATGCCGTCGGGGCGGCGAACGCATTCGGCTGGCCTGGCCCGGCGTCGAAGGTGAAGGTGAACTGCGCGCTGACCCCGCAGCGCTTCTGACCGTCGCAGCCATAGCCGCCCGCTGCCCTGACCGTCGCGCTCGGGTCGATGGCGGCCGGGGAGATCTGCTCCCAGGGGTAGCTTCCGCTGTCGAGCAGTGAGAACAGCAGGGTGCCCAGGGTCAGATCGCCCGGAGCGCCCTGGGCGAGGTCGGCCACGGTCGCACTGTCGAGCAGGGCGGCCTGGTTCGCTGCGAGAGTGCCGGTCTTGGTGGATCCGAAGAGCGCCGCCTGCGTCGCGAGATCGAGCGTCGCGACGTCGAGGTCGCCCAGTGGCGTGTCGGTGAGAAACAGGGAGCTCTGCGCGGAGCGCATCGGGATCGTGTCGAAGAGGGTGTCGGCGATCGGCAGGTTGCGCAGGATCGCGCCCTCGACGCCCGAGTGACCGATGTCGAGCCCCGCGGCATCCGCCTCGGCGAGCACCGTCGTGCCGTCGACCTGCAGGGCTATTCCCTGGGCATCGAGCACGTGCTGCCAGCGCTCCGTGTTCGTGCCGGTGCCGGCGATCTGGATGTCGGCGAGCTTCGCCGCGCCGAGCACCATCGACGCGAGCGACAGCGAGTCGACGCCGCTGTTGCTGAGGTCGAGGTCGTCGAGCGACAGCCCCTGGATGCGAGCGGCGGCTGCGACCTCTGCGGCCGACGCAGCCGGAACGCGCGTGCGGGCGTCCGCTGCCCACGTCAGCACCGCGGCGAGGGTCGTGCTCTGGGCGATGTCGCCCGCGAACGGGGTGTCGGCCAGGACCTGCGGCCATCCGCCCGGGATGTCGAGCCGGTAGATCGGGAGGCGGTAGATCGGGAGGCGATAGATCGGCAGGCGGTAGATCGGCGAGCTGTCCACCATCAGGCGGTAGATGGGGAGCCGGTAGATGGGGAGCCGGTAGATCGGCAGGCGGTAGATGGGAAGCCGGTAGATCGGCGCGTTCGCGAGCGCCGAGGCGTAGCCCGTCAGCGTCGAGACCGGGATCTTCGAGATGTCGGCCACCGCCATGTAGCCGACGTTGTTGAGCGCGCCCTGCGTCGACGTGACCGAGAGTCCGTCGTTCGAGTGCGTGTCGACCGCGATCGCGGCAGCCGGTGCGCTCGACAGGGCGGTGGACCCGCTGAACGCGGCAGTGCGCCCGGATGCCGACAGCGTCGGGGCTTCGCCGGTCCCGAGGACCTGCGCGTCCCCTGAGGTGGTGGCGCTGCACGCGATAGCTGTGTTCGCCTCCTTCCACCCGATGGTCGCCCACCGGATGACCGGCTGCGCAAGCTCCACTCGGGGAACGGCGGATAGCAAGGGCTGGGTCGACTGCCAGGCCGCCCTGCTGCCGTCGGCCGAGATCGCGGGAGCAGCGACGTTGCCGACGGAGTACGCCACATTGAACGTGCCCACGCCGATGAGGAAGTTCTGGCCCGAGTCGTAGGTGGAAGCGACGATGGTCGGCGTCGGCGTGGGGCTGCTGTTGCAGTCGTAGTCCGAGATGAAGATGACCACCTCGCCGTTGCCGCTGATCGCGGGGTGACGGCCGTCTGTGGAGATGAGGTTCGGGCTGCTCTCGGGCAGGGGGGCCCCTGCGGCATCCGTGCCGCCTTCGACGCGCAGCCGCCGGTACAGGTACTGCGGGTTGCCGAGCCCGTCGTGGAACTCGTCCAGCGGATAGGGCACGGTGAAGGCGAGGTGCTCGCCGTTGCCGCTGATCACGAGGTCGTTCATGCCGTGGACGGCGAGGCCGCTGAGCGCACTCGTGATCGTGACGTCGCCGCGGGTGCCGTCGCCGTTGGCATCGAGATCGGCGATGAAGCCGTCCTGCGCGTTGTTGAGGTCGAAGTCCACGATGGTCGAGGCATCCGAGATGAACGTGACGTAGCGGCCGTCGTCGCTCATGTCGATGCTGCGCGCGTTGCCGAGAGCTTGGCCGTTCGCGCCGTCGAGACGGATCGTCGTGCCGAGCAGCGTGTCGCGCACGTAGACGTCGATCCAGGCTCGGCTGTCGTAGTCGTCGGCGGTGAGGTTCGTCGCGGAGCTCAGGAATGCGACGTAGCGCCCGTCGGCACTCGGGATCGGGTCGGAGCTCGGCCCATTGGCCGGCTCCTGCGTCAACGAGGCGTCGGGTGCGCTGATGAGGATCGGCTTGCTGCCGAAGGGATCGGCCGTGCCGTGGGCGGTGGCGAGGAAGACGTCGGACACTCCGTTGGTGTCACCCGAGACGAGGTCGGTCGCGGTCGAGGTGAACGCGACGTGCTGGCCGTCGGGCGTGATCGTGGCCTCTGTCGAGCTGCCCTGGTCGGTCGGGGAGACGAGGAATGTCTCAGGAGCGAGGGGCGCCGCCGCAGCAGGTTCCGGGGTCGCCGGAACGACCACGAGGCCGGCGCCGATCACGAGGGTGATCGACGCGATCGCAACGCTGCGAAGAGACCGCGTCGACGTCGACGTACGGCCGAGCTGGGGTGCTGGTGCGGTTGGCATGCGTGGTCTCTTCCTCGAGCCCGATCGGGGTACTTCTGCCTTGCTGTGCTGCGCCTCACGGCGCGGTGGAGCTGCCCGTGTCAGGACGACACGAAGAAGAACGAAGCGACGACCAGCGCGATGCCGGCCCCCGCGAGCAGCATCGACCAGCGGATGCTGCGGTACTTGCGCTGGACGACCGCCGACAGCACGAGCAGCTGCTGGTAGGTGCGTTCGGGGGGCATGAGACCACGCTCGGCGAGAGCTTCGGCGACCTCCTGGGGCGACCCGAGCCCCCGCACCTGGCCCCAATAGGTGATGGCGCCTGGTCCGGGTCCCTTGCTCAGCCGCGGCCACACCGCCATGGCGGCCGCGACGACGGAGGCGCTGGCGGCGAGCACCCCCACCACCCAGAGCACGAGGCCGAAGACGCTGAGCGACTCCGGAGTCCAGTCGCCGCCCAGGAGACCGCTCAGCACGATGCTGAAGGCGATGCCGAGGCTGCCGATCAGCAGCGAGGCCTTGGAGTCGGCGCGGTCGATCTCGCCCATCACCTCGCCGAGCATCTCGGTGGCCAGGGCATGCGTCTGATCGTCGGGAGCCGACTTCTCATCGTTCATCGGGGCCTCACCACGCTGTAGTTCGCCGTTGCGGTGGACGTGTTGCCCGCGGCATCCGTCGCCCGGCACGTCACCGTCTTCTTGCCGAGTGTGGACGTCTGCAGGGCGCCGCACGACTCCGAGGCGATGCCGGAGAGCGCGTCCGTCGCGTTCGCCTTGACCACCGCGGTGCCGCCGAGAGGGATGGTCGACGGCGTCACGGTGGGCGCGAGCTTCGGCGGCGTGCGGTCGACCTTGACGACGAACTGGACGGTGGCGGTCCGCCCGAGCAGGTCGGTCACACGACCGGTCACGACGACACCCGCCTTGCCGGTGTCCTTCGACGTGGTCACCGGCGAAGAGCACTGCACCACCAGCACCCCCGAGCGGCACGTGAAGGTGACCTTGGTCGGCCCTTGACTCCAGGTGCCCTCGACGTAGACCGCTTTACCGACCTTGGCTGTTGCGGTGATGGTGGGTGCGTTGGGGGCTGGGGCGGTCACCGTGTACGACGCGGTGGCGTCGGGGGCTGTGTTGCCCGCGACGTCCGTCGCCGTGCAGGTCACCTGCTTGACGCCCGCCGTGCTGGTGTCGGGTGCGGTGCACGACTGCGACGCGATTCCGGATGCCGCATCCGCTGCGCCCGCGTCGGCCGTGGGCGCTGGACCATTCAGAGGAACGGTTGCCGGGTCGACGGTGGGGTGGAGTTCCGGCGCCGTGACATCGACCTTGACGAGGATGCTCGTCGAGGCGGTGCGGCCGAGAGCATCGGTCACCGTGCCGGGGATCGTCGTGCCTTCGGGCTTCGTGTCCGCGGTGATGTGCTCACTCGCCGGGCAGGTGAACACCGCGACGCCGGACGTGCAGGTGAAGGCGACCGTGACGGCGCTTCGGCTCCAGCCTTCGGTGTACACGCCGTCGTCGTTCGTCGCGGTCGCGGTGATGGTCGGCAGCGCGGGTTCGGCATGCACCTCGACCTCCGCGGATGCCTTGTGGCCGCCGATCTTTCCGTCCGTCGGAGAGACCGTCACCGAGATGAGGTCGCCGGGCTGGGCGAGTCCGTGCAGATCGAGGATCTCCCCGTATTGCTGCAGCGACACTCCGTTGCGGAACCATTCGTAGAAGAGTTCGATGGTGTCGCCTGCGTCCGGGTCGGTGCCCACCGCGTGGGCGGTGAGCGTCGACGTCGGATAGATCGTCTCCGAATCGCTGGTCACCTCGACGGTGGCGGTCGGTGCGGTGTTGGGCGGATCGACCGTGAGCTGGAAGGTCGATGTGCTGCACAGTGTCGCCCGGCACACCTCGAGCGACACGGTGTACGTGCCCGGCGTGCGCGCAGAGGTGTCGATCGTGGTGCGGATGACGCCGTCGGAGCCCGTCACGATCGGAGCGGAGTCGCCGCCGACCCGGACGCCGTCGGCATCTGTCACGGAATACGTGGCGGTGAGCTCGGATGCCGGGGCGCCCGAGACCGTGACCGTGCGCAGCAGGCGGTCGCCCGCGACGAGGTGGGCGGCGTCGCCGATCGAGCCGAGCTCGGGCTTCGGGAGGGCGTCCGTGGAGCCGGCGACCGCGATGCCGATCCTGCCGCGTGCCGTCTCGATCGCGACATTGCCGCTCGCGTCCACGGCCTGCAGGATCCAGCGCACGACGCCGGTCTCGGCGATCGAGGTCTGCCATCCCGAGCCGGAGGGTGTCATCCAGTAGGGGGTCCACGCCCCGCCCGCCTGACCCTCGGGCTGTACGAGCAGGAGCATTTTCGTGATCTTGCCCCCTGTGCCGTCCGCTGTGACGTAGAAGCCGCTGCCCCCGTTCGTGGGCGGTTCGATCGTCGTGAAGGTCGGTGGGGTCGTGTCGGTCGGGTTGGCGGGGCCGTACACGACGTCGAGGTCGAGCTTGGTGAACTTCTCCATCGTGCCCTGACCGCCTG
Organism: Microbacterium sp. P5_E9; assembly: GCF_054049175.1. Taxonomy (NCBI): domain Bacteria; kingdom Bacillati; phylum Actinomycetota; class Actinomycetes; order Micrococcales; family Microbacteriaceae; genus Microbacterium; species Microbacterium sp. P5_E9. The sequence goes on along the minus strand of NZ_JBFUMV010000003.1, from coordinate 42,008 downwards.
CGGTCGTCTGGACGCGGCCAGGAGTCACGACGAGATTGTTCACGCGTCCGGCGGGCGTGTCCTGCTGCGTCACGGTCGCGAACGTCGAGGGGAACGCCGCCCCGGTGCGGCTGGGACCGGCGTCGCCGACGCCGATCGTCGACGTCGAGATCGCCGGCTGGAGCTGGGACAGCTCGGAGGTCAGCCCCGTGATCAGAGCGCCACGCGGCGTCAGTCCGGTCGGGGCGGCCGGAAGCTGCGTCACGATCTTGGGCAGCACCGGCTGCCCCGTCACGGCGAGCGCTGCGTCGTCGCCGACCGTGAAGTAGGTCACCGTCTGTCCCTGCTCGTTCGTCGCGGTGTGCGGCGTGAACGAGTCCGAGGGCAGGGAGAAGGAGAGACCGGCCGACGAGTACGACCCGAGCGGATCGGTCGTCGTCTTGACTTCGTAGAGGGCAGGGATCTTCGGCAGCGGTGCGAACTTCTCCTTGGCCACCGCCTTCGGCGTGTACATGGGCAGTCCGTAGTACACCGCCTCCATGAGCGCCTTCTCGTCATAGCCCGAGTAGAGGCCGAGTTCGCCCAGATAGGACTGCTTCGCGTACTGCAGCGAGGCGCCGGTCGAGATGAGCGCGCCGTTCACGGTGACGCCCACCCAGTCCGAGTAGAGCGACAGGAGCCGCTCGCCGAGCGCCGTGGTCACGCTGTTCGCGAGACCGTACCCGGTGTTCCCGACGAATCCCGCCGCGCCCGAGAAGACGTCCACCCAGTCCGCGCTGGCGGCCCCGTAGTAGGCCGTCGGGAGGTTGTTGCCGGCGTGGCAGCCGATCATGAAGAGCAGCGAGCCGGCCAGCTGACCCTGCTTCGCCGCGGTCGTGTAGTTCGAGGCGTTGAGCAGATCGAGTGGGGTGAACGTGCCGTTCTCGGCACCCGTGATGCCGGCCAGCATCCGGGTCTCGTCGGCATGCGTGTTGAGCGAGACGATCCGCGGCGACTGGCCGGTCGCGGGGAACAGCGCCGACTCGGCCGTGGATTTGCTCCACGGCTCGGCGAGCTGGTTGTTGTTCGCGCCCGAGCGCCACTCCAGGTCGGTCGTCACCTGCTCGGGAAGCTCGCTCCACGCGCCATAGCCGCCGCTCAGTGTCGAGTCCGCGTCGACGAGCCCGTGGTCGGCCGTGAAGCGCGAGATCGCGCCCTCGATCTGCGTCGGAGTCTCGACGAGACGGCCGAGCGCGACGTTCGGCACGTAGAGGTAGCCGCCGAGGGACTGGTAGGCCGTCGCCAGGCCGTAGGGGTCGTCGGTGAGGATGTGGTTCGTCGCGGCCGCAGCCGAGATCGGCGTGGCGCAGGGGTCGATGGCGCCCACCCCCACGATCGCGGAGCAATCGCGGCCGGGCGCGCTGGTGAGGCGAAGGTCCGCCGCGTGGCTCGCCTCGTTGAACTGCGAGGTGTGCTGGGCGACCGGCGCGAGCGGGATCATGTCGTCCCCGCCGACGATCACGACCGAGGCGATCTGATCGCGGTGGGCGCTGATCGTCTGCGTGACGTAGGCGTTGATCGCGGCCGTGAGCTTGCTCCGCGCGGTCATCGAGCAGGGATTATCGTCGAGCGCGCTGCGCGCGTTGCGGACGTCTGGATCGGAGTCCACCGACAGTACGGCACCCTGCACAGTCCCGCTTCCGACGTGCCCCGTTCCGGTCATGGTGCCCAGCGCCGTGCGCACGGCCCCGGCATCCGTCGCACCGTAGGTGTCGGTGAAGCGCTGGGTGTCCAAAAGGTAGAGCGTGTTGGTGTCGGCCGTGATGGGGTCGCTCACGCCGGGGGCAGCCTGCGCGGTCGGGCGTGCGGTGCAGACGACCTCGGTGGCCTCGTCGATGTAGCTGACGCGGAGCGAGTACATGGCGGAGCTCGCCTTGCCGTTGCCGCTCGTGACACGGATCAGCAGCTCGTCGCCGGGTGCGGCATCCATTCCGGCGGACTCGACCGTGGCGAGCCCGTCGCCGCCGCCGACCGCTTGGTCGATGAGGGTCTGGCCGGCCACCGGAGTGCCCGCATCTGCGCCGGGTTCGGCCGTGCCCACCGAAGCCGGCGTCTGCTCGGTCGCGAGGGTCCCGGGCACGGCACCTCCCCCGGCGGCGCCCAGCGGCGCGGCGGCGGTTCCCGTCGACGGCGCATACAGACCCATCGAGATCTGCCCATCGCTCGCGTTGGTCGACACGATGAGGCGCTTGCCCGCGGGCGGCGCGGCGACGCGGTACCAGTTCTCGTCTCCGGCAGGACCGAAGACGCGTTCGCCGGTGTTGTCGTCGTTCCTGATGGACTCCGGCGAGATCCAGCCGTAGTAGACGGAGCCCTCGGCCAGGAGCTGGCCCGGCCGCGCCGGGTCGGACCATTGGCCGTTCACCCGATCGGTTATCGGGTCGTCCAGCCCCAGCAGGTTTCGGAAGACCGTGAGCGATTTCGTCGCGGAGAGCGTGCCGCTCGTGAGTGTGGCCGTCGCCTGGCCGTCGGTCGGCATGGCCGTGCGCGGAGCGAACGCGAGCAACCCGAACATCGTGCCGGCCGGGGTGTCGTCGAGGGGAATCGTGATGCGGTCGCCGTCGATCTGGACCTGACCCGTGTAGTTGCTGTAGGCCGTCCACGACTGACTCGGTCCCGATCCGGCCGCGACAAGGTCCGTCGGAGTCGTCGCGGGCGGCATCGTGATCGTCGCGGTCGGCGCGGTGAACATCGTGGGTTCGCCCGGTCCCGGATCGAAGGTGAAGCGGAAGTACGGGCCGCCGATGATCCGCTCGTTGGTCGTCAGCGCACCCGGGGAGGAGCTCGTGGTCGCGGACTGGACCGACGCGGGATCGATCTGCTCCCACGGATAGCTCGGGGTGTCGAGGATCGAGAACAGGAGCGTCCCCAGGGTCACCTGTGCCGGGGCGCCGAGGGCGAGATCGGCAACGGTCGCCTTGGGGTCGATCGCCGCCTTGTTCTGGGCGAGGGTGCCACTCACGGGCGACGTGAACAGCGCGGGGTTGAGCGAGGCGGCGTCGACCGCGCCCAGGGGGGTCTTGTCGAGGAAGAGGTCGCTCACCTTGAGCTGGTCGAACAGCGTGTCCGGCACCGGAAGTGCGTTGAGGGCGACCTGTTCGACGCCCGTGCGCCCGATGCTCAGGCCCGCGGCATCCACGTCGGCGAGCACGGTCTGTGCATCGACAGCGATGCCGATGCCTGCGGCCTTGACGAGAGCCTGCCACTTCTCGAGGTTCGTGTCAGAGTCCGAGCCGGAGCCTGCGATCGGGATGTCGGCGAGATGCGCGCCGCCGAGCACGATCGACGCGAGGGAGAGCGCGTCGATGCCGGAGCTGCTGAGGTCCATGTCATCGAGCGACAGGCCCTGGATGCGGTGCGCGGCGTCGATCTGCGCCGCGGTCGGCGTCGGCGTCGCCTCAGGGGCGAGTGTCGTGGCGGCCCAGGCGAGGACGTCGGAGAGCGTCACACTCTGCTCGAGCTGCCCGGCGAACGGGGTCGGGGCGAGCAGTTCGGGCCAGCCCCCCGGCACGGCGAGCCGGTAGATCGGGAGCCGGTAGATGGGCAGGCGGTAGATCGGCAGTCGGTAGATCGGGGAGTCGCTCACCATGAGCCGGTAGATCGGCAGGCGGTAGATCGGCAGCCGGTAGATCGGCAGCCGGTAGATCGGCAGCCGGTAGATCGGGGCGTTCGCGAGGGCCGACGCATAGTCGGTCAGCTGCGACGCGGGAACCTTCGAGGTGTCGATCGAGGTGATGTATCCCGACTGCAGCAGCTCGCCCTGGGTGCTCGACACCGAGAGGCCGTTGCTGCTGTGGGTGTCGGTCGCGACGACGGATGCCGCGCCGGGCGTCGCGGCAGGGACCGAGTACGCGATCGTCCGACCAGACGCCGACAGCGTCGGGTCGATGCCCGGGGCGACATCCACCCAGTCCGCCCTCACGATGCCGGTGCACTCGAGGGAGTCTGACGCATCCCACCACGACGGCGCCTGCTCGCGGATCACCGGCTGGGCCAGCGGTGTGGTCGGCGGGTTGGTGAAATCGAAGTAGGGCTGAGTCGTCTCCCACGCGACCATGCTCCCGTCCGCGGACACGGTCGGATGCGCGACATAGCCGAGGCCCTTGAAGACGCGCGCCGTTCCGGCGCCGATCGTGTACGTCACCGGGTCTTCGAACGTCGACACGGCCACGAACGGCTCCGGGAGGCCGTCGCTCGGGTCGTCGTCGCAGCCGGTGTCCTTGATGTAGGCGATCACGTCGCCGGTCGCGTCCACGGCGGGCTCGTGGCCCTCCGAGACGACGTGGATCCGGTTCCACACCCGATCCCAGCGGTACACGAAGCTTCCCGTGACGGGGCCCGGCGCCGCACCCGTCTCGAGGCCCGCCATGCCGGCGGTGAAGACGACGGTGTTGCCGTTGCCGCTGATGACCGTCTGCGTCACTCCGCCGGGTACCACGGTGCCCGCGAGCACGCGGGTGATCGCCAGGTCTCCGTAAGTGCCGTCCCCGTTCGCGTCGAGGTCCGCCAGGAACCCGTCCGCGGCCGCGTTCGTGTCGCCGGGGGAGAGGTTCGCGGCCCCCGAGGTGAAGACGAGGTAGCGGCCGTCGTCGCTCAGGTCGGCCGCGGAGGAGCTGCCGTCCGGCGTGGCGGCGCCCTGCACACGGAAGGTGCGCCTGAGGAGCACGTCGCGCACGTACACCTGAGTGCCCGGCGCGGTCGCGTCGCCGGTGAGGTTGGTGGCTGCGCTCGTGAATGCGACGTACCGCCCGTCGGTGCTCGCGACGGGCGCCGAACTGACGCCGTTCGCAGGCACCTGCGGCCTCGCTGAGTCGGGGGCGCTGACCAGCACCGCGGCGCCTGAGAAGGGGCTCGTCGAGCCCGGCAGGGCCGTGGACAGGAAGATGTCGGCGACCCCGTTGTCGGCGCCGGGTGCGAGATCGGTCGCATCGGAGGCGAAGGCGACGTGCTGGCCGTCCGAGGTCAGGTATGCCTCGCTCGATCGTCCTTCGGTGGTCTGCGAGACGGGGAAGGTCTCGGCCTCGGGGGGAAGGTGCCCCGGGACTGCGGCCCGGGCGGGCGGAGCGGTGGGCGCGAAGGCCACGAGTCCCGCGACCAGGAGCGCCGCGACGGAGCTCACCGCGACGGTGCGGAGGTGGGGTGATGCGATCATCGGGTCTCGCTTCGGTCAGTCGGTGGCGTCGGATGCGGGCGCCGCAGCGCCGCCGGAAAGGGTCGCGCCGGTGCGGCGGTCGGAGAGGAGACGGTCGATGTCGGCTACTTCGAGTTCGGCGAGCTCCGCACGCGCCTCGACGAGCAGGTCCGGCCGCACGTCGGCGTCCGCGAGCCGCGCGAGGGCCAGTGCGCGGTCGAAGCGGGACCCCTCCGACGCCTCGACGGCCGCCTCGGCATACTCGACGGCCCGGTCCTCATCGTCCTCCAGCGTGGCCAGCCGTGCCGCGTGCCGCAGCAGCTGGCCGCGCAACGGTCCGTGGAGAGCGTCGCCCTCGAGCAGCTCGACGATGACCGAGCTCGCGGCAGCGCGGTCCCCGAGGTCGAGGTCGGCCTCGATGCCCCGCACGCGCGCATCGACGACCGCTTCGGTCTCGGCGAGCGCCGTGAACGTCTCGGCGGCCTGGTGGAACTCGCCGCGTGCGGTCTCCGGATCGCCGCTGCGCAGATGCGCGCGGCCGGAGAAGGCCGTGACGTAGGCGGTGAGGTAGGGGTTGTCGGAGCCGGCGAAGATGCGCAGCGCCGTCCGCAGGATCGGTCGCGCCTCGTCTACGCGCCCCTGGTCGATCAGGATCTCGGCGGCGTTGCAGGATTCGATCGCGGACCCGACGATGTCGCCCGCGGATTCGGCGGCGACCTGAGCCTGCCCGTAGAGGGAGGCTGCTTCGCTCCACTCGCCGCGGTAATAGGCGCGCGCGCCCAGCACGTTGAGCACCTTCGACCGCGACAGCTCGTCGTTCACCTCGTCGTAGAGTTCGAGCGCCCGCTCAAGGTTGACCATCGCGGCATCGCCCTCGAGTTCGCCTGCGGCGATGTCGTGGTACCGCAGGGCGTCGGCCAGCACGCCGGTGTCATCGGCGGAGGTCGTCTTGCCGTCGAGCAGCGCGATGGCCTCGGCGGCGAGCCGCTTCGCATCCGCCCACCTGCCCTGGCGCAGGCGCAGGCCTGCTTCGGTGACGGCGACGGATGCCAGGATGCCGGTGCCGGCCTCGCCCGCCGCTGCCGCCCCGCGGCGTGCGCTGCGCAGCGACCGAGCCGCCTCGTCCGGCCGGCCGAGCACATTGAGCGCGTACGCGGTCTCGCGGTCGAGGCGCGCGCGGAACGCGGCATCCTTCGTCAGCTTCAAGGCCTGCGCGTACGCGTCCAGCGCTTCGGTGGCGCGGCCGCTGGCGATGCACACGCGGCCGAGCGACTCCCACAGGTCGGGGAGCCCTTCCGGCACCGGGCGCACCCGCCCACCCGCTGCCACGGCGGTGCGGTAGGCCCGCACCGCGTCTTCGATGGCGTGCGCCTCTTCGGCCGCGGCCCCCGTGCGCGCGGCTGCTGCGAGCGCCTTCTCCCAGTCGCCCGCGGCCTCGTAGTGGACCGCCAGCATGGCATCGGCGGCCGTGCCCACCAGCGTGGGGTCGGCAACGAGGGCGGCGGCCACCGCCCGGTGCAGCTCGCGCCGGGTCTGGTAGTTCAGCTGCTCGTAGGCGACGTCTCGGAACAGGCCGCTGCGGAAGCGGATCGTCTCCTCGAGCGTCTCGAGGAATCCCGAGATCCCGTCCGCCTCGGCGAGCTCTGCCGGACCGACGCAGCGTACGAAGAGTCCGACCGGCACGCCCCAGCCGAGCACCGCGGCCCGACGGACGATGGCCCGGTCCTTCTCGGTGAGCGCATCGATCCGCTCGCCGACCAGCTGCTCGATTCCGAGCGCGTCGCTTCCGGCTGAGAGACCGGCAGCCAGCTCGATGAGGTACAGCGGGTTGCCCTGAGCGCGGGAGACCAGCGGCTCGAGGTCGTTCGGCAGCAGATGGCGCCCGACCACGGCTTCGATGAGATCCTCGGCGGCCGCGTCGTCGAGTCCCGGCAGCTCCAGCTCCGTTCCCAAGGCGGCAAGTCCGGTGCCGTCGTGGCGGCGCAGGACATAGACGGCGTGCGGGATGTCATCGCCGAAGACGGCGCTCAAGGCCTCGGCGGATGCCGCATCCAGCCATTGCGCGTCGTCGATCACGAGGCAGGTCGGCTCGGGGAGCAGATCGTCGATGAGCTTCGCGAGGGTCGCGTAGGTCCGCTCGAGGATGTGCGCGTCGTCCAGGTCGTTGACGGCCGGCGTCGACGCCACCTCAGCCCCCACCGCGGGCGCGAGCAGCGGCAGCCACGGCAAGAGGGTCCGTCGCAGGCCCCCGACGGCGTTGGTCAGGTGGACGCCGGCCGCCTCCGAGGACGCATCGGGGGCGATTCCGAGGAGTGGCCGGAGCAGGGTCTGCAGGCCGAGGTACGGAGCGCCGATGCCGAACCGGTCGCCGCTGACGCGGAGCACCCGCAGCGGGGAGTCGCTCAGGGCTTCGTCGACCAGGCGGGACTTGCCCGTCCCCGCGCCGCCCGTGATCGTGAGGACGCCGCCGAGCCCGGACTCGGCCGCCTCCCGCAGCGCGACGACCTGCGCGATCTCGTCACGGCGACCGCGGAAGGGAGCCTCACCCGGACCGGTCTCCGGCCGACTCCCGGCCGAGGTGACGATCGCGACCGGGATGGCGTGCGACTTGCCTTTGACGGTGATCTCGCCGCGATCCTCGCTCTCGAACGAGACGGCGGCGCGCTCCAGCGCGGCGTGCGTGACCAGCACAGTGCCGGGCTCGGCGCGGGCGGTGAGCCGGGCTGCGAGGTTCGTCTCGTCGCCCATCACCGTGTAGGTCTGCCGGTACATGGCGCCGACGAAGCCGGCGAACACGCGACCGGAGGTGACGCCCGCCCTGAGCGAATAGCCGCTGTCGGACGACACCACCCGCTGCACCGCCGTCAGGAGGCGGCCCTCAGGGTCTTCGACGGTCGTCGGTGCCCCGGCGGTGAGGAAGTAGCGGTAGCCGCCGACGACGGGGTCGACATCCAGCAGCGTCACCCCGGTGTCGGCGGCCGCCTCTTCGACCGCCTGGGTGAGTCGCTTCATGCGATCCACGTCGTCGGCGGTCGGCTCGTCGGGGACGCCCGTCACCTGGATGAACGAGATCGCGGCCCAGCGATGGTCGGGCTCGGCGCCGAGCAGGTCGGGGCGCTCCGCGAAGGCGCGCGGCTGGAATCGATCGGCGGCCTCGGTGCGCCCGGCCGACAGCGCCATGAGCGAGGCGGTGGCGATGGCTCCCGCGCGCAGCAGGCGATAGGCGCCCGGATGATCGGGATCGGCCGAGACCTGCTTGGCCGGCAGCTCCGCCGCGGTCTCCGCGCTGACCAGGATCCGTCCCGCCGAGGCGGCGTCCTGCAGCTGCAGCACACGCGACGTGTCGCGCCCGGTGAGCACCGCGCTGATGTTCGTGTCGCCGGTCAGGATGACCTCGAAGGTGCCGGAATGGACGCCCACCGACATCCGCAGTCTCGCGCGCGCGGCGGGGAGATGGATGTCGCCGATCGCCGTCAGCACTCGGTTCATGTTCCATGCGGCATGGACGGCGTGCCGGGCATGCTGGTCGCCGGCGAAGAGGATGAACAGCGCGTCGCCGGCGAACTTGATGACATCGCCGCCGTCGTCGGTGACCGGCAGCAGCACCGTGAAGATGCGCGAGAGCGTGGCGATGAGCTGCTCGGTGCCCTCGCGCCCGGCGGCGGCGAGCTGCTCCGACAGCGTCGTGAACCCCGAGATGTCGACCACGACGGCGGTGCCGTCGATGCGCAGGTGCCGGTCGACGTCGTCGGCGAGGCCATGGAAGAGGCGCGGGCTCAGCGCTGATGCCGCGACGAATCCGCTCAAGTTCCCCTCCCCAGAGAGGCTCCCCTCCGGGAGCCTCGAGCACGGGGTGCTGCGAGGGAGGCTCACCGTTGAAAAGTCACCGTTCAGGGAGAAAATATCCTACGAAAGCCCGCAAGCGTTCACTTCCCCGGCAATCTGTATCCATTCCGATGTGCGGGGCCGTCCGGTGCACGCCGTCACTCGCACCGGACATCGCTCAGGTGAGTCCCCTACCCTGAAGACATGACGACGCCTCCAGACTCTTCCCGCGTCCGCCAGGTGCGGCCGGCGACCGAAGGATGGAAGCAGAAGAAGGATGACGAAGGTCGACCGCTGCTGCAGTTCGCGTCGCCGAAACGAGGCAAGCCGCCGGTGCATCTCGCCGACCTGACCCCCGACGAGCGCGTCGCGAAGGTCAAGGAGCTGGGCCTGCCCGGATTCCGGGCGAAGCAGCTCGAGAAGCACTACTTCACACACTGGACGCATCACCCGGCAGACATGACCGACCTGCCCATCGAGGGCCGCGACGAATTCGTGCACGGGATGCTGCCGCCGCTGCTCACCGAGGTGCGACGTCTGGAGACCGACCGTGGCGACACGATCAAGTTCCTCTGGAAGCTGCACGACGGCGCGCTCGTCGAATCGGTGCTCATGCGCTACCCCGGCCGCATCACGCTGTGCGTGTCTTCGCAGGCCGGCTGCGGCATGAACTGCCCGTTCTGCGCGACCGGACAGGCGGGCCTCACCCGCAACATGTCGGCCGCGGAGATCATCGAGCAGATCGTCCGCGCGAACCGCCTGATCGCCGACGGCGGCCTCGGCGGCAAGAAGAAGGACGACCACTCCGCCGAGCGCGTCTCGAACATCGTGTTCATGGGCATGGGCGAGCCGCTCGCCAACTACGCCCGCGTCATGCAGGCCGTCCGCGTCATGACCGACAAGCAGCACGGCCTCGGCATGAGCGCCCGCGGCATCACCGTCTCGACCGTGGGGCTGGTGCCTGCGATCATCAAGCTCGCCGACGAAGACGTCCCCGTCACCTTCGCGCTGTCGCTGCACGCCCCCGACGACCAGCTGCGCGACGAGCTCATCCCGGTGAACTCCCGGTGGAAGGTCGATGAGGCCCTCGACGCCGCGCGCAACTACTTCGACAAGACCGGACGCCGCGTCTCGATCGAGTACGCGCTCATCAAGGACATGAACGACCACGCCTGGCGCGCCGACCTGCTCGCCGAGAAGCTGAACGCCCGCGGGCGCGGCTGGGTGCACGTCAATCCGATCCCGCTGAACCCGACCCCTGGCTCGATCTGGACCGCGTCCGAGGTGCCGGTGCAGAACGAATTCGTCCGCAGGCTCAACGCCGCCGGCATCCCGACCACCCTCCGCGACACCCGCGGCAAGGAGATCGATGGCGCCTGCGGCCAGCTCGTCGCGACCGAAGACGACCAGCAGGCCGCGGCCGCGACCCCCGAAGAGGACTGACGGGACGGATGCCGCGGGTCGCGGCATCCGGTTCGTCCTGCGCGACGCCGACCCCTTCGCCCGCCGCTAGCGTTGAGGGATGGTTCAGTATCGCTATCTCGGCAACAGTGGATTCAAGGTCTCGGAGATCACCTACGGCAACTGGGTGACCCACGGCTCGCAGGTGGGCGACGAGGCGGCGATCTCCACCGTGCACGCCGCACTCGACGCCGGCATCACCACATTCGACACCGCCGACACCTACGCGAACACCGCTGCCGAGGTCGTCCTCGGCAAGGCCCTCTCGGGGCAGCGCCGCGAAGGGCTCGAGATCCTCACGAAGGTCTACTGGCCGATCGGACCCAAGGGACCGAACGACGGCGGCCTCAGCCGCAAGCACATCCTCGACGGCATCAACGGGTCGCTGAAGCGTCTCGACACCGACTACGTCGACCTCTTCCAGGCGCACCGCTACGACTACGAGACGCCCATCGAAGAGACGATGCAGGCGTTCGCGGACGTCGTGCGCCAGGGCAAAGCCCTCTATATCGGCGTCTCGGAGTGGACGGCCGAGCAGCTCCGCGAAGGCCACGCCCTGTCGAAGCAGCTCGGGTTCCAGCTGGTCTCGAACCAGCCCCAGTACTCCGCACTGTGGCGCGTGATCGAAGAGAAGGTCGTGCCGACCTCGGAAGAGCTCGGCATCTCGCAGATCGTCTGGTCGCCGATTGCGCAGGGCGTGCTCAGCGGCAAGTACCTGCCCGGCCAGCCCGTGCCCGAGGGCTCGCGCGCGACCGACGAGAAGAGCGGCGCGATGTTCATCCAGCGCCTGCTGCGCGACGACGTGCTCGAGGCTGTGCAGCGGCTGAACCCCGTCGCCGCCGAGGCCGGCCTCACGATGCCGCAGCTCGCGATCGCGTGGGTGCTGCAGAACCCGAACGTGTCGGCGGCGCTGGTCGGGGCATCCCGTCCGKAGCAGATCGCGTCGAACGTCGCCGCGTCCGGGGTGAAGCTCGACGCCGACACGATGGCCGCGATCGATGAGGCGCTCGGCGGCGTCGTCGAACGCGACCCCGAGAAGACCTACGAGGTCTCGCCGAAGACCCGCCCCTGGTAAGGCCTGACGTGCCCGTCCATAGTGCAGGGCTGCTCCTCTACCGGCTCACGCCGGATCCGGAGGTGCTGATCGTGCACATGGGCGGGCCGTTCTGGTCCGCGAAAGACGAGGCAGCCTGGTCGATCCCGAAGGGGGAGTACGACCCGGATGCCGAGGCCGAACTCGACGCCGCGCTGCGGGAGTTCCGCGAAGAGCTCGGCATCGATCCACCGCCGGGCCCGTACGCCGGGCTGGGCGTGTTCCCCTACTCGTCGGGCAAGCGCATCACCGTGTTCGTCGCGGACGGCGCCGGCTTCGATCCGCCCCGCGAAGGGTTCGGCGAGTTCGAGCTGGAGTGGCCGCCGCGGTCGGGCCGGATGCAGTCCTTCCCCGAGGTCGACCGGGCGGAGTGGATGTCGCTGGCCCACGCACGGGACCGGCTCGTGAAGGGCCAGCGGCCCGCCCTCGATGCGCTCGAGGAGCATCTCGCCGAGGCATCCTGAGCCCTCTTGTCGTACCCCCTGATCAGAATCACACTGGCAGGAGCAGGTTTCGACGAGAGGACATGAAATGGCCCACGGCGACATCACGCACATCGATATTCCGGTCAGCGACCTCAAGGCCGCGCAGACCTTCTACTCGAGGCTCTTCGGATGGCAGATCGCCGAATCGCCGGGGTTCGAGGGCTACCCGATGTGGCAGGCTCCGAACAAGATCAGCGGGGGCGGGCTCGCGCCGCGCGACGACGGGTTCACCCAGCCGCGGTCGTACGTCGAGGTCGACTCGATCGACGAGACGCTCGCGGCAGCGGTCGAGGCCGGCGCCACGGTCACGATGGCGAAGCAGCAGATCAGCCCGACCAGCTGGTGGGCCGTGATCGACGACCCGGACGGCAACGCGATCGGACTCTACGAAGGCACCACCTAGGCATCGGCTTCCGCCCGGCGCTTCTCTTCCCACTCTTCGAGGAGCTGCGGCATCCGCTCCGCGAAGAATCGGAAGAAGCCGGACATCTCCCGCGCACGCTGGACCGACAGCGGGGCATCGGAGTTCTCGTCCGCGACGAGGTCGATGCCGTCCGCGAGCATCTCGTACAGCGGCGCGTTCGCCAGCAGGACCGCGTGCCACCCGTCGTCCACGAGGTCGTAGCGGTCGCGGCGATCCCCGGCGCGCGAGAGTCGGTGCGCGATGCGGATCGTCTGCAGGTAGCGCACCGCGCCCGACACGGCCGCCGCCGAGACCCCGAGCCGCTCCGCGAGCTCAGCGGCCGAATAGCCCTCATCGGGGGAGCCGACAAGGGCCATCATGACGCGTGCGGGCATCCGCGGCATTCCTGCCGCGGTCAGCATCGCGGCAGCCCGCTCGGCAGGCTCGGCCCCGGGGTGGGTCGGGTCGTCGCTCATCGGCCCTATCCGCCCGTTGCCAGTTCACGCCGGCGCATGAGGGTGATCGCCCCCGCCCCGACGACCACCACGACGGCGATGAGCCACCACAGTCCGTTGAGTTCGACGCCGTCCATCGTCACCTTCGGTGCCGCTTCGAGCGGCGAGAGCTTCGCCATCCAATCCGGGAACCCGAACAGGGGGCCGAACAGTCCGAAGATCGAACCGACCGCGATAAGCGTCCATCCCACCGCGATGGTCGCCCGGGGAGCCAGGACGAAGACCAGCGCCGTCAGGACGAGGAACACGGATGCCGCGGCCAGCTGCCCGAAGGCGGTGACGAGGATCGTCTCCATGAGATCCGAGCCGCCGTCCACCGAGGCCAGGCCGAGCGTGGCGCCGACCACGCCTGCCACGACGACGAGGACCATGGCGATGAAGGCCACAACGAGGTAGTCGACCAGCCAGCGCACGCGACCGACGGCCGCGGACAGCACGGGTTCTGCCGTGCCGTGCGCTTCTTCCTGACGGGCTCGGATCACGATCTGCACCGCGGCGCAGGCGGCGAAGATCCCGAGCATCAGGAAGAAGACCGAGACGGTCGCCTGCTCGAGGCTGCCGTTGCTGCCACCGATCTTCTCCAGGATGTTCACGATCGCGGGGTTGTCGCCGCTGACCTGGTCGACGACCGACGCGAGGGAGGTCGAGAGCATCCCGGTGAGCAGCCCGCCGATCGTCCATCCGAGGATCGTGCCCCAGGTCAGGCGCCAGACGAGTCCGGTCGGGGTCGACAGGAGTGGTCCTGCCTCGGCGCGCCCGAGCCGCTCGGGAACGAAGCCCTCCCCGAGATCCCGCGCCGATTGGAGCGCGATGGCGACGCCGGCGAGGATGAGTCCGAAGACGAGGGCGAGGACGCCGGGCCAGAGATTGTTGTCGGCGTAGGCGCGGGTGTTCTCGCCCCAGCCGAAGGGCGAAAGCCACGTCAGCCAGGAGCTCTCCATCCGCTGCAGATCGTCGCTCGGGGTGCCGAGCGCATTGCCGATGCCGCAGAACAGGAAAGTGATGACGAGGGTCCACACCGCGAGCGAGTTGGCGCCGCGCGACGTGCGCATGATCTGGCCGGCGATGAGCCCGACGCCGAGGAAGGCGACGCCGACAGCCCCGACGGCGAAGCCGGCGACCTTCGCGCCGGCGACATTCGCCTCGGTCATTTCGAGCCCGGTCGCCAGGAACCCGAGTGTGACGAACACGGCGAGGACGAAGTTCGCGATGAGCCCGTGGATCACCGTCGCCACCACGGGCGTCGTGCGACCGGCGGGCGTCGCGGAGACCAGCTCCGCGCGCCCCTGCTCCTCGTCCATGCGCGTGTGGCGCACGGCGAGGAAGGTGCTCATGAACGCCGCGAGCATGGCCAGCCACGGGAAGATCAGGAACACCATGAGCTGGCCCTGCTCGGCGCCCGAGGGCAGACCGCGGAAGAGCAGGATGACGGGGTTCGCCATCACGGTCACGAGGAGTGCCTGGCGTTCCTGCAGCTCGCCATAGGACTGGGAGACCCCGGCGTACGCGGCATACGCGAAGAACCCGGTGCCGATGGTCCAGATCAGCAGCTGCTTCCAGTCGCGCCGCATCCGCTGCCGCAGCAGCGGCAGGAGGCCGGTCATCGCCGCGATCCGGTCGCTGAGCCTGTCGAAGCGTCGAGCGCCGTCAGATCGTCGCCATAGTGCCGGAGGAACAGCTCCTCGAGCGAGGGCGGTTCGATCCGGAGACCCTCGACGTTTCGCTGAGCGAGCACGGGAAGGATGCCGTTCACCGCGTCGCTGTCGACGGTGAACCGCGCCCGGCCCTCAGACACGGTCACGTCATGGGCCCCGGCGATGGCGTCGGGCGACGTGGTGGCGTCGAACGACACCTCGGTGCGGGTGAGGTGGCGCAGCTCTGCGAGCGTCCCGGACTCGACGATCTTGCCTGCGCGGATGATGCTCACCCGGTCGCACAGCAGCTCGACCTCGGACAGGATGTGGCTGGAGAGCAGCACGGTGGCCCCCGCCGCGCGGAGCCGGTCGATCTCCGCGCGGAAGACGACCTCCATCAGCGGGTCGAGGCCACTCGTCGGCTCGTCGAAAACGTACAGGTCGGCGGGCACCGAAAGTGCCGAGATGAGGGCGACCTTCTGCCGGTTACCCTTCGAGTAGGCGCGGCCCTTCTTGCGCGGGTCGAACTGGAACTCGTGCATGAGGCGTTCCTTCTCGGCCTTGTAGCCGGCATCGCGCCGAGGGGCGCCGCGCAGCCGCGCGAGAAGGTCGATCGCCTCCCCGCCTGAGAGATTCGGCCAGAGGCTGACATCGCCGGGCACCGAGGCGATGCGGCGATGCAGTGAGACGGCGTCGCGCCACGGGTCGCCGCCGAAGACGGTCGCCTCCCCGGACGTGGCGCGAGCGAGCCCGAGCAGCACGCGGATGGTGGTGGACTTCCCCGCGCCGTTCGGGCCGAGGAAGCCGTGGATCTGCCCGGCTTCGACGTCGAGGTCGAGCCCGTCGAGTGCGCGGACCTTTCCGTAGCGCTTGACGAGCCCTTGGGTGTGAATGACGGTAGCCATGCGCGCGAGCGTACGCCCATTTCATGAATTTGTGAATAGTGCGAAGAACGTGTAGTGCACGGCTCGCTTCAGGATGCCCCACACGGTCCGTTATGTATACGCTTACCTGGGAAGTGGTGCGGAATCGGCGCAATGTGTGCGTCTATGTATACAATCAAGGAATCAATCTCAAGGAGGTGAGTCGGATGCGAGCAAGCGATCGCGCCTACGACACTCTTCTCGATGAGATCCAGTCCGGAAACCTTGCCCCTGGCACAGTCCTGGGCGAAGTCGAGCAGGCGATGCGCCTCGGCGTCAGCCGCACACCGCTGCGCGAGGCGATCGGCCGGCTGGCGGCGGACGGGCTCGTCGTCCAGCAGTCGCCGCGCGTGACCGTGGTGAGCGACGTCGACGCGGACGACATCCGGGAGCTCTTCGAGGCTCGCCGCGCGCTCGAGGAGACGGTGGCGCGGCTCGCCGCCGAACGCGGAGACCCCGCGACCTTCGCGGCGCTCGCCGCCGAGTTCACGGCGGAGATCCTCGACGGCGACACCGCGACCGACGAGTACTACGACCTGATCGCGCGGTTCGACGCAACCCTCGACGCCGCCGTCGCCAACGACTACCTCACGGCCGCGCTGCGCACCATCCGCACCCATCTCGTGCGGGTGCGCCGGCTCGCGCGCGACAATCCCGGCCGGCTCGCGGCATCCGTCGCCGAGCACCGGCTGATCGCCTCGGCGATCGCGGCGCGCGACGCCGATCTCGCCGCGCACGCCACCCATGTCCACCTGCACAACGCGCTGACGAACATCCTCGACTCGGTCGAGGGTGCCCCGGCAGCCGCCACCGGCACGAACACCGGCAACAGAGTCAGAGGAGCAGCATGACCGTCATCCACCACACCCGCGTGCACCGCAGCGACGAGAACCTCGAGCGCGAAGGACAGCTGGCCTGGCACATCGCCGAGGTCGCTGCCGACCCGGTCGAGGTGCAGCCCGAGGTCGTCGACATGATCATCAACCGGGTCATCGACAACGCCGCGGTCGCCGCGGCATCCCTCACCCGGGCGCCGGTCAGCGCGGCCCGCCAGCAGGCGCTCGACCACGCGGTGTCGATCGGCGGCCGCGGTTCGACCGTGTTCGGCTGCCCCATCGAGCGGCACACCAGCCCGGAGTGGGCGGCGTGGGCGAACGGCGTCGCCGTGCGCGAACTCGACTACCACGACACCTTCCTCGCCGCCGAGTACTCGCACCCGGGTGACAACATCCCGCCGATCCTCGCTGTCGCCCAGCACGTCGGAGCCGACGGTGCGGCGCTCCTCCGTGGCATCGCCACCGGGTACGAGATCCAGATGGACCTGGTGCGCGCGATCTGCCTGCACAAGCACAAGATCGACCACGTCGCCCACCTCGGTCCCTCGGCCGCCGCCGGCATCGGCACGCTCCTCGGGCTCGACGTCGAGACGATCTACCAGGCGGTCGGCCAGGCGCTGCACACCACCACGGCGACGCGGCAGTCGCGCAAGGGCGAGATCTCGACGTGGAAGGCGCACGCTCCGGCCTTCGCCGGCAAGATGGCGGTCGAGGCCGTCGACCGCGCGATGCGCGGCGAGACCTCGCCGAGCCCGATCTACGAAGGTGAGGACGGCGTCATCGCGTGGCTGCTGGATGGACCGGATGCCGCGTACGAGGTGCCGCTGCCGGAGCCGGGCGAACCCAAGCGCGCGATCCTCGACTCATACACGAAGGAGCACTCGGCCGAGTACCAGGCGCAGGCCTGGATCGACTTGGCCCGCAAGCTCCACGGCTCGAACCCGGAGCTCGCCGACCCGGCGAACATCGAGTCGATCGTCCTGCACACGAGCCACCACACCCACTACGTCATCGGGTCGGGCGCGGGCGACCCGCAGAAGTACGACCCGACGGCATCCCGCGAGACGCTCGACCACTCGATCCCGTACATCTTCACGGTCGCCCTGCAGGACGGTGCCTGGCACCACGTCGACTCGTACACGCCGGAGCGCGCCGCGCGGCCCGACACCGTCGAACTGTGGCACAAGGTGACGACGGCCGAGGATGCCGAATGGACGCGCCGCTACCACTCTGACGACCCCGACGAGAAGGCCTTCGGCGGGCGGGTCGAGATCACACTCACGAACGGCGAGACGATCACCGACGAGATCGCGGTCGCCGATGCGCACCCGCTCGGCGCCCGGCCGTTCGCCCGCGAGGACTACATCCGCAAGTTCCGGCTGCTCGCCGAGCCGGTGCTCGAGGCCGCCGAGATCGAGCGGTTCCTCGCCCTCGTCCAGCGCCTGCCCGAGCTGACGGCGGACGAGGTCAGCGAGCTCACGATCGTCGCCGCCATCGGCGTCCTGGCCGGTGCCCCCGCCCCGAAGGGGCTGTTCTGATGCTCGCGCGGCGTCCGGCCGGGCCGGCCCGGTCACAGACTTCGCAGAATCACGCCGAGCGCGCAGCAATCCGGCTAATTCGTGCGAGTTTCGCGCGCAACTGCGAACTCTGTGAAGGAGGAGCGGCCTGATGCTGTACTCGACAACCCCCGCGGCGGAGAAGCGCCGGCTCTTCCGGGAGCGCCTCGCCTCCGGCGAGCTCCTCCGCTTCCCCGGCGCGTTCAATCCGCTCTCCGCCCGGCTCATCGAGCAGAAGGGCTTCGAGGGCGTCTACATCTCTGGAGCGGTCCTGAGTGCCGACCTGGGCCTGCCTGACATCGGCCTCACCACGCTCACCGAGGTCGCCGGACGCGGGCAGCAGATCGCGCGCATGACTGAGCTTCCGGCGATCATCGACGCCGACACCGGGTTCGGCGAGCCCATGAACGTCGCCCGCACCATCCAGACCCTCGAGGATGCGGGCCTTGCCGGCACCCACATCGAGGACCAGATCAACCCGAAGCGCTGCGGCCACCTCGACGGCAAGTCCGTCGTCGACGAGGACACCGCGGTCAAGCGCATCCGCGCCGCCGCCGATGCCCGCCGCGACCCGAACTTCCTGATCATGGCGCGCACCGACATCCGCGCCGTTGAGGGACTTCCTGCCGCGATCGACCGCGCGAAGGCGCTGGTGGATGCCGGGGCCGATGCCATCTTCCCCGAGGCGATGCGGGACCTCCGCGAGTTCGAGGCGATGCGGACGGCGCTGGACGTGCCGATCCTCGCGAACATGACCGAGTTCGGAAAGAGCGAGCTGTTCTCCTCGGCCCAGCTGCAGGGCGCGGGGGTCAATATCGTCATCTGGCCGGTGTCGCTCCTGCGCATCGCGATGGGCGCCGCCGGCCGCGGTCTCGATACGCTCCTCGATGAGGGTCATCTCACCTCGAAGCTCGGCGAGATGCAGCACCGCGCCGAGCTCTACGACTTGATCGACTACGAGGCCTACAACCACTTCGACACTTCGGTGTTCAACTTCCAGATTCAGCACTGAGGAGCGCCAGCATGACCGAACCGACCGACATCAAGAAGGGCCTCGTCGGCGTCTACGCCGACTACACGGCCGTCAGCAAGGTCAACCCCGACACGAACTCGCTGCTGTACCGCGGTTACCCCGTGCAGGAGTTGGCCGCGACGCAGTCGTTCGAGGCCGTCGCGTACCTGCTCTGGTACGGCGAGCTTCCCACCGACGAGCAGCTCGCCGACTTCACGGCCGAGGAGCGCGCTCACCGGGCCCTCGACGACGCGATCAAGCAGACGATCGACCTGCTGCCGCTCGACGCCCATCCGATGGATGTCCTGCGCACGGCCGTGTCAGTGGTCGGGGCATCCGATCCCGCCGCCTACGACACCTCACGCGAGTCCGACCTCGGCAAGGCGCGGCGCCTGTTCGCGAAGCTGCCGGCCATGGTCGCCTACGACCAGCGGCGTCGGCGCGGCCAGGAGCTCGTCGAGCCGCGCGCGGATCTCGACTACTCGCACAACTTCCTCTGGATGACGTTCGGCGAGGAGCCCGACCCGGTCGTGGCCCGCGCGTTCAACGTGTCGATGATCATGTACGCCGAGCACTCCTTCAACGCGTCCACCTTCACGGCCCGCGTGATCACCTCGACGATCGCCGACCTCTACTCGGCCGTCGTCGGTGCGATCGGCGCCCTCAAGGGTCCGCTGCACGGTGGTGCGAACGAGGCCGTGATGCACATCTTCGACGAGATCGGCTCGGCCGAGAACGTCAAGCCCTGGCTGGACGCCGCCATCGCCGAGAAGCGCAAGGTGATGGGCTTCGGTCACCGCGTCTACAAGCACGGCGACTCGCGCGTGCCGACGATGAAGGCCGCGCTCGACACTCTGGTGGAGCACTACGACGCCGACGATCTCGCCGCCCTGTACGAGGAGCTGGAGTCCGAGTTCGTCGCCCGCAAGGGGATCTACCCCAACCTCGACTACCCGTCGGGACCGGCGTACCACCTGATCGGCTTCGACACCCTGACCTTCACGCCCCTGTTCGTCGCGGCGCGGGTCACAGGGTGGACGGCGCACATCATGGAGCAGGCGGCATCCAACGCGCTCATCCGCCCGCTGTCGGCCTACAACGGCCCGGATGAGCGGCACATCGAGGGCTACGTTCCGGATGCCGTCACCGCGTCGATCACGACCCGTCCGGCGGAGTCGGCCGACGTCTGATCCCCGACGGTCGCCCGGAGTCCAGAGGGAAGAGAACATGAGCACGACCGCTGTCATCGTCGATGTCGTCCGCACCCCGTCCGGGCGCGGAAAGCCGGGCGGAGCGCTCTCCGGTGAGCACCCCGTCGATCTCGCTGCCGTGGTGCTGCGCGCGGTGCTCGAGCGCAACGGCCTCGAGTCGCGCCAGATCGACGACGTGCTGATGGGCTGCGTCAGCCAGGTGGCCGACCAGTCGATGAACATCGGCCGGCAGGCCGTACTCGCGGCGGGGTTCGACGAGTCTGTGCCGGCCACGACGATCGACCGGCAATGCGGCTCGAGCCAGCAGGCCGCGCACTTCGCCGCGCAGGGGATCATCGCGGGCGCCTACGACATCGTGATCGCGGCCGGCGTCGAGTCGATGAGCCGCGTCCCCCTCGGCTCGTCGGGCACGGGCGGAACGTTCGCACCTGGCCTCGCCGCCCGCTACCCCGAAGGCCCGGTCAATCAGGGTGTCTCAGCCGAGCTCATCGCGCACAAGTGGGGCCTCTCGCGGCGGGAGCTCGACGAATTCTCCGCCGAATCCCATCGACGGGCGGCGGATGCCTGGGCCCATGGCCGCTTCGCGTCCCAGGTGGTGCCCGTCCAGACTGCGCACGGAACCGTCTCGACCGATGAGACCGTGCGGCCGGCGACGACCGCCGACGGGCTCGCCAGACTTCGCTCTCCGTTCCACACCGACGAGGTCGCCGCGCGTTTTCCCGAACTGGAGTGGAACATCACGGCGGGCAGTTCGTCGCCGCTCACGGACGCGGCATCCGCTGTTCTGATCATGAGCGAGGAGCGCGCGCTTCAGCTGGGCCTCACCCCCCGCGCGCGATTCCACTCCTTCGCCGTCGTCGGCGACGACCCGCTGTTCATGCTCACCGGGCCCATCCCCGCCACGCGCCGCATCCTCGAGCGCAGCGGTCTGTCGCTCGACGAGATCGACGCGTACGAGGTCAACGAGGCCTTCGCGTCCGTGCCCCTCGCCTGGGCGAAGGAGCTCGGGGCCGATCCGGCGAAGCTCAACCCCTGGGGTGGGGCGATCGCGCTCGGCCACGCCGTGGGCGCTTCGGGCACGCGCCTCCTCGGCACGCTGCTTGCGCATCTCGAGGCGACCGGCGGTCGCTACGGGCTGCAGACCGTGTGCGAGGGCGGCGGCATGGCCAACGCCACGATCATCGAGCGGCTCTGAGCGCCCGCCTCACCTGCCGGGATCGATCGCGGGGAGGCAGCACGCCTAGGTCAGCCGACCATCGGCGATCTCGAGCAGGCGATCGGCGCGGCCGAGCAGCTTCGGGTCGTGGGTCGTCACGATCGCCGCGACCTCGTGCTCGTGCACGAGTGCGGCGATGAGGTCCATCATCGCCGCGCCGGTGCGCGAGTCGAGCTGACCGGTCGGCTCATCGGCGATCAGCACGGCGGGCCGGTTGGCGAGGGCGCGTGCGATGCCGACCCGCTGGCGCTGTCCGCCCGAGAGCTCGTCGGGGCGCTGTGCCCCGTGCTTGGACAGCCCCACGCTCTCGAGCAGCTCCCGCACCCGAGCGGTGCGCTCGGCGACCGGCGTGCCGATCAGCCGCAGCGGCACCTCCACGTTCTCGGCGGCGGTGAGCATCGGCAGCAGCGCGAAGGACTGGAACACGAAGCCGAGATCGCGCCGGCGCAGCTCGACCAGCTCGCTCTCCGGTGTCGCCGTGAGTTCGCTGTCTCGCAGCCACACGCGCCCGCTGGTCGGGGCATCCAGCCCGCCCAGGATGTTGAGGAGCGTCGTCTTGCCCGAACCGGACGGCCCGCGCAGCATGAGGAGCTCGCCCGCGTGCAGCTCGACCGAGACGTCGGCGACCGCGTGCACCTCGTTCGGCGCGCTGCCGTAGGTCTTGGTCACGCCGGCGCTGCGCAGCACGGCCCTGTCGTCGGTCATGCGTCGTCCTCGGCTTCGCCCGTCGGATGCACCTGCACGTGATCGGTCTCGAGTTCGAGACGCACCAGGTTTCGCAGGGCGAGGTGGGTCAGATACTCCTGGGGCAGCTGCAGGCGCCCGACGCGGTCGAGCACCGCGTACTCCCGGGCGATGTGCTGCTGCACGCCCTCGTGGTCGGTGCGCACCGAGCGCAGCACCTCGGTCGAGGTGCGACCGTCGCGGATCTGGATCGTCCGGCGCACATGGCCGGAGACCGCCTCGTCGTGCGTGACGATGAGCACCGTCACACCGAGCCGCTCATTGATCTCGCGGAGCAGCTCGAGGATCTGAGCGGATGCCGCTTCGTCGAGCTCACCCGTCGGCTCGTCTGCGAGCAGCACCCGGGGCGCGTTGGCCAGGGCGACGGCGATCGCGACCCGCTGCCGCTGGCCTCCGGAGAGCTCACCCGGAGTGCGGTCGCGCAGCGCGGTGAGGCCGAGCACCTCGAGCATGCCATCGACCCGTGCGGCGCGGAGCGAGCGCGGCGAGCGGGCCACGGTGAGAGCCATCGTGATGTTCTCGGCCGCGGTGAGGAACGGCAGCAGATTGCGCTCGGTCTGCTGGAAGACGAACCCGACAGTCTCCCGCCGATAGCGCGTGCGCTCAGCCCCGCGCATCGACAGCAGGTCGTGGCCGTCGACCGTCGCCGACCCTGCTGTCGGGGTGTCGAGCCCCGACAGGATCGTGAGGAGCGTCGACTTGCCCGAGCCCGACGCACCGACGATGGCGGTCAGTTCGCCCGCCTCGATCTCGAGATTGAGCCCCTGCAGGGCCTGCACCTCGACGCCCTGTGCGGAGAAGATCCGCACGAGGTCGACACAGCTGATCTGAGAGGTCATTCGGTTCCCATCCTGATCCGGTACCCGGGCGATCGTCGGCGCGCGACCCTGGTGGCGATCGCCGCGGCAACGGCGGTCGCGGCCGCGAAGGCGAGCGCGATGGCCGCCGTGACGGGCGCGTCCACGCGCGCCGGCGGTGAGCTCCTGGCGCCGACGATCGACGTCAGGTCCAGGGCGGCGCTGAGCACGAACACCTCCGCGACCCCGAGCGCGACGCCCGCGACGATCGCGACGACGACCACGGGCACGATCTCCCATGCCACGAGGCCACGCACCTGGCTGGCCGAGAATCCCAGCACCCGCAGCACCCCGACCGTCCGGCTGCGGGTTCGCGCGGCGGCGATCACGGCCAGCACGATCGCGACGACGCAGAAGAGCAGCGGCAGTGCGGCGGCCGCGACGAGGACCGCGAAGACCGCGACGACGAGCGGGTGACCGGCGCTGAGTGCGGGCGCGTCGCCGCCGGGCACGGGCTCGGCGGCGAGCGCATCGGCGAGTGAGGCCGCCACTCCGGCGGAGAAGACGGCGATTGAGACGCCGACGATCAGCGCGAACGCCGCGGCGAAGCCGAGGGACGGCGCGCGCACGGCGTGTGCCGAGCCCACCAGTCCAACGGCGCCGCGGGATCGGCCGGCCGCGCGCTGGGCCGCCGCCATGAGCCACGGGTAGGCCCTCAGCACCCCCACCGTGACGGCAGCCGCGATGAGAAGGGGCGCGGCGGCGACGAGGGGATCGATCCCCGCGCCGGCAGGCGCGACGCCGCGACGGAACAGCAGGAAGACGGATGCGGCGGCCAGGCCGGCGATGAGCACCTCGACGACCCACCGGATGCTCGTCCGGCGGCGAGGCCGGTCGGCGGCCGCGGGCACCGCGAGGGCGAACAGGAGGGGCGGCGTCGCGGCGACGAGCACCGCGGGCCAGAGATCGAGCATGGTCGTCCGGCCGCCCGTCGCCGCGAATGCGGCGGCAGCCCCGAGCGCGGCCGCGGGGACGGCGAGCACCGCGCCCTCGACCATCATCGCCGTGCGCAGCTGCAGTCCGCTGGCGCCGCGAGCCCGAGCGAGAGCAAGCGCGGTCGAACGGCGGTCGGCGATCGAACCCGCGGCCAGTGCCAGCACGGCGAGCATCACTCCAAGCGGACCGGCGAGGAGCAGCGCCAGCAGCGCCGTGGTCACCGTGACCCGCGCGGTGACCTGGTCGAGATCCAATGCGAGCCGTGGCGTGAACAGCAGGGTCTCGTTCGAGGGCAGCAGGATGCTCTGGGAGCTGAGCTGACGGATCTGCTCCGCGATGACCGGCAGGTCGGCAAACGCGACCTCGTCGATCAGCACCGGGTACCACGCCTCGAGGCGTGCGACCTTGAACCGTTGCGGGAGGGCGGCCGTCGATGCGGGAGCGATCAGCGCGTCGAGGGAGTAGCTCGGCCTTCCATCGTCGCCGCGGCCCGGCGCCGGGCTCTGCAGGAGCGACAGATGCCCCCAGAACGGGTCGCCCGGATCGGCGGGTTCGTACAGGCCGGAGACCGCGTACGTGGCTGTGTCGGTGTCGATGACATCGCCGACGACCAGCCCGACCTCACGGGCGGCGGCGACCGACAGTGCGATTTCAACCGGGGTATGCGACGACGGCTCGCCCTCTTCGCTTTCGGCCGCCGCCCCCGGCGTCGGCGCGACACCCTCGACAAAGGTGATGAGCTCGCGCCACTTCGGAGCCGCCACCAGACCGAGCACCGGTGCGGCGGTCAGGTCCCGGTCATCCCGCACCGTCGCGAACTCACGCGTAGACATCGCCGCCCATTGCGGCGCGCCGAGGAGGGAGGCGAGCGGTTCGCTCAGACCGTGTCCGACGCCCTCGACGGTCGTGGTGATCGCAGTGAAGTCGCGCTCCGGATCGGAGGTCACCTCGGCGCGCCCGCTCGGGTAGCTGAACGGCGCCGAAGCGGTGAGGTCATGGCGGAGTGCGGAGTATTCGGTCAGCGTGTGCCGCACTTCGCGGTCGGCCACCTGAGCGAGCGCGCCGGGGCCGACGGTCACGAGCAGCGAGCCCACCGCGACCACGGCCGCGACGATCACGGCGAGGGGCAGGTCGGTCGCGGCCTGCCGGGTCAGCAGCCCCCACGCACCACGGCGCTCCCGGCTCATCCTTCGGCTTCCTGGAGCGTGAGCGACCGGGCACTTCGTTCCGTGAGCACTCCCGCGATCGCTATGACCACCGTCACCGCGATCAGGAGCGCACCTAGGGCGGTGGCACCTGTGACGGGATCCCACTGCACTGGCGTCAGGATGTTCGGGTACGCACCGGGGATCGCGGCGCGGGCCAGAGTTGCCACGACGACGAGGAGCGTCACCGTTCCGGCGGCCACCCCGCAGATCGCCCCCCAGCCGGTGATGAGGGCGAGTTCGCCTCGTCGCACCCCGCCCTGCTGGCCCGAAGAGAGCCCGACTGCCCGGAGCACCGCGATCTCGTGTCGTCGCTCGCGCTGCTGGCCGGCGCATACGGCGATGAGACCCGCGATCGCGAGCACCGAGCCGGCGCCGGCCGCGAGCCACAGTGCCTTCGCCCCGGCGGCGAGCATCGGCAGATCGGGCTCCGCGCCGAGTTCGCGGACCCGGACGGACGCGGGCAGCAGCGCGCGCAGCGACTCCGCGCTCTCGCTCGCACGGGTCGATCCCACCCACACGGTCGCGGCGGGCTCGGGACCGACAGCGGTTCGGAGCGCCTCGGCATCGATCACCGAGCCGTCGATCATGACCGCTGACGGGTCATTGCTGCCCGGGATCGCCGGGGTGATCGCCGCTACGACGGTCTGCAGGGGGATCGTGGCGGGCGGAACGGTGATCGCGATCGACGACCCGATCTCGGCCCCGATGCGCTCGGCGAGCGTCTCCGAGATCGCGATCGGGCTGACACCCGCCGCAGGGAGGAGGCGCAGCACCGCGCCGCTGCCGCGCAGCAGACCCTTGGCGGCGATTTCGGCCCGCGACATGAGAGCGCCCCCGTCGCGGAAGGCGGCCAGAGTCGAGGGCACTGGACTCACCGCCCCCGCGTCGGTTGTGACCGATTCCACGGCAATGAGGGATTCGTCGGTCGTGGCGGCGGCATCGTCGCCGGTCGGCGCGAGATCGATCGCGGCCAGCCGCCACGGTGTCCGGCCCTCGGAGGGGAGCACGGCGGTGGCGACTCCTGGTGTCGACGGGGTGAGGGTCAGCTTCTCGAGCCGACCCCACGCGTCCGTGAGCCAGACTGACTCGGCGATGGCCGGTGACGACCCCACGTCGACGCTGACCGTGGTCGCCCCGTCGGGAAGGATCGCGGCCGACGGCGAGGGGATCGCGACCGACACGGCGACGGGGTCGACGAGGCCCCGTCCGTCCGCCATCAGGTCGGCGATCGCCGCCGGTGCGACACCCACCAGGCTCGCGCGGTCTCCGCCGATGCTGAACGACACGACGTGCACGGGGGCGAGCCCGACGACATCCGTCGCTGCCGCCGCACGATCGAGGTCCGCTTCCGCGACCCCGTCGAAATCGGCCGCGAGACGCAGCGCGGTCCCGGCCTCCAGCTCCTGCGTCTGGGTGAATGCCGCGGACCACGTCGCGCTGTACCCCGCCGCGACGATCAGCTGCCCCGCCGCGAGCCCGATCATGACGATGGCCGCAGCCGCTGCTCCGATGCGGCGGGACACGCCGCGCACGGCGAGTGCCATACCGGTCGTGCGCGTCGCCGTGCGCTCCGCCGCGCCCGCGAGCAGCGGGAATGCGTAGAGGCCGAGGAGCACCCCGCTCGCGAGGATGAGGGCCGGCGCGACGACCGTGATCGGATCAACGCTCGTGCCGCCGATGCCCGTCCCGGTGATCGGCCCGTACGTGAGCAGCTGCCAGGTCGAGAGTCCCGCCGCGATGACGAGGAGCACGACCCCGCCCGCACCGGCGAACCTCCGCGCCCGCCCTGCACGATCGGCTGACCGCGCCGGACCCGCGGTGCGGGCGGTGCGAACCGCGAAGGCCAGCGCCGTCACCGCGATCACGGCAGCGGCTGCCCACCAGCCGGAGGCGAGAGCGGATGCCGCGGCATCCGTCCCTCCGGCATTCCACTGCAGCAGCGCGGCGACCGACACGCCCACCGCCGACCCGATCGCGGTCACCACCGCGGCTTCGGCGCCGGCGCGCGCGGAGAGCGATGCGGTCGTCGCGCCCCGTGACCACAGCAGCGCCGTCTCGGTCGCCCTGGTGCGGGTGGTGAGGCCGGCGAGTTCCCAGAGGGTGAGCGCCGCGATCGCGGCGAGGGTGACGAGCGCGAGGGGGATCGCGGTCTGAAGCGCGGCGAGTCGTGTGCCGAGCTCACCCGCTGAGGCGAGGAACCGGCCGGACCGGACGCCGGTCTGAAGACCCGCAGCCTTCAGGGCGGCGGATGTCTCGTCCCACGCCTCATCGATCGCCGCCAGGTCGGTGGCCTGCAGGCGTCCCGCGTCGGGGATGATCGTCCAGTTGACCCAGGGCTCGGCGTTGAGCGTGCTCCAGAGGGACGGATCGATGATGATCGGGCCTACGGTGCTGCCATCGGCTCCCGTTGTCCACAACTCGTCGGCCATCCAGCGGGCGTCGTTCGCATCGGCCAGCCGCCACGTGCCGACGACGGTGACCTCGCGTCCTTCGATCGACAGCGTGTCGCCGGGGACCACTCCCAGTGCGGCAGCGGCATCCGCCTGCAGTGTCGCCTCGCCCGGATCCGAGCCCCATCGACCGGCCGCGATCTGCGCGTCGGAGTCCAGATGAGACGCGGTCGCGACACCGGCGCGCCGGGTGGCGGCGCCCGAATCGGCACCCGGATCCTCGAGCGCGATCACGCTCTGCACAGTCGATTCGATCGAGATCGGAATCGCGCGGGCTCCGTCATGGAAGACGTTGCGCAGGGTCTGGGCGGTCACGCGCGCCTGCTCGGCGGCATCGGGCGCCAGCGGCATCGTGATGCCCAGGGAGAGGTCGGTCGCAGGAGTCGCTGCCAGCGCACCGCGCACACCCGTCGTCGCCGAAGACGACAGGAAGCCGACTACTCCGGCACAGACGCCGGTGATGATCGCACCGACCATGAAGAGGCCGATGAACAGGCTGGCACGCTGGCGCATGCGGAGGATCGTGAACAGGCCGTCCGTCCCCTCCATCGCCGCGCATCGATGCGCACTGAATCGAGGATAAGGCCCCGTTCCTCCGGGCGAGCGGGCCGCAGGGGAACGGCCCCCTCGCGCCACGGGATCCCAGGCGTGCACGCCGAGCGGAAGAGCGGCAGAGCGGCAGAGAAGGGTGAGTCCCGGACGACACCCGAAGTCGTCCGGGACTCACGCACCCGCCACTGCGAGGGCGGGCCATGCGCCGTAGCCGGCGCGGGGCGGAGAAGCTCTGGGGATCAGCATCTCCGCGGGGTCGCTTCTGGTTTACCCGCGAAAGGTGTCGTCCGGGTGAACATTTCGGAAAGAGGCTGATCTGTGGAGTCCCGACAAAATAGTAGGATGTCCATGTAAACTGATCAGCCTGACATCGACGTCTGGCGAGAGGACCACACAATGACCCCGGAGTCCGCGGTAGCCGAGGCATCCGCTCCTCAACTGACTGCCGACGAGCGTGACGCGATCCTCGAGGCGGTGCGCGACTTCGCCCAGTCCGAGCTCGCGCCGCACGCGATCGAGTGGGACGCCGAGAAGCACTTCCCCCGCGAGGTCCTGCAGCGCGGCGGCGAACTCGGGCTCGGCGGGCTGTACGTCCGCGAAGACATCGGCGGGTCGGCCCTGCCGCGGTCGGTCGTGGTGCAGGTCATCGAGGAGCTCGCGAAGGCCGACCCGTCCATCGCCGCCTACATCTCGATCCACAACATGGTCGCGTGGATGATCGACTCCCACGGCAGCGATGCCCAGCGGCACGAGTGGCTGCCGCGCCTCACCGCGATGAACGACTTCGGCGCCTACTGCCTCACCGAGCCTGGGGCGGGATCGGATGCCGCGGCCATCGCCACGACCGCGATCCGGTCGGGCGACGACTACGTGCTGACGGGCGTCAAGCAGTTCATCTCCGGTGGGGGCGAGGCATCCGTCTATGTCGTGATGGCGCGCACGGGTGAACCAGGGGCGCGCGGAATCAGCGCCTTCCTCGTGCCGGACGATGCGCCGGGCCTCTCGTTCGGCGCGAACGAGCGGAAGATGGGGTGGAACGCCCAGCCGACGCGGCAGGTGATCCTCGACGAGGTGCGGGTGCCGGCGACGAGCCTGCTGGGGGCCGAAGGCCAGGGGTTCAAGATCGCGATGGCCGGTCTCAACGGCGGGCGCATCAACATCGCCGCGTGCTCGCTGGGCGGTGCGCAGTGGGCGCTCGAGCGGGCCACGCAGTACGTCAAGGAGCGCTTCACGTTCGGCGAGCCGCTCGCCGAACGGCAGTCCGTGGTCTTCACCCTCGCAGACATGGCGACCGAGCTGCGCGCGGCGCGGGCGCTTGTGCGCGACGCCGCGATCGCGATGGACGAGAAGGCGCCGGATGCCGCCATGCAGTGTGCGATGGCCAAGCGCTTCGCGACCGATGCGGGGTTCCGGGTGGCCAACGAGGCGCTCCAGCTGCACGGCGGCTACGGCTACCTGCAGGACTACGGCATCGAGAAGGTCGTGCGCGACCTCCGGGTGCATCAGATCCTCGAGGGCACGAACGAGATCATGCGCGTGATCATCGGCCGTGAGCTCCTCCGCTAGACAGCTGATCCCGAAACCACCCACTTCGCGCCAGTCCACCTCTTCGGGCGACCCCAACTCGGTGGTCTCGCGCAGAACGGGTGGTTTCGGCGAAGTGGGAAGGTGAAACGATGGGCGCTATGACCGAATACACGACGATCATCGTCGAGACGCGCGGGCGCGTCGGCTGGATCACCCTGAACCGTCCCGAGGCGCTCAACGCCCTCAACTCGCAGGTGATGAACGACATCGTCGTCGCGGCCACCGCGTTCGACGCCGACGAGGGCATCGGCGCCATCGTCGTGACCGGCTCCGAGCGCGCCTTCGCGGCCGGTGCCGACATCAAGGAGATGGAGTCCAAGACCGGGCTCGACATGATCATGGGCGACCACTTCGGTGCGTGGGGGCGGTTCGCCGCGGTCCGCACGCCGGTGATCGCCGCGGTCTCGGGGTACGCGCTCGGCGGCGGATGCGAGCTCGCGATGATGTGCGACATCATCTACGCCGCCGACACCGCGAAGTTCGGCCAGCCCGAGATCAACCTCGGCGTCATCCCCGGCATGGGCGGCACACAGCGCCTCATCCGGGCGGTCGGCTACTACAAGGCCGCCGAGCTCGTGCTCTCCGGCCGGCTGATGGATGCCGCGGAGGCCGAGCGCGCGGGGCTCGTCTCCCGGGTCTTCCCGGCCGCCGACCTGCTGGCCGAGACCGCGAAGGCGGCCGACGTCATCGCGGCGAAGTCGCTGCCCGCCCTGTTCGCCGCGAAGGCGGCCCTCGACGCCGGCCTCGAGACCTCGCTCGCGGAGGGCCTCCGGTTCGAGCGCCACGTCTTCGCCGGCGTGTTCGACACCGCCGACCAGAAAGAGGGCATGGCCGCGTTCCGCGAGAAGCGGCCGCCCGAGTTCACGAACCGTTGATGGGGTCGGCGGACGGCGCGTCAGAGCGGGTCGGGGACCGGCTCGGGATCGGCGAAGTCGCCGGCGCCGCGGCGGAAGCGGGCGATGATCGACACCAGTTCGTCGGTGTCGCCGGCAGACAGCCCCGGCTCGGCGAACACCCCGGCATTGAGCGCCGCCGTCGCGCGCACCGCGAGCTCCCGCCCGGCGTCCGTGAGGGTCACCAGCGTCGCCCGGCCGTCGTCGGGATGCCGTTCGCGGCGCACCAGCCCGTCCGCTTCGAGCCGGTCGACCGTGTTCGTCACGCTGGTCGGGTGCACCTGCAGGCGAGCGGATGCCGAGGCCATCGGCATCCGTCCATCCCGGGTGAAGCTCAGCAGCGTGAGCAGCTCGTACCGCGCGAAGCTCAGCCGGAACGGCCGCAGGGTCTCTTCGACCCGCGCGAGCATGAGCTGATGGGCGCGCATCACGGAGGTGACCGCGGTCATGCCGGCAGCGGCATCCGTCCATCCGTGGGCGAGCCACTGGCGCTTGGCCTCGGCGATCGGGTCGACGCGCAGTCGCTTCGTCCGAGCCACCGTGACCTCCCGCCGTCGACTTACACGGTAGCCGGTTCTCCCCGGCGCGCCGGCGTCGCGCGCGGGCCTGAATAGACTCTGGGAGACGAAGGAGTGGGTATGAAGATCGTGGTCCTGGTCAAGGAGGTCCCGGACACGTACGGGGATCGCAAGCTCAGCCTCGAGACGGGTCTCGCGGATCGTGGAGCGGGCGATTCCGTGCTGGATGAGATCGGCGAACGGGCGATCGAAGCGGCCCTCTCCTACGCCGACAAGGTGCCGGGCACGGAGGTCGTGGTGCTGTCGATGACACCGGGATCCGCCGCCGCGACCGTGCGCAAGGGGCTCGCGATGGGTGCGACGTCCGCCGTGCAGATCGTCGACGATGCGCTCGTCGGCGCGGATCTGGGGCTGACCGCCGAGGTGCTCGCCGCCGCGGTCAAGCGCACCGGGTTCGACCTGGTGATCGCGGGCAACCTGTCGACCGACGGCTCCGGCGGGGTGGTGCCGGCGATGATCGCCGAGCTGCTCGCCGTGCCCGCCGTGACGAGCCTTAACGCCGTGGACATCTCCGAGACTTCAGTTGCGGGCGACCGCTCCAGCGAGGGGGCGACGATCCGCGTGACGGCGCCGCTGCCGGCGGTCATCTCGATCACCGAGCGGTTCCCGGACGCCCGGTTCCCCAACTTCAAGGGCATCATGGCGGCGAAGAAGAAGCCGTTCGAAACCCTGTCGCTCGCCGATCTCGCGATCGACGCGGAGGATCCGGCAGCGTCGCGGTCGATCGTGATCGCCCTGTCGGAGAAGCCGCCGCGGCACGCGGGCGTGAAGATCGTCGACGAGGGAGACGCGGGCCAGCAGCTCGCCGACTTCCTGATCCAGAACCGGCTCGTCTGAGAGGCGCGGAGATGCCCGATTTCGATACGCCGCAAGCGGCTACTCAATCCACGGAATTCCCCGAGGACTCGATCCTCGTCCTGCTCGATGTCACCCCGTCCGGCGAGCTCGCATCGTCTGCCGCCGGTCTCCTCGGCGCCGCTGACGGCGTCGGCTCGCCGGTGGCGCTGATCGTCGGAGCGGATGCCGCGACCCTGGCGGCCCGCGCCGGCGAGCTGGGCGCGGCCCGGGTGCTGACCGCGCCGGGCGACGCCGCGCAGCTCTCGGTGCCCGCGGTGGACGCCCTTGCCGCGGCCGCCGCGCTGGTGCGCCCGGACGCGATCCTCGTGTCGAACTCGGTCGAGGGGCGCGAGGTCGCGGCGCGGTTCGCCGTGCGTGCCCGCGCCGGGCTTGCGGTTGACGCCGTGGCCGTGTCGCGCGACGCCGAAGGCGTGGTCGCTCACCACTCGGTGTACGGCGGTGCCTACAACGTCGATTCCGCGGTGACCTGGGGTGCGCCGGTGATCACGGTCCGCCAGGGCGCGATCGACGCCCGGGCCGAGGCGGTCGCTGCGCCGGCGGTCGAGGAGCTTTCCGTGCCGGCTTCGGGCCGGCCCGCGGCATCCGTCGTCTCCGTCGATGCGGCCGTCGTGGCATCGTCGCGTCCTGAGCTGCGAGGGGCCGCGAAGGTCGTCGCGGGTGGTCGGGGCCTCGGGTCGGGCGAGAAGTTCGCCCTGGTCGACGAGCTCGCCGATGTGCTCGGCGCGGCGGTCGGCGCCTCGCGCGCGGCCGTCGACGCCGGCTACGTGCCGCAGTCCTACCAGGTCGGGCAGACCGGGGTGTCGGTGTCGCCGCAGCTGTATGTCGCGCTCGGGATCTCCGGCGCGATCCAGCACAAGGCCGGCATGCAGACGGCGAAGACGATCGTCGCGATCAACAAGGACGGGGATGCCCCGATCTTCGAGATCGCGGACTTCGGGGTCGTCGGCGACCTGTTCACGGTCGTGCCGCAGCTGATCGCGGCGCTGCAGGCGAAGAAGGCGTAACCGGCGATGGCGACCTTCGGGCAGACGGTGCGGCGCGGGCTGCCGCGGCAACCCGGTGGCGAGCCGTGGCCAGCGGGCGATGGCGTCGGCCCGGGTGCCGTCCTCACCGCCACGACAGTGCTCGAGCCTGAAGCCGCCTCGGTCGTCGCTGCAACCCCAGTCCCGGTCGCTGAGCCCCTCGAAGCGCCGGCGGTCCCTTCGACAGGCGCAGGGACCGGGGCAGTCGCAGGGACCTCGGCTGGCGGAGCGACCCTGCGTCGGGGACTTCCCCGCACTCCCGGCGGCGAGCCCTGGCCGCCCGCCGGACTCATTGCCGTAGCGGCCGCTCCCTCGTCCCCGGTCGTTGAGCGCCCTTCGGCAGGCTCAGGAACCGCGGTTCTGCGAGACGAAACGCCCGAGCCTGCGGCCGCGGCCGTTGCGACCACCGCCGCCACGGCAACGTCCGCGGTCGCGGCAACCCCCGCGGTCGCTGAGCTTGTCGAAGCGTCCGCGGTCCCTTCGACAAGCTCAGGGACCGGAGCCGGCGGCGTGGCGCTGCGCCGCGGTCTTCCGCGTTCGCCTGGTGGCGAGCCCTGGCCCCCCGCTGGATTCGCGGTTCCGGCAGCTGTCGCCGCCGCCGTCGCTGCAGCACCGATCCCGGTCGTTGAGTCCCCTTCGACAGGCTCAGGATCCGCGGTTCTACGAGACGAAATGCCCGAACCCGCGATCCCGGCCGTCGCCGCCGCGGCGGCGGTCGCCACGACCCAGCCCCGCGCGGGACTTCCGCGAACGACTGCACCCGTTCCCCCGGCAACCCCAGCGGTCGCTGAGCCTGTCGAAGCGTCAGCGGTCCCTTCGACAAGCTCAGGGACCGAGGCAGGCTCAGGGACCGAGGCAGGCGCAGGGACCGAGGCAGCGGCATCCGCCGCGCTCGCCGACCGACCCCCACTGGCGTTCACGCGCACGGTGTGGCCGGGGGCCGCAGCGCTCCACAACCCGGAGCCCAAGTCCGAGCCGAAGCGGTACGGACCGTTCACCGGAGCCCAGTGGACCGGCGCGGTCATCATCGGCGGTGCCGGGCTGCTGTTCGCGGCGGCGATGGTCGTGCTGTTCGTACGGTGGTTCCTGAGCCTCGAGTTTATGGTCGACTTCCTCACCACCTACCCCGGCGAATACGCACTGCCGGCGGGCGCACCGGTGGGGATGCCGGCGTGGCTCGGCTGGCAGCACTTCTTCAACGTGTTCCTGATCGTGCTGATCATCCGGTCGGGCTTGCAGGTGCGCACCGAGAAGCGGCCCAGTGTGTTCTGGTCGCCGCGGAACAACAACCGGCGCAAGATCAGCCTGAACCTGTGGTTCCACCTCTCGCTCGACCTCTTGTGGGTGATCAACGGCGTGATCTTCGTGGTGCTGCTGTTCGTCACCGGGCAGTGGATGAAGATCGTCCCCACGAGCTGGACGGTGTTCCCGAACGCGATCAGCGCGGCGCTGCAGTACGTGTCGCTGGACTGGCCGACCGAGAACGGCTGGGTCAACTACAACTCGCTGCAGCAGCTCGCCTACTTCGCGACCGTGTTCATCGCCGCACCGCTCGCGGCGATCACCGGCGTACGCATGGGCGGGCTCTGGCCGAAGGACGCCCCGCGCCTGAACCGCGCCTATCCGGTGGAATGGGCACGCGCCGTCCACTTCCCGGTGATGCTCTACTTCGTGGCGTTCATCTTCGTGCACGTCGTGCTGGTGTTCGCGACCGGGGCGCTGCGGAACCTCAACCACATGTACGCGTCGCAGGACGCCGTGAACTGGACCGGGTTCTGGATCTTCGCGGCGTCCCTCGTCGTGATCGCCGCGGCGTGGGTCGCGGCGCGGCCCCTCATCCTCGCCCCGATCGCGCGCCTGTTCGGCAAGGTCACCGCCCGCTGACCCGCGGCCGCGGGTCAGGGGAGAATGGGGCCCATGAGCACGACGATCCTCCGCGGCGGCACGGTCATCGATCCCGGATCTCGAAGCGCGGCGGTGGCCGACGTGGTGATCCGCGACGGCCGCGTCGCGGAGGTCGCGACCCTGCCGGTGCTCGCATCGGACGCGACGGTGATCGATGTCAGCGGGATGGTCGTCGGACCGGGCTTCGTCGACCTGCACAGCCACGTCCACTCGATCGCGGGCCAGCGGCTGCAGGCGTTTGACGGAGTGACGACCAACCTCGACCTCGAGGCCGGGCTCATGCCCATCGAGCGGGCCTATGCCGACGCCGCGGCAGACGGGCGTGTGCTCAACTACGGGTTCTCGGCATCCTGGACGGCCGCCCGCGGTGCGGTGCTCGCGGGTGTCGCCCCGGAGGCGAGGTTCCGGGACTCGATGGCCCTCCTCGGCGACCTGGACTGGCAGCGCAGCTCATCGCCGCTCGAGCTGGCCGCGTGGCTCGGCCTGCTCGAACGCGACCTCGCAGCGGGGGCCCTCGGCATCGGCGTGCTGATGGGATACGCGCCCCGCTCCGACCCGGCCGAGTACCTCGCCGTCGCGGCCCTGGCCGCGCGTGCCGGCGCGCCGACCTACACCCACGTGCGGGAGCTCGTCGAGATCGACCCATCGACCCCCATCGACGGGTCCAGCGAGGTCGTGATCGCCGCGGCCGAGACCGGCGCGGCGATGCACCACTGCCACGTGAACAGCACGTCGAAGCGGCACATCGATCGCGTGCTGGCGATGCTGACGGATGCCCAGGCCGCCGGATCCCATGTCACCGTGGAGGCCTACCCGTACGGCATGGGCAGCACGAGTGTCGGCGCCTTCTTCCTCGCTCCCGACCGCCTGCCCGCGGCCGGACTCAGACCCTCGAGCATCATCATGCTGGGCACCGGAGAGCGGATCGCCGACGCGCGGCGCCTCGATGAGCTACGCAGCCTGGATCCCGGAGCCACCTGCTTCGTCGAGTTCCTCGATGAGCGCGATCCGGCCGATCGCGAGCGGCTGCATCAGGCCCTGGCGTACCCCGACTCGATCGTCGCGAGCGACGCGATGCCGGTGGAGTGGCCCGACGGCCGCCTCGACAGCAGGGAGTGGCCGCTGCCGCCCGGCGCGTCCACCCATCCGCGCACCGCGGGGACCTTCGCGCGAAGCCTGCGCCTCATGGTGCGCGAACACGGGGACTGGGACTGGGTCGAAGCCTTCCGGCGCTGCTCGTATCTTCCCGCCCGCGTGCTCGATGACGTCGCGCCGGCGATGCGGTCGAAGGGACACCTCGCCCCCGGATCGGATGCCGATCTCGTCGTGCTCGATCCCTCTGCGATCACTGACAACGCCTCGGTCGCCGACCCGGTCCGCCCGTCCAGCGGCGTCCGCCATCTGCTGGTCGGAGGGTCGTTCGTCATCCGCGACGGTCGGCTGGACACCGAGGCCTACCCTGGCCGCGCGGTCCGCGGCGTACCGCGCTGATCGCATCGGGGCATTCAGAAAGCGCAAAGGATCCGCTCGCTAGACTGCCCCGACGCCGATGGCAGCTGCACGCCCGGCAATGCGCAGGAGAGAAATGACCGACATCATGACGACGGATGCCGCGGCATCCGTCGCAACCCGCCCTTGGCTCGACGCAGATGCTCCCGTGGAGGAGCGCGTCGCCCTTCTGCTCGAGGCGATGACCCTCGAAGAGAAGGCAGGGCTGTTCTTCCACACGATGATCACCATCGGCGACCTCGACGAGGCGAACCCCGCGTTCGCCACGCCCTCCGCCCGTGAGTACGTCGACGGCCGCAAGATGACGCACTTCAACCTGCTCGGCGCCGCGCCCCGCGGCCGCGACATCGCGGCCTGGCACAACGCCCTGCAGGAGCTCGCGGCGTCGACGCGGCTCGGCATTCCGGTGACGGTCTCGACCGACCCGCGCCACTCCTTCAGCGACAACCCGGGCACCGCGATGATGGCGGGGCCGTTCTCGCAGTGGCCCGAGACCATGGGCCTCGCCGCGATCGGCGACGAGGAGCTCGTCGAGCGGTTCGCTGACATCGCCCGCCAGGAGTACACCGCGGTCGGACTGCGCGTCGCCCTCCACCCGCAGGTAGACCTCGCCACCGAGCCCCGCTGGGCGCGCCAGGTCGCCACCTTCGGTGAGGACGCCGAGCTGTCCGGTCGCCTCGGCGCCGCGTACATCCGCGGCTTCCAGGGCTCGTCGTTCGGACCCGGTTCGGTCTCGACGATGACCAAGCACTTCCCCGGCGGCGGCCCGCAGCGTGACGGCGAAGACCCGCACTTCCCGTATGGGCGCGAGCAGGTCTACCCCGGCGGCCAGTTCGAACTGCACCTGAAGCCCTTCGAGGCGGCGTTCGAGGCCGGCACGCGTCAGGTCATGCCGTACTACGGCATGCCGGTCGGCACCGAGTACGAAGAGGTCGGCTTCGGCTTCAACAAGTCCGTCATCACGGGCCTGCTGCGCGAGCGCTTCGGGTTCGACGGACTCGTCTGCACCGACTGGGGCCTCATCAACGACGCCGAGATCTTCGGCCAGCCGTTCCCGGCGCGTGCCTGGGGCGTCGAGCACCTGACCCCGCGCGAGCGCATGGTGAAGGTCCTCGAGGCGGGCGTCGACCAGTTCGGCGGCGAAGCCTGCCCCGAGCTGCTGCTCGACCTCGTCGCCACCGGTGAGGTCAGCGAAGAGCGTCTGGACGTCTCGGCGGCGCGCATCCTCCGCGAGAAGTTCGAGCTGGGCCTCTTCGACGACCCGTTCGTCGACGAGGACGCCGCAGATGAGATCGTCGGCCGGGCGGACTTCCGCGCGGCCGGTGAAGCCGCCCAGCGTGCGTCGATCACGGTGGTCACGAACCGCCCGCTGCGCTCCGGCTGGGCCGACAGCGATGCCGCGCCCGCGCTACCGCTCTCCCCGGGGCTGCGGCTCTACGTCGAGGGCATCGACCCCGAGGTCGCGGGGCGCTACGGCACCGTCGTGGACTCGCCGATCGACGCGGATGCCGCGATCCTGCGCCTGGCGGCGCCGTTCGAGCAGCGCGACACGATGTTCGAGAACTTCTTCCACGCGGGCTCGCTCGACTACTCGCACGAGGTCATCGACCACGTGCGCGAGATCGCTGCGGCAGTGCCCACGATCGTCGACGTCCTCGCTGATCGCCCGGCGATCCTCGAGCCGATCGTCGACGCGGCCGCCGGGGTCACGCTGAACTGGGGCGCCAGTGCCGCAGCCTTGCTGGACGTGCTCACCGGGGCGGCCGAGCCCAAGGGCCGGCTGCCGTTCGACCTGCCGCGCTCGATGTCGGCGGTCGCGGCGAACCGTCCGGACGTGCCGTTCGACACCGTCGACCCGCTGTTCCGGTTCGGGCACGGCCTGAGCCTGTAGCGCCGACTGCCGAAAGGGCAGGCTCCCGTTCGCGGGGACCTGCCCTTTCGCGTTGTGGCACCCTTCGACAAGCTCAGGGACCGGGCGACGAGAGGAAGGCGATGGCGGCCTCGCGGAACGCGCGCGACCCCGGTGCGTTGAAGTGGTGCCGGCCAGGGATCTCGAGGAACTCGCCGTGGGGCGCCGCGGAGGCGAGGCGCTTCGAGGCCTCGAGGATGCCGTCGTCGCTGCCGGTCGCGAACAGCACAGGCTGCTGCGGCGGACGGGCAGGGTCCGGATCCGCGTCGCCGAGGCGCATGCCCTCGGTCAGCGCGATCAGCACGCGCAGGTCGTTGCCGGGCACGCGCTCGGCGAGGGTCACATAGTTCTGGGTGACCGCGTCGTCGATGGGGATGCCGTCCTCCACGTACGCGCGCGCCTCGTCGAGCCGCATCCGGGCGAGCGGCCGCCCGTCGGGGATGCCGCCGAGCACCCCGCGGGTCACGCGGTCCGGCGCGTCGACCAGCAGCTGCCACCCCACGCGCCCGCCCATGGAGTAGCCGCTGTAGAGCACCGTGTCCAGCAGATAGGTGTCGAGCACCTCCAGCAGGTCGCCGACGAGCGCGCGCATCGAGTAGTCGCGCGGATCGTGCGGCTTGTCGCTCGCACCGTGTCCGCGCTGGTCCACGCCGAGCACGCGGAAGCCGGCGCGGAGGAGGTCGCGCACCCATCCCGTCTTGACCCAGTTGTCCAGAGTGCTGGACGCGAAGCCATGCACGCACAGGACGGTGGGCGCGGCATCCGATCCCCACGAGTAGGTGGCGATGCGGTGCCCCTCCGCCGACATGACGAATTGCGGGGACGGCATCTCGGTCAGAGGCAGTGCGGCGGGAACCATGCGCTCCATCCTGCCGTCCCTTCGACAAGCTCAGGGACCGGCGGGCCCGGTCACCCGGCCGTCAGGATGACGAGCTGCTGGGTCGCCCGGGTCATCGCGACATAGCGGTCGACCGCTCCCTCGATGCCGGTCCCGAAGGCGTCCGGCTCGACGAGCACGACCAGGTCGAACTCGAGCCCCTTCGACGACTCCGGGGTCAGCGAGCGCACCCGCGACGTCGGTGTGAACGCGGGATGCCCGATGACGCAGGCCACGCCCTCGGCGTGCTCGGCAGCCCAGGCCGCGAGGATCGCATCGAGTTCGGCGAGCGAACCATGCCGCACCGGGATGCCGCTGCTGCGGATCGACGTCGGCACATTCGCATCCGGCAGGGCCGCGCGGATCACCGGTTCGGCCTCGGCCATGACCTCCGCCGGGGTGCGGTAGTTGATGTTCAGCGCAGCGAGGCTCGTGCGGGTGAACCCCGCCCTGCCGAGCCGCTCCTCCCAGGACTCGGTGAAGCCGTGTCTGGCCTGCGCGCGGTCACCGACGATCGTGAAGCTCCTGGACGGGCAGCGTGCGAGCAGCATCTGCCACTCGGCATCCGTCAGCTCCTGCGCCTCGTCGACGACGATGTGCGCGAACGGACCGGCGAGCAGGTCGGGGTCGCCGCCCGGCAGGGCGGTGTCGTCGTCGAGGGTGTTCTGGAAGTCCTGCCCTCGGAGCATCGACATGACCGACATCTCGGAGTCGTCGGCGGCGATGAGATGGTCGACGACCCTGCTCATCTCCTCGCGTTCCGCGGCGAGGGTCGCCTCGCGCTGCCGGCGGCGCCTGGTTGCCTGGGGGTCGCCGATCCGGCGGAGCGCGGCATCCAGGAACGGCAGGTCGGAGACGGTCCAGGCGTGGCCATCGCTGCGCTGGAGCACCGCGACCTCGTCTGCGTTCAGCCTGGGCGCGCATCGCTGCAGGAATGCCGGCGACGTCCACAGCTGCGCGACGAGCGCGTTCGGATCGAGGATCGGCCATGCGCGGCTGAAGGTGCGCAGGAGCTCCTCGTTCTGCCCGAGCTCGCGACGGAACATCGCCATGGGCATGCCCGCGGGGCGCCGGTCGACGAGGATCTCGAGCAGCGTCTCCCACACCTGATCTCGCGCCTCATTGTGCGGCGCTCCGGGCTCCGCGGAGTCGAACGCCTCCGCCCAATCCGCTTCGGTGAGCCACACATCGGTCCACGGTGTCTCGACCATCAGCTCGCGTGTGGGCGGTCGCTCGTAGAGCCGGACCGCCGCCTCGATCGCGTTCACCAGGGTCGCGGACGACTTCAGGCGCGCGGCATCCGGATCGGTCTCGGCATCCGCTTCCGCCCCCTCGGCGATCAGGTCACGCAGCGTGCAGATCTGCACGCTGTCTTCGCCAAGACTCGGGAGGATGTCGTCGACGTACGCCAGGTACGCCTGGTGCGGACCGACGAACAGCACTCCGCCGCCGCCGCGGCCG
The DNA here is from genome assembly GCF_054049175.1 of Microbacterium sp. P5_E9. Classification (NCBI taxonomy): domain Bacteria; kingdom Bacillati; phylum Actinomycetota; class Actinomycetes; order Micrococcales; family Microbacteriaceae; genus Microbacterium; species Microbacterium sp. P5_E9. The sequence goes on along the minus strand of NZ_JBFUMV010000003.1, from coordinate 1,343 downwards.
ATGCGCGGGTCGGAGTAGAGCAGGTAGGCGGTGCGGTGCAGCGCCACCACGGTCTTGCCGGTGCCGGGGCCGCCGTCCACGACCAGGGCACCGTGCGATCCGGCGCGGATGATGGCGTCCTGGTCGGCCTGGATCGTCGAGAGCACATCGCGCATGCGACTTGTCCGGTCGGCGCCGAGGCTCGCGATGAACGCATCGTCGTCGTCGAGCGCCGCGCGCCGTTCGAGTCCCTCCGGAGTGAATGCCTCGTCCCAGTAGTCGCTGATCCGGCCGCGCGACCAGCGGTAGCGGCGGCGGCTCACGAGCCCCATCGGGTTGGCATGGGTGGCGCCGAAGAATGGTTCGGCGGCGGGGGATCGCCAGTCCACGAGCAGTCGGATGCCGGTGGCATCGGTGAGGCCGAGTCGTCCGATGTAGACGGGTTCCGCGCCGCCTTCTGGGACCATGTGCCCGAGGCACAGGTCGAGACCGAACCGGCGGAGGGTGCTCAGGCGTGCGCTGAGCCGGTGGACCTCGAGGTCACGGTCCAGCGCGGCCTGGCCGCCTCCCGTCGGCGCCTTGCGCACCGCGTCGAGTCGAGCGGACAGGTCGGCGATCGACCGCTCGAGGGTCTCTCCGATCGCCGCGAAGCGCTGTTCGTCGCCGGCGATCAGCGCGGGATCGGCCTTGGCGGAGAGACGGTCGGGAAGGTCGAATGCGCGGGTGGCCAAGGGGGTCATCGGGTGTGGGGCCTCCGTTCTGGGCGCGCCTACCTCGGGGCGGGCGAGGTAAGCGGCCGTTCAGTATGCGTCAACAGGGGGGCCTTGCGGCAAGGCCCCCTCCCGGCGATATTCTGGAAGTGCGGAGGCCGATGCGGCCTCCTTTTTCTGTTCCCCCGTCAGGCCGATACCCGCGGCTGGTCGGTGTCTCTGGGCGGTGCATGGCCTGATTGCCGACGCGGCACGGCATCCCGCTGCTGCGGGCCGGAAGTCATTCGGATCTGGGCTGAATGATGCCCGATCCACCAGGCGGTCGAGACGGTCGACCAGGTCGATGATCTGCGCCTTGCGGAGGGCGTGTCGGGGCTGGCTGGGCGAGGCCGCTGAACGGGTCTTGGTAGCGGCGTCCGGCGTCGATACCTCGCGTCGACCGCGTGCGACAGGCTCGCCGCCGCGCCTCGAAAAGTTGTTTGAAAACTTCTTCTGATCAGGCTGATTTCGGGGTCGGAATGTCGGTGGCCCTCAGCAGAATAGGGGTATGAAAGACCTCATCGATCGCCTCGAAGCACTCGACGCGATGATGGCTGAGGTCGTATCCGAGGCTGTGACGGGCGGCGCTTTGAGGATCGCCGACGAGGCTGATCT